>JAJDEI010000244.1 GCA_029259845.1 Planctomycetaceae bacterium | reverse complement strand
TCAACTCAAAAACCTCCCGCCGCAGTCGATCATCCATGATCCCGCCTCCGTGCGTTTCCAGGTTTGGTGAAATCTCACCGATCTCACAGACACAGCCATTGTGCATATTTCAAGCCAACCGCAAAGTGGGGAATGCACCCACTGGGCCGCTTACGGAGAAGCTGATCTTCCCGACGATGCGGAGTCTGGTAGGATGTGCAGTCGTTGATCGACGATGCGTTTGGGGTGTGCGGTGGATGTTGAACCTTGTTCACCGTTTCACACGAACTGAACGCACCGCGTTCACCAACGCCCATGCGCTTGGCACCTTCTGGCCAATGAGGGAATACGTTGATGAGACCATCTGTCCGATCACCGATTCGACCCATTCATTGGGGATTCTCATTGATCGAATTGATGGTGGCGGTCGGTATCATCTCTGTGTTGATGAGCCTGCTGCTGCCGGCCGTTCAATCGGCTCGTGAGGCGGCGCGGCGGACCCAGTGTCGAAACAACCTGCATCAGATCGGAATAGCGATTCACTCGTTTTATGACCAGCATGGATACCTGGATACAACGAAACCGCTCAGAGTCATCCTCCCACACATGGATAACAGGCCGCTGTGGGAGGAACTGGAACGGAAAGACGAGGCGTTCAGTAACCAGGAGTTCGTGAGTCTGTCGAATGTGAGCAGCCCTGCGGCGTATACCTGTCCTTCCGACTCTCTGCTGAATCCCGGTGAAATGGAGTTGAGTTATGCGATCAACGCCGGACCGTCAGTGGGAGGCGCATCTTTGCAGCTCTGGGGCAAAAAACGCCACTTTCGGGAAATCACGGATGGTCTCTCCAACACTGCCATTTTCTCCGAACGTCTGGTCCTGCTTCCGAATCTCGGCCAAGTCTCCGAAGAACAGGGTCGGAAAAATCCGCTGCGATACCCATGGAAGACGTTGACGCTGTTCGGTCCTTCGGAACTGCGCGAACTTGCTGCACACTCCGCGTCGGCTGAGGTCAGGGCGGTTGCACAACAGGCGTGGTTTTATTGGGGAAATACGCTCTATGTGGGCAATGAGCCGAGGTACAACCACCTGTTGCCGCCGAACAACTGGCCGTTCACACAGAATGGTCCAAGCGAGGCGAGGTTCAGAGAGGAGGGCGTGAGTGATGGACCGTCGGGCCCGAGCAGCCAGCATGAGGGGGGTGCCCATGTGCTGTTTCTTGATGGGAGTGTGAGCTTTATCAGCAACTCGATCGACAGGGAGGTGTTTTGGGCGCTTGGCACGATCAATGGTGGAGAATCCGTGACGCACTGACGGCGGGACGGCTCGCGGGGATCGTGTCGTTTCTCGCGTTGGCCGTCGGCGGCTACCAGATGACGCAGGTCGACTGGGCCATCTACGATAATCACGCAGAGCCTCCGGATGCCGCTGAGACGATCGACACCTCGCTGGCGACGCTCCGGTCGGTGCAGTTGGGCGACTTCGACGCGCTCAAGGAAACGCCCACTTTTAATTGGTCCCAGTTTGTGAAGGTCAAGATCGAAGCGGACTGCGTGCCGGGTCGCTTTCAAATCTCAGACCCCACCAGAAAATGGGGTGAGCCGAGGAAGCATCCGGAGCGGCTCCGCGCGTCGCTCGGTCTGGAGATTGTGCGCCGATCGTCACTCGGTGACGGTCGGGTGACGGCATACACAGTTCTCTCGGGAGCCAGAGTTGATCAGAACAACGTGATGTCCTGGACCGGCAAGACGTGGATTCCCCACATCCGCGGGGACTACCGGGTCCGCGTCGTTCTCCATCGGACCAGTCGGCGAGATTCCAACGGCGTCCGCCATCCCTTCGACCCCCTCATCATCGGCACGTTCGACCTGCACGTCCTGCCGGGCAAGCCGGCGAAGTGATGTTTGCGATGTCGTTCGACGGCCAACGATTGCCGCTGCCGCCGGTTGGCGAGCAACCGGGGGTTGTCGTCAGGTGGCGGAGGTTTCCAGGGTGAGTTCCAGGTCGTCGAGGTTTTGGGCGATCTGCTGACGTTTCTTGTCGCCCAGTGAGTAGAGCGGCTCGGCCATGCGGTCGCTGCAGAGGCCGACGACTGACAGGGCACATTTGAGTCCTTTGAGATACCCCGACGGCGCGTCGCCGACGCCGTAGATTTTGCTGGAGATGCGGAGCAGCCGTTGTTGCAGCCGGTGGACGCGCTGCAGGTCGCCGGCGACGGCTGCGTCGTATTGTTCGACGTACAGCGAGGGGACGAGATTGGCCCCGCCGCACACGCCGCCGCTGCCGCCAATCAGCACCGACTCGCCGAGCAGCTCCTCCGGCCCCATGAAGACCGGGAAGCCGGGCCGCCGGGCTGCCAGTTCGAGCAGCCGGTTGTAGAACAGCATGTTGCCCGAGCTGTCCTTGAACGCGACGATGTTGGGCACCTCGATGAGCCGCTCCGCCGTTTCCAGCGAGATGTCAACTTTGGTGTGGCTGGGGATGTTGTACAGAATCACCGGCAGCGGCGACTCGGCAGCGAACTCCGTGAAGTAGCGCTTGAGGTCGTCCTGATGCGCCGGGAAGTAGTAGGGCGGCGCGATGACGACCGCGCTGGCTCCCTGGTCGGCGGCGAAACGCGTGAGTTCCAACGCCTCCGTGAAAGAGGTGTCCGTCACGCCGACGAGCAGCGGCACGCGGCCCTTCACCAGCTTCACGGAGTGTTCCACGACTTCCCGCCGGAGCCGCCCCGACAGACTGGGGGCCTCTCCGGTCGAGCCCAGCACGAACAGCCCGTGGACGCCGCCCCCCAGAATATGCTCGATGAGCCGTTGCAGCGCGTCGTGGTCCAATTCGTCCAGTCCGGCCAGGGGGGTGATCATGGGGGGCACAATCCCCGGCAGCACGGGAGTGAAAGAAGATGAGTCGGTCACGGGAGTCCTCGGCTGATCAATCCAGGTGTGAGTTCAGAGTTATCGGGATGACACAATGGTCTTGCACGACGGGCGGTATTCGGCGACTGAGCTAGGCGACCGGCGGGGGAGCCGCGGCAATGGTCTCGTCGGTGATCCACTGCAGAAACTCCGGATTGCCCGCCCGAATGGGGAGCGCCAACACGCAGGGACAATCGTAGGAATGCAACTCCTGCACGCGGTCGATGACCCGGGGGACCAGCGACTGCTGCGTCTTCAGCAGCAGCACGGCCTCCTCGGATTGCTCGACTTGCTCCTTCCAGAAGTACACCGATGTCATGCCGTCCAGGATGTTGGCACAGGCGACCAGCCGCTCCTCCACGAGTTCCCGCCCAATGGCGAGCGCTTCCTCACGGCTTTCGGCGGTGACGTACAACAACGAATGGTGAGAGATGTTCTCCATGCCCCCAGCATAACCACGCGTCGACGGCGCGGCGAGGTCGGGACGCTGATCCCGCAGAAGGGAACCGCAAATTACCGTGACCGGTTGTCCTTCTCGCAACAGGGGTAGCACCGGCTGTCCCAACCGGTGTCGCAGCGGCAGGAAGCCTGTCGTTGACTGCGATATTCAACCACAGGCTTCTTGTCGCGTTGCGACACGGGTTGGGACAACCCGTGCTACCCGCCTGTGTACACGACCGCGTTCAGCCCCGGTCGCGTTGGACGGGCTTTGAAATCGTCCCTACTCGAACCGCAGCAGGCCGAAGCCTTCCGGGCGCGGCCTTGATCCGGCCGGGTGAGTCCAACTCTCCACGCCGATCGTCGGCATTACCCGCGCGATGCCGACGGCCCAGGTTTCACCGGACCTCGGCGGGGACCGCACGAGTTCCTGAAACGGGATCGCCATCTCAATCCGCCATTCGCGATCGTCCCCCTTCGCCGCGATGAACCGCCGGCAATTCCACGCCCGGTTTTCCCAGCAGGCGTCAGCCGACCAACCCCGCTGGTCGACTTCAATCTCATAGAAGGTCGCATAATCGCGGTCGGTGTCGATCGCGAACGACAGTCGATCATGTCGCGACAGATCGGCATCGTGAGTGCGGCCCGGAAGCTGCGGTCGGTCAGGCGGCAGCGACGTGTCACGAGGCACCCGGGCGGCGATGTACACGAAGCCCTCATCGTACGCCCATCTCACGCTGGGCCGGTTAATCTCAACCGGCTCGTCGGTGACGGGGCCGGTCATTTGGCGGTGCTCAGCCTCGTTGTGCAAGCTGACGGCGGTCGCGCGTTGCCAGCAGGCGTCATCCAGAACCCCATCGAGCACGGGCGGCGACGCCGCGCGGCGGCAGACGGCGGTCGGACGTGCCGCAATGGCCGACGGCTGTGTGAGCCACAACTCTCCGGCGGCGATCCGATTCCACGGACCGTCGGCCGTCTCGCTGAGGAAGCGTCGATAGACCTCGTCGGCTTTTCCCGGGTGGCTTTGTTTGCGGTGCAGCGCGGCGATCAGGAACTGGCGGTCCGGCGTCAGAACCTCTGTGGGAGCAATCCGGCGGAGCGACTTGACGAGCCGTTCGGCATTCGTGAGCCACGATTCCTGTTTGGCCGCATGCTGGTCCTGCGAGCCGCCCACGCGCAACTGTCCGCCGACCGATGTTTGCTGAATCTGAGAGAGCTCCGAAGTCGGCTCTGCTGGCTCGCCGTCACCGAAGTGCTCCGCACGCGATTCTTCGATGGCTCGCCGTAGGTCGGCCTGAACGATGATGCCATCGGTCGACTTCCGCGACGCCTCGATGCTGGAAGAGCTTCGCAATCGCTGCCAACCGACTTCTGCGCTCACCCAAAACGACAGCAGCCAACTCATTGCCTCAGTCGCCGCCGGCTCTCGAGAATAGTGCTCGGCCAACTCGACCAGCACGGCCTGGGCGTGGTCCCATTCCCCTCGGCGGCGGTATTCGCGGGCCAGATTGAGCAATTGGACGGCCGCCTGTTCGGGCGGGGCTCCGGCGATGATGTCCTTCGTCTGCCCGACCAGTTGGGCCGCATGTCGCGGGTCATCCAGCATGCGTGCGGCGTAGGCGGCGAAGTTTCGCTGCTGCTGAGCCAGATGCTGCATCCGGTCGAAATTCGCGTCATCGATGGGCAACAGCGCTCGCCGCGCGTCACTTCCCGGCGTGAGTCCCAATCCGGTGAACAAGCCTCTCGGTTGGCCCGCCCCATCGTCGGCGGATCCGGTGAAGCTGACGGGAACGAAGGCTTCATCCTGGCCGAGCGTCCCATTCTCTCCGCGCAGCAGACGGTAGGGTTCGGCCGCCGCCATCGTCAGCGACGCGCCCAGCCGCGGCAGAAATTCATACGCTTCGAGACGAACCGAGCCGCCGCTTCCTGCGGGTTGTCGGTGAAACAATCGCTTGACCTTCCATGCGGGCAGTTTCAAGTTCTCACGCAGCGCGGCATGCTGCGACCGGTCCGCCGCGTGCCGGATGGCGAGCCGCACCGCGTCCGCCAGCAGGGTTGTCGCCGCATCCTCCTCAGCCGCCTTGTCGATGATAACGACGTCCGGACGCCACACACACAGCTGCGCCACCAGACGGCCGAGCATCTTCTCGCGCAGACGATTGTCCGTCAGCAGTTCCCATTCGTGCACAAGCTCCTTTTGATCCCGTTCGAGGCCGGGAGCCGCGATCGGAAAGGCCCAGTCGACGCTTGCATCCGACCCACCCGCTGCGGTCATCGCCTGTTGCAGACGGAGGTCGAGTGTGCGTCCGTCGTCACCGTCCGGTCCGATGTCCCGCCGCGCGACCACCGTGGTGACCGTGCGATAACCGAGTTCGTGGCCGTATTTCGTCGGCAGGTTGAGCGACACGCGGCGTTCATGGGCATGCACGGCGAGCAGAGCGACCCGTCGCCCGTCGCCGCAAACCGTCTCCCACGTCTTGCCACCGTCCGACGTCCGGAGAATCCGTCCCAGCGCACCAACCGCGCAGCCGTGCGTGGGCGATGAGAAAGCGATTGCTTGCAGCGGCAGCGGGTTTCCCGTCTCCTGAGCCGTCCACGTCTGTCCCTCATCCGCCGAATGCCAGATCACGCTCCCCGGCTGTCCGGCGAGCCACACGGAATCGTCCGCGGTCGCCACAGCGTGAAAATCCATCACGTCTCGCAATTCGCGCGGGAAGTCCCCTTCCGGCTGACGCCAAGCGACACCGCCCGTTTCCGTTCGCAGAACAAGCCCGCCATCCCCGACGAGCCAGCCGCGAAAATCCGCGCCGATCGTCACATCAGCGATGCCTCGTAACCCGCTCGCACCCGGCGGCGCCGGCTGCACCGCTCCGGCGGAAACAGACGTGTAACGTCCCAACCGCCCGGCGACAAACCCGGACGTCAGATCGAGGAACGCCGTGCATCGCCAACCGTCGCCCGCCTTGCCTGTGACGGGCGTCCAGGTCTTACCGCCGTCGGACGTCGTCAGCACCCCGGTGGGAAACTGGCTGTTTGATTCGCCAACCGCGACTCCCTGATCCAAGTCGAAGAACTGCACATCGTGCAACAGGGGAAGGTTCGATCCCCCGGTCGACTCCCAGGTCTCGCCGCCGTCGGTCGTTTGCAGGACGACTCCATAGGTGTCGCTCCCCTGGCGGCGAACTGCTCCGCCGACGATCCATCCCACGCGGTTGGTCAGGAAGCACACACTCCGCAGCGAGCAAACGACGGGCACGGGCACCAGATTCCATCTGGCCCCGCCATCAGCCGATTGCCACACGACTCCTCGGTCGCCGACGGCCCAGCCGTGCTTCTCACCGAGAAGCCGCACATCGTTCAGCCCGGCATCATCGAGCAACGGCGAGACCGTTTCTGTCGGGCGATTGACCGGCAGCGCCCGTCCGCGCGGCTCCTCCGCCTCACAGCACAGGCTCCCTGCAACGACTGCCAATCCGGCTCCCAGCCATATGACCACCCGTGTTCCTGATGCTGTTGCCGACGCTATCGCCGACCCTGCCACAGTCGTTCGCATGGTCCCCACCTCCGTGCTTCGGCCATTGATCGGAGCATCCTCGGACGCCCAGCGCGGCCCATTGTGACCGATTCTCGAGATTTCCGGGAGACCGATTTGCTCATGTGCGTTCGACACGGCCGGCTGCTAGAATCAGCGCGTCCATCAATCTGTCCCCATTGTTCAACGCCAAGCGAGACATGACCGTACAACCAGTGCTGATCGACGGACAATGGCAAGAGTCTGCGGGAACCGACGCGTTCCAGGCGACGAGTCCCGCCACCAAATCCCCGCTACCGGGCCAGTTTCCCGTCAGCCCGTGGAGTGAGGTCGAACAGGCACTCCAGGCGGCGGATACTGCGTTCGCCGTCGTTCGCCAATGGCCAGGGGAACGCTTTGCCCGGTTTTTGGAAGCGTATGCCGACGCGATCGAATCGCGGTCCGATCCGATCGTCGCCAGTGCGCATCAGGAGACCGCACTTCCCGTCGAACCGCGGCTCAAGAACGTCGAATTGCCGCGTACGACGGGCCAGTTGCGACAGGCCGCCGCCGCTGCCCGCGAAGGTTCGTGGCGGGCGGCCACCATCGACACGCAAGCCGGAATCCGGGCCATGCGGGGGCCGATCGGACCGGTCGCCGTCTTCGGTCCGAACAATTTCCCCTGTGCCTTCAACAGCATCGCCGGGGGGGATTTCGCCGCCGCCGTCGCTGCCGGCAATCCGGTGATTGCCAAAGGACATTCGTCCCATCCCGAGACAACAAGGCTGTTCGCCGAGGCGGCCCACGAAGCGGCCCAGTCGACCGAGATGCCACCCGGTTTCGTGCAGTTGGTTTATCGCACTCGCCACGAGGATGGTGCGAAGCTCGTCTCGCATCCGCTGATCGGTGCCACAGCGTATACCGGCTCGCGGCAAGCCGGACTGGTCCTCAAACTGGCGGCAGACCGTGTCGGCAAATCGGTTTACCTCGAACTGTCAAGTATCAACCCCATCGTCATCCTTCCGGGCGCTCTGCAGGAGCGGTTCGATGAAATTGCCGATGAGTTCTCCGCCAGTTGTCTGATGGGAACCGGGCAGTTCTGCACGAGTCCCGGCATCGTCGTCCTCAAGGCGGGAGAAGACGCCGATCGGTTCGTCGCCGGCGTCGCTGAGCGGTTCGGAAAAGCTCCCGCCGGGACGCTGCTCTCCGGAGGCGTCGAACAGAATTTGCGTGCGGGGATTGTCGCCTTGCAACGAGCCGGGGCGGAGGTCGTTACCGGCAACGAACCGGCAGACGGAGACCGCTTCTGCTTTGCCAATACGCTGCTGAAAGTCAGCGGCGACCAGTTCCTCGCAAACCCGCACGGCTTGCAGGAAGAAGCGTTCGGCAACTGTTCGCTGTTCGTCATCGCCAAGGACAACGACCAACTTGTTCGCGTGGCGGAACAGTTCGAGGGCAACTTGACTGGCGGCTTCTACACCGACACCGCCGGCAGCGACGATGCCCTTCACGACTGCATCGAACCAGTCGTGCGGCAGCGGGTCGGTCGTCTGCTCAACGACAAAATGCCGACCGGCGTCGCCGTCAGCCCCGCCATGAATCACGGCGGCCCCTTCCCGGCGACCGGACATCCCGGCTTCACCGCCGTCGGCATCCCGGCATCCCTCACACGGTTCGCCATGTTGCAATGCTACGACAACGTCCGCCCCCACCGCCTGCCGACCCCCCTCGCCGACAAGAACCCGAACGGCCGAATGTGGCGACTGATCGACGGCGAATGGACCCGTTCCGACGTGTGAACGATGAATTAGCATCAGAGCCGCGCCCGCCAGGCAGCGGCCGCTCACCGACTCCCCATGACTGATCTCGTCGCCTACTTTTTGACATGGCACACCTACGGCACCTGCCTCCAGGGCGATGACCGCGGCTCCGTTGACCGTGACCATCACGAGCACGAACGAGAATTGTTACGCAAGATCGCGCCGCTGCGACAAGCCCGCTCCAACCGGATGCGTGCGGACGCCGTGAATGGGGCGATTGACGACGTCGTCAACAGACAAGGAGTGTCGCTCACACCGAGACCAGTGTGCGCTGGTCGATCGACAGCCTAACAGCGGCCGCTTCCTGAAGGGCGCGGCTCTGATAGTCCTCACCAGCTAGAGAGCACAGACATGACCACCCCTGTCAAGTTCGGCGTCCTCGGTTGTGGGCGGATTGTTGAGCGCGGACTGGCGCCGGGACTGGCGGACTCCCCCCTCGCTGAGTTGTACGCGATTGCCAGTCAGCGGCCCGGTGTTGCTGCCGAATGGGGAGCGAAGCACGGAGCCGCCAAGGCGTACGATTCCTACGATGCGCTACTTGGCGATCCGGACGTTCAGGCGGTCTATATTCCGTGCACCGGGGAGCTGCATCACCAGTGGACCATCGCCGCCGCCCGAGCAGGAAAACACGTACTGTGCGAGAAGCCGCTCGCCCGCTCCGTCGCCCAAGCCGAGGAGATGGTCGCCGCCTGCAATAAGGCCGGGGTGCTGCTGCAGGAGGCGTTCATGTGGCGGCATCATCCGCGTGCCCAAAGAGCCAAGGAGTTGCTTGACGAAGGGGCGATCGGAAAGTTGCGTTTCGTCGTCGCCAGCTTTTCGTTCAACATCGAAGGCGACGACTGGCGGCTGCATCCGGAAAAAGGGGGCGGAGCCATGTGGGACGTCGGCTGTTACGGCGTGAACTGTGCCAGGTTCTTTAGCGGAGCCGAGCCGCTGTCGGTTCACGCGCGGGCCCATTGGGCAGATTCCGGCGTCGACATGAGCATGCAGATTGCTCTGGCGTTTCCCGGAGACGCCTTCGCCAACATCGACTGCAGCTTCGAGGCTCCGTTTCGCTGCCGCGCAGAACTCGTCGGCACCGAAGGGCGAATAATCCTCGAAGACGCCTTCCTGCCACAGGATGACTCCGTCGTGCTCTTGCAGCGATCAATGGATCGCGACGCCGTCATTGAGGTCGAACGCACGGAGCCGATGAATCAGTACGCCTGCCAGGTATCGTCGTTCTGCGAGTCGATCGCTGCCGGAGCGCTTCAATCCCCCGCAGAAAACGGGCTCGCCAACATGCGAGTGCTGGAGCAGGCCTTCGCAACGGCGGCAAGCAACCGCTGACGGCGGCAACCGCCGAGGCAACCGTTCACGGCAGCCCGTTGAGCGTTGCCCGGTTGAGCGTTGCCCGGTTGAACGTTGCCCGGTTGAACGTTGCGAACCGAGAGTTGACGAGAAGCGGCTTCACGTTCCCTCACCATGGCGGTCGGGCTCGACCAACGGGAAGTCCCGGCCGCCACTGTTGTGAACCGACAGCGCATAAAAAAACCCGGAAATAGCGAGTCCCAGGGGGGCAGAGGACTCCAGCTACTTCCGGGGGCGATTCGAGGGGCAATCCAGGGGAGCCGGACCGGTCGCATCCCTGCCTCCGGTGCCGTCCCTGGCGGCTCTGCTAACAGAGCCGACCGACACGTGTCGCTTCGTTGCCGTGAGCGGCGAACCGTGTCACGTCCAACGAGGCGGAAAGGTATGAACTTCCGCCGCAGCGGTCAAGGCTTTTTTCAGCGATCACCGAGGCCGACGAAAGAATCTCGCGCCCATACCGCGAGACCCGTTGCCGAACCGACGTACGTGACTGCACACCAACGAGTTGAGCCGTCTCAGCGGCGTCAGATCGCGACTGCGTCCAACCGGCGAATCCTGCCGGAAAGCGAAACCAACACGAAACATGCCCTCATCACTTTGGGCAGAATGTGTCCGGGAAAACGCAACCACTCGATGCAAGTTGCTCCATTTGATCCCGTCTGATTGCTTGATCCCGTCTGATTGCGAACTGACGATCGCACGCAGGTTCAACAGCCTGTTTCTTGAAGCGGAAGGCTGCCGCTCCCGCTGAGCAACAAATGAGAATGGCACCGAGAACCCCGGCTTCACGGGATCCCTGCCCAACCGCGAATTGCAGCATCGCGGACTTCGTGGTTGGGGCCTGCTTCAAGACACTGGGGCGCTGCGAGGAGTCGCCGACGACGAGAAGTGCCCTGGGTTTGGATGCCCGCGTTCGTCGCACTGCGTGTGTCGCCACCAGCGGGCGACATCGCAGGGGAGGGCATGCCAGAACCCGCCCGCGTCCCGGACCTTCGCCAGAAAGTCGCCATACAAGTCGCGATGCTGTGCGGTGTCCAGGTAGTCGGGGTGCGTCAACATCAGCGCCATGCCGCCCAATCGCCTGATCAGTGACAGTTTCTCAAGCCAGATTCGATCGCTCGTTTCACCCAAACCGACCAGCAATGAATGGTCTTGCGGGAGCGTGTAAGGCAGTTCGACGAACTTGCCCGTCACAAGGGGCCACAGGCTGCCGATGCCCCCAGGCATGGCCTGGAACGGGTCAACGTCGAAACACGACGAATCGTACTCGATGTTCAGCCGCTGCATCCAATGCAGGTTGCGGTGGGCCATGGGGGCCCGAAAGCCGACGGCCTCATAACGTTCGAGGGCCGCGTTAATGGCGGTGGCTCGCCGCCGGAATGTTGCCTCCGACCAGAACAGTTTTCCATCGTGATTGTAACCGTGAATGCCGATCTCGAAGCCGCGATCGCGAAGGCTGTCGATCAATCCGTCATCAACGGGGTATTTGTGCGGAACGAGATTCCACGACGATCGAAAGCCCAATGACTCTTCAATTCCCGCGATGGCGTCGATGTTTCTCAGGCCGGCGGCTGTCTCGACATCGTGGGTCAGCACGAAGGCAAACTTCGCCCCGTCCGGCCAGGAACGGACGGCATTGGCGGGGCCGTCCTGCAAGGCAACCGAGAGGCGATCGCAGAACTCTTGCGGGACGTACCAGTCGGGTGATGCGCCGATGCGGCCGTTTCGTCGGCGCTGCAACAACTGCCTGAGCGGCAACGGGATGAGTTGCCGCAGCAGGTAATACAAGCGGAACGACGAGGAGAGCCGCGCTCCGGCTGTGTCCCGTTCAAGGAATTCGCGGCACACAGCTGCCGCGGGACCGGACTGAAATGGGAAGACTGTGTGCATCGGTGACACCGTTACCCGTCAATGGCCACCGGCCATCGCCAGCGAGCCGCTCGCCTGTCTGTTGAATGTGGACAGCCATCGGGAGGGCGACGCGTCCGTGGAGCCGCGCTGCAAGTCACGCTCTCGGCGGATGCTGCGGCTTCGCAGGAGTCTCGCCGACCCCAACCGCACATCGTGATCATTCTGTCACCGTTTCGGGTTCTCCGGAGGACCGTCCCGGAAGCGCGTCCCTGTTGTCGCGGTTTCCCGTTGTCGCGGTTTCCCATTGGCGGGGCTCTCGGTCGTCAGAGTTTTCGATGGCCAACGCCTCACTTCGCCGCGGTGGGAGAAACCACGCTGCGCAGCATGCGATAGCTCGTCTTGGCGACCGCAAGTTTCCATCCGGAGTAGACCTTTCGATACCGGCCATAACTGACCAATTCGCCGCCGAATTTGGCTTTGAACTTGCGAGGGCCGTACTCTTCGTCGGGCCAGCCGGCCCCGCCAAAGTCGTACCACTGTAGCCCGTGCTGCCCGCCCCACTCGATTTCATCCCACGTGAGGCAGTCGAACGGTGTGATCCCCGGGACGCGAACCGTCCCTCCATACCAGGCATAGACTCTCTTCTTGAAGTTCAGGACGATCCCGCCCGCGACGGGAGTGTCGTGGTGGTAGGCGATTCTGACCTGCACCACACCAGGGGGGAGACGGTCCAACGCGGCACGGAATAAACTGCAATCGGCCAGGGGAACCTTGGCCCGCTCGTAACTGTATTGAAGGAGTTCATACATTTTCCGGATGCCGTCAGACGTCGTCTCGTCTCGAACGGTCACATTCTTTCGATGGCAGCGGCTGACATTCTGCCGACACGACTTGCGGAGGTTTCTCCACAGACAATCCCTGCCCGCCGTCAGATCCACGACGTAATTCAGATAGTCCTGGTACTCGTAACCACACCGCTCCAGGGCGATCCGCTCCGGCCCCGCTTCGGCAATCGGGCGGACCTCGCTGAAGAGCGTCCGGGACTTCATGTGCCCGTCATGATGCCGAACGAGCGCCACCAGACCTGCGATCCCTTCCTCGTCGTCGTTGCAGATCGGCTCGGCGTACTGGATTGACCGCGAGGCGAACCGGCTCGCGGCGCCGTTCAACGTTCTGACGTGCACGGCAACCAACATGGCCACGATGTCCCCAGCACCGTTAACGGCGGCGATCGCCAGCGGTTCGTGCTGTCGTGTCGCTGCGAAGACACGGACCATGTCCGATGTGTGAAAGATCGTGCCCTTCGGGTGAGCGGCGACGTACGAGTCCCACCGCTCCCGGTCTTCGGCAGTGACAATTTGAAACGGTTGTTGATTCACGGCGCAAGGGCCTCGGCGGTTTGGGACGGCGCTCCTGCGCCGAATTCCCGTTCACAAGAAACCGGCGTCGTGCCGGCAACAACTTCAGGATGCGTGTCGTCACATGTCTCAGGCGGGTTGGGGCGCCCCGGTCCGGCGGGGCGACCGCACACTTCCGCGTACACGGAGAGAAGCGATGGCACGGAATGGCACCACGCCAGCTCCGCTTCCGCCCGTTCTCGCCCCGCGCGGCCCATCGATTCGCGGCGGGGCGGATCGTCCATCAGCTCGGCCAGTGCCTGGGCAAAGGCATGCTCGTCGTTGTCGCCCACGTACAACGCCGACGCTCCGGCACTGAAGCGGGTCTCCGTCAGATCGAAGGCGACGATCGGTTTGCCCTGCGCCATATACTCCATGGTTTTTACCAGAGTGCAGCGACGGGTGTACTCGTTGCAGGGATCCGGGATCGCACAGATGTCCATGCCGGCGATGTAGGGGACCACCTCGCCTAGCGGCACACGTCCCACAAAGCAGACTGTGTCGTCGATTCCCAACTCGCAAGCCAGTTGTTTGAGCGGCCCGAACGATTCCCCGTCTCCCACCAGCACGGCCCGCCAGTCGTTGCGGCCGAGGTCGTCCTGGAGACAACGCAACGATCGCAGCAGCGTGTCGATGCCATCGAGCGGTCCCATCTCTCCGACGTACCCGATGACGGTTCCGTTGATCTGGCTCAGTGACGAATGGGCGGCAATGTCAGCGAAGTGTCTCGGTTCCGGGCCATTGCGGACCACCGTGATTTTCTCTTCGCTGATCCCCGTGCGTTCGGCCTCCAGTTTCTTAACGGACTCGTTGGTCGCGATGACGTGGTCCGCCATGCGGCAGGTGAGCCGCTCGAACAGCAGCAGCAATGCGTGCACGGGTTTCCGGCTCCGGTCGCCAAAACGCATCCGGTACATCTCGGGAGAAAGGTCGTGATGGTCGAACACGAACCGCTTGCCGAACAATCGGTAGAACGCGGCGACGGCCACCAGAAACTCCGGAGGGTTGTGGGCATGGATCACGTCAAATCCCCGCACAATGAAGACCCACAGCGACAACACGAACATGGCGGACACCGCATAGCCATACTCGAAAACATACCCAACGAATCCGGTCCCGACAGAAACCAACGGGTACTGATAGGCGTGCACGCCGTCAAACACCATCCGGCAGCGTTCCCCGTCGCCGCGCGGACAGATGACCGTGACCGCGTATCCCGCGTCGCGCAGAGCGGTCGCTTCCCGAATGACTCGCCCGTCCTGGCTATACTGGCTGTTTTGCAACAGCATCAGGACGCGATGTTGATGAGTGGTTGCCATGTTCGACGATCACAATGGGGTGAACTTGGGCGGTGAACGATCTTCGTGGCAGTTTCAACACCGAATCCTGTCAGCGTGGCCGCGGTTGGCCAAGAGCGATGCCTCTGTGGTTGCCGGCTTCTTCACAATGACGGCGACCCACGGGCTGTAGCGAATGATCGTCCGCAGGCCGATGCGGTGTTCCAGCCGCGCGCACCATGGGACGAGCTGCGAATCGCTTCCCCGGGAAAAAGGAAACCATGCAAAGCCTGTCTCTCGGCACAGGGAAAGTCCCGCATCGGTGAGACGCCGGCGACAAGTCGTGTAGCTCGCGTGGTAATGCCTTTCGCCGCCCCCCAGCAGCGACCGCAGGTTGACAAGCCCCGCACGAAAGGAGCGGCTGTTGTGGAACGTGCACACGGCGATGCCCCCCGGTCGCAACACGCGGGCCACCTCATCGGCAAACCACGGCTCTTCACTGATCGGTACCTCGATCGAGAGCAGCAAGTCGGCACTGTCGTCTTCGATCGGAAACGACGAGTCGTCCGGAGCAGCCAGGAGGCAACGGGCCGACGGAATCCCCTGCTGGCAAGCGGCCAGTGCGTCGGGATCAATGTCGGTGCAGGTGGTCGACCAACCGGCGTCCGCCAGCGTCCGGGACCAGCGTCCCCCTTCGCAACCGATTTCGACCGCTTCGCCCGGGGTTTCGAAACGGGCCAGCGCTTCACGAAGCACGCCCCGTTCCACGTCCGAGAGGTACTCCCCCCAGCGCGATTTCGCCATCCGCTCCCAAAACGTCTGCTGTCGGGTGTCTGATTGAATCATTTGTTCGATGTCCTCACGTCGCGGCTGAGAATTCCAAACGTCCAGTACCGCGCGAGCCGATTTCGCGCTCCGGCAGAGACTTGTCGTGCCAAGCGGCAAACATCAGCAAAAGCCAGATTCTGCGACCGTGGTCGACTGTGCCCCGGCGGTGCTCGCGCAAAACCGACGCAACCTTCTGATGCGAAAACAGCTCCGCCGGCAGACGACCGCCGCCGTACTCCAGATAGTCGCCCACCATTTCCGACAATCCGTTGCGGAACCAGTCGCGGAGAGGAACGCTGAATCCTTGCTTGCGTTTGGAAAGCGATTTGGCCGGAAGTTGTCCTTTGAGCACATCCCGCAAAATGGCCTTTCCGACTCCCCCTCGGAGCTTCAGATCCATCGGCATCACGGCAGCCAGCTCAACGATCTTGTGGTCCAAAAGTGGCGAACGGACCTCCAGCGAATGGGCCATGCTCATACGATCGACTTTCACGAGAATGTCATCGAGCATGTACGAACGCAGGTCGATCTCCGACAAACGGCTGACCAGATCACGATCCGATTGCATAATGGCCCGCAGCTGATCCGGCAGGCACTGCTCGCGAAGATCGCTCGATTGCAAGAGCGCGTCGTCCGTCAACAACTCGCCAATGTCGGCTTGATTCCAGATGCTGGTCTTGTCGCGGTACGCCTGTTCGAGGGGCAGCGCACTGTCCCGCAATATCTTGGACACCCGCTGCGCCCGATAGCTCAGCGGCGCGGGCAACAGACGGGACAGGCAATGCGCGCCGCCGGGCAGCACGTGGCGCCCGAGCCAATACGGCACGCCGCGGCGATACCGCTCTGCAAAACGGGCCCCCCGGTAGGACGAGTAGCCGGCGAACAACTCGTCGCCGCCGTCCCCGCTGAGAATCACCGTGACATGTTCTCGCGCCAACCGAGAGATGTGATACATGGGCAGCGCCGAAGCATCGCCGAATGGCTCGTCGAAATGGCCAACCAATTGTGTGACCGTGTCAGCCGCACTGGACTGCATTTCCGACTCCGACAACATCAGCACGTGATGTTCGGTGCCGAAATAGCGCGCGATGCGAAGTGCGTCGTCCGACTCGTCCCATTCGCTGCGATCGAAACCAACCGTGAACGTCTTGAGCGGATGCAGTCCCGCCCGATGCGCATAGGCGACGATCGCGCTCGAGTCGAGCCCGCCGCTCAGGAACACGCCGAGAGGGACTTCGCTTTCCAAACGAATGCGGACCGCCTCTTCCAACAAACGGTCGAGTCGGCCGGCCCAAACGTCGCGCGACTCATCATGACCGCCCGGCTTGCGCGCCTCTCTCGGTTGGCACTGCGTCCGGTTCGTGTACTCCAACGACCAAAACGGCGAGATCTCCAGGCGCCCCTGCTCCCACACGCCGCGGTGTCCTGCCGGCAGTTTCTTGATGGCCCGATACATCGTATCCGGTTGAAACAGAAATCCGTGCTCCAGATAGACCGGCAATTGCGAATAGTCCGGTTCGGCCAGCGATGGGTCGGCGGCGAGCAGCGACTTGATCTCGGAACCGAACAGGAACTTCCCGCCCTGCTGCGCGTAATACAGCGGCTTTTTCCCCAACCGGTCGCGGGCCAGCACAACGCGCCCGCCGCTTTGGTCCCAGATGGCGATGCCGAACATGCCTCGCAGTTGCTCAAAGCACGCCTCTCCCAGCTCCTCGTACAGGTGCACGACGACTTCCGCATCGCTTCTGGTTCGGAAACGATGGCCCTGTGCGATGAGCCGTTCCCTCAACTCGCGATGGTTGTAGATCTCTCCGTTGCAGACGACATGAATCTTGCCCGTCTCATTGGCGATCGGCTGATGTCCGCCGGCCACGTCGATGATGCTCAAGCGGCGCATGCCGATCCCCACGCCGTCGCCGACCACATGCCCGTCGTCGTCCGGACCCCGATGCCGGATGACATCCGTCATGCCACGCAGCACCGGACGCAGCGCGGCAGCCGCAACATCTGGATCGACAATACCCGCAATTCCGCACATCAGTTCTATGGTCCGTCCAAAGGAGACATGTCCAACATCTGAGATTCTGGTGTGCTCGCGCACACCGCTTGCGGTTTCGCACAACCGCGACGGCCCGCGCAGAGGCTTTTCTGTCGCCTCGTCCGCAAGCGTCGTCGCAGCTTTACACGATGTTCAGAGATCAACTCAGTCACGGCTCTTTCAGTATTCCAACCGCTCATGCGACGGCTGTCTCGACCGGCGAAACAGCCGCCGCTCGGCCCATCCCGCGACTCTCGGATGCTGTGTCGCAAAACTGCTGCTGCCAGAGTTCGATATTCACCAGGCCCCACAGCAGATCGCCATGATCGGCGAACCCTGATTCGTGTTGCCGCAGCAGCCGATCCACGAACTCCGGGTCGAACAATCCGCGACGTCGGATTTTTGCGGGGCTCAGAGAGTCCCTGACCAGCGGCCGCGCCTCGCCCCGGATCCATTGCAAGATCGGAATGGGGAATCCCTGTTTCCTACGATGCACGATCGACTCGGGCAGCAGCCTTGAGGCGACCTGCTTGAGCAAAGACTTGCGAGTCCGGCCATCGATTTTCATGTGCACCGGCAGCGACGCAGCGAACTCGACCAATTTGTGATCCAGCAGCGGGACACGCGCCTCCAGGGAATTGGCCATGCTCAGTTTGTCGCCACGCAGCAGCAGGTAGTCCGGCAACCAGAGTTTCGTATCGACCGACAACATGCGATTGAGGGGCTGCGTCGCATCGCATTCGCCAAGATGCCGGCCGAACGCCGCTTCGGCAGAAAAATCATTGAGCGAATCCTGCGATGCGCGGGAGAGCAGGTGTGCCTTCATGTCGCGGTTGAACAGGGGGAACCAGTTGGCGAACCGCGCCTGCTCCTCGTGAAAGCTGAGGGCGTGCAGGGCGATTTTTGGACGTCGAAATCCCGGAATGAGCGGCAAGGCTGCGCGGAGCATTCGGCACGCCGGCTGCGGGACCTTCCGGAACCAGGGGGAGTACTGCTCGCCCACGTACCGGGCGTAACCGGCGAATAACTCGTCCCCTCCTTCGCCACTCAGCACCATCTTCACATGCTGCGAGGCCAATCGCGAAACCAGGTGGCTTGCCATTGTCGCCTGGTCAGCGATCGGCTGGTCGAGGTGCCAGACGATCGATTCGGCCTGTTCGACGAAGTCTTTCGCTCCGACGACGATCTCGTGATGATCGCATCCGAATCGCGTCGCCACCTGCCGTGCATACGGGAGTTCGTCCGATTCGTCACCGCCCTCGAAACCGACTGTGAACGTCTTGACCGGCTCGTCGAGTACTTCGCTCATCAGGGCCACAATCAGGCTCGAATCGACGCCTCCGCTGAGAAAGGCGCCGAAGGGAACATCGCTTCGGAGCCGCAGCTTCACCGATTCCCGCAACAACTCCAGCAGGCGGTCCGCGGACTCATGGACATCATCAGTGGCGGACGGACGCTGATGTGACAGGGCCCAATACTGGCGTTGGGTCACTTGTCCCGCGCTCACGGTCAGGAAATGGCCCGGCGGCAGCGATGCAACGCCCTCAAACAGCGTGCGCGGAGCCGGAACATACTTGAGTGACAGGTATTCGCTCAGCGCTTCAAGACACAAAGTGGCACTGCACGCCGGATGCTGCAGGATCGCCTTGATCTCCGACGCGAACACGAACGCGCCGTCCGCTTCTGCGTAATACAGAGGTTTGATCCCCAGCCGGTCGCGGGCGACAAACAACTCGCGGCGTTGATTGTCCCACACGGCGAAGGCGAACATGCCGCGCAGCCGGTCGACGCAACGCTCACGCTCCTCTTCAAACAGATGAACGATGACCTCGGTATCGGAGTCGGAAGTGAAACGATGTCCGCGCGACTGGAGTTCAGCACGCAGCTCCCGATAGTTATAGATCTCACCATTACAGACGACGGCGTATCGCCCGGTCTCGTCAAAGATGGGCTGTGCGCCTCCCGCCAGGTCGATGATGCTCAGCCGGCGCATGCCCATCGCCAGCGGCCCATCGATGAGATGTCCCGCGTCGTCCGGTCCCCGGTGAACCAGCACGTCGGTCATCCGCCGCAGGACGGCCGATCGCTCTTCGGATTCGAGTCCGGGATCAATCAACCCGGCAATGCCGCACATCGGCAAAAACACCTTTTGTTACAGATCAAGACAGGAACACGGCGGATGCAGACTCGCGGACGCCTCGTCACATTGCTGTTCGCTTTCGATCACGCCCGCATCCGGGCGGCTCTCCAGCGTCTCCTCATAAACTTGCAGAACCCGCCTTGCGACTCCCTCCAAGTCGAGCCTGCGACTCTCAATGGCTCGCCGCCCGCTCACGGCCTCGTGCGGCAGATTCAGGAGTGCGACTAACCGCCTTCCCAGTTGTGCCGCGTCACGTGGACAGACAGCGTATCCGGGGACGTCCGCCAACATCTGCTCGACGTCTCCCACAGGAACGCCCGCGACCGGCAGGTTGCATGCCATCGCCTCCTTGACGACATTGGGCGACCCTTCGATCAATGATGTCATCAGCATCGCGTCGCAAGCGTTCATGGTCGTCGCCACGCGATCCGGTGGAATGCCCTTGAGCGGGACGATTCTGATCTCCGCTTCGAGCAGCGCGGATGCGTGACGGACAGCCTCACAGGCGAGCGGATAACCTTTACGGGGATCGTCCGGGTTGCCGGGGAACAGCACGGCCCAACCATCGGGGGGCAACCCCAACTCCTTGCGCGCTGCCGCCCTGTCCCGCGGCCGAAAGAGCGTCACGTCGACGCCGTTGGGAATGACATGTGATTCGACCGGAGCAAGGACGGTCGCCATCTCGGCGCTCTTGACGATCACCGCATCGACCATCCGCGACATCCGTTTGTTGCGCGGAATCATCGTGCGGCTGAACCATTCGAGACCACGTCCGTCGCTTGTCGGCTCGCCCAGCAGGTCGCTGCCCATGTACGAAAGCACGATCGGCTTTCTCAGTTGCAGCCGGGCCAGCCATCCGCAAAAGCCGTAGTGCGCATGCACCAGATCAACCCGCCGCAGCAGCGAGCGCATGCGAGGAATCGCAAACAAGTACTTCAGTTTGGGGATCCCCTTCATGTCCAGCACATGCATGTCGACTCCCAGCGCGCGCAGCGACTCGATCTGTCTCGCGGTCGCCGCCATCGTACCGGGCACCCCCGGCGACGGCAGCTCCGGACTGATCGATAACACACGCATGACACGTTTCCTCTCACTCATTCCCACGACGGCCCGCCATTTGTGCCTCATCAGGTTTTCGTCGAGGAGTTGGAGTTCAAGCTTTCGCCGGCTTCCCGCTTGTTCCCTGCCGATTCCCAGCCTGTTTTCGCAACCTCAAGGCTGAACTCCAGCCTTGGGGCCTTTGTTTGACAGTGCCCTATGCCGGTTGTTTTTCTCGCATCGGTCGGCAATCTCCAATGGCACACTCGTAAACCTCGACGGTCTTTCGCGCCACGACATCCGGAGCCCATTCCTGTTCCAGTTTCTTCCTGCCGTTTTCACCCATCGCGTGCCGCAATCGGTTGTCGCGCAGCAGCGTCACAATGGCGTCGGCGAGGGCACGCATATCGCGGGGCGGGACGAGCAGTCCCGTTTGCCCATGTTCGACACACTCCGGCAACGCTCCCACGTCCGTCGCCACAACCGGCTTGCCATACGTGTAAGCCACCGGCACGACTCCGCTTTGCGTCGCCGAGATGTACGGCAGCACGACCACCGCCGACCGCTGAAAGAACTCAGCTCGCTGCTCGTCACTGATCCAGGTATTGTGCACGACGAATTGTGCGGGAGTCTCCATCAACTGGCGATACCGCTCAAAATCCTCGCCGGCACCGGCGATCACAAAGCGGACATCGTCGATCTCGCGCGCCACCAGCGGCGCTGCCCGAATCAAATACTCAAGCCCCTTGTACTCCCAGATGCGGCCGAAGAAGAGCACCTGCCGCTCGTCCTCAACGACACGCAGGGGTGACGCGGTTTCCCCCATCGCGACATGCGGGATGACGTGAATTCGCTCCCGCCGGATGCCGATCTCCCCGGCGACGGTCTCGACCAGATTCCGGCCATGCACGATCACGTGGTCCGCACGACGGAAGCCGAAGTCCATCACCGCCTGTGGCGTCTTGCGGGACACGGTGTCTCCCTCATGGTGCCGCGGATCGTGGATCGTGATCACCAGCGGATAACGGGCGAGCAGCGGCAGCGCCATATTGAACCAGAGATGCCCGTTCTGGAAGTGGACCACATTCGGTCCGAACTCGTGCACCCGCCGCACAATCTTGCGAATCGATGCGTACTGGCGCAACGGCTGCCGCAGCCGCGGCCGATCGAAACAACACAGAGCAACGGCCGGGTCGACCTCGCGCAACAACCGGCCCTCGACCTCCGTGGTCATCACCAACAGCACCTCATGCTCCCGCGCAAGGGCGTTCACCTGACGAATGCTGTATTCGCCAAAGTCGTATGAGATCCAGGCGATTCTCATGCGAGTGCGTCCTCCATCGTCGTGACGTCGACGTCGCCCCTCACCGTGACCGGCTGTCCAACTTCGCCGTTCGCAGATGTGGGAACGCACGGTTCGTCTGGGGTATCGAGGAGAACGGCTTCGTCGATCTGACCATGATGCCGCAGCCACGCGACGCTCAAGCTCAAGCCGGTCGACAGGCCGAACTGCGGAGAGTAGCCGAGAAGATCACGCGCCTTCGCATCACGATAGATCGCCTTGCGAGAAAAGAGCCCCTTCAGCTCATCGCCGCTGGGAGTCGACTCCATCGCAGCTTTGAGCCGCTTCATCAGCCGGCCGGCCAAACCGTCACGCAAATAGATGCGCATCAGTTGATCGTCGAAGCGGCTGCGAACCGCATCGCTCGTGCGGCCGACGAAGTCCATCACACGAGAGCGGAGTTGCGTCTGCGACGCCGAAACATTTGCCAACGGCGGCAACCCGATCGTCTTGTTGAAACGGGAGAAGTATTCGTTCCACGTCGGCTGCTCAGGACCATTCACGTTAAACGTCTCGCCGCGGGCCTCAACGGCGTGCAGCGAACGAAAGATCGCTTGAACGAGATCATCCACATAAACCAGATTCGCGATGCCCTCTCCGTACTCATCGAATTGGCCCCACCGCCCCGACTGCAAACGCTTGGCGACGTTCACCGTCCACGATCTGCTGAAAGGGCCGTACACCAGCGACGGCCGAAGAATTGTCGCCGCGACACCCCGCGCGGAGAACTCGCGGCACACCTGTTCGGCCTCGATTTTTGAATCGCCATAGACACCCCCGGTCTGCTGTGCCGGGCTCTCTTCGATGACATCGCCGGCGACGTCCGCTCCGTAGACCTCCGCCGTGCTGAGCATCACGAATCGCTCGATGCCCTGTGCAGCGGCTGCCTCCAGAAGATTTCTTGTGCCGGTCACAATCGAATCCCGGTCATCGCTGTAGGCACAATGGATAATCGCCTCCACTCCGCCGACGACGTCTCGCACTTGAGAAGGGTCCATGATGTCACAGAGGGCGATCTGCACCGGAGCCCGGGCGATTCGTGCCGCCCGCGACCATTGCCGAATGCCCGCAATCGGATCTGCGAAACCCGAACAAGCCATCGCTTCCACGACGCGACCTCCGACGAATCCGGAGGCACCGGTTACGAGCACTCGCATCTTGTTTTGTCCGTCAGGCGACATTCAATGATTCCAGGTGCTTGTTCCAGGGACGCTCAAACGGCTGAGCACGCTGATAGGCAAGCTCCAGCAACTCGATGGCGGCGAGCGTGCTTGCGCCCGAAATCAGCGGGACTGCTCCATTCCTGATGACGTCGAGAAAGTTGTCGGCCAAAGGCCGGGCGAAGTCCGTGTAAGATTCGACAGTGGGCCGCATTGTGACCTGTCGTGAACGGCCGGAATGGAACCGAATCGTAATACGATTCCAATCCTCGACGCCGGCATCGATCGTGCCCAACGAGCCCACAATGCAAAAGCGATTCTTGAGACGCGCCAGCCGGCTGACCTTCAGTTCGAGGTCGCATGGCCCATGACGCATGCACACGGTTGCCACCGCTTCGGGTCCGCCATTGGAGTCGTTGTGCGAAGAAACCAAACGCGGTTTTGCGTCGAGCCACCAACAGACCGTGTCGAGCAAATGGATGCCGCTGTCGGAAAGCACGCCTTTGGCACCCGGAGCGAAGTGAAACGCGGATACGGCGGGCCAGTCAAACTCGAACCCGTCGTGATACACAATCGATTGCAATTCGCCCAACACGCCCTCGGCAATCACTTTCCGAATCTGTGCGTACGTAGGAAATAACCGACGCGTTTGATTGACCATCAGTGCGGCGCCAGTCTGTTCGGCCGTGTGGACCATTTCCCGGGCCTTCGCAGACGTCTCGGCCAGCGGTTTTTCGCAAAGCACGGGAATCCCGCGCTCCAGGAAAAACATCGCCATTGGATGATGCAACGCCGGCGGCGCCGCGATCACGACCCCATCCACCCGTCCCACAAGCGCGCGGTAATCTTCGCGCGTCTCGGCGATACCGAATGCCGTGGCCATCGCGGTGCGTCGGCCTGCATCAAGGTCCACGAGAATCAGGCGATCGCGCACATTCGCATCAGCGGCGAGCGCCGGCAAATGATAGCGCTCGGCGATGATGCCGCATCCGATGACGCCGATTCGAGGATGTGCGGGGCGTGCCATGTGGTCTTTCTTCAGGCGGCAGTTTGCTTTTGGAAGATTCGCAGATCGGTCATCGTGATGACGCGAAACACCAGGACGAGCAAGGCGTACACGGCCAAAGCCACAAGAATCGCGACGGCCACATGGACCGCAGGCAACACCAGCAACACCAGGGCGAAGGCGGTCGCAGCCAGCGACACCTTGGTCGTGACCAACAACAGTTGGGCGATGTCGCGCTTGCCGAAGCTGTACAGGCAATAGCACACGCAGGCCACACAGCCGCCCAGCAGAGTACCCCACGCGGCTCCAACCGCTCCCCATCGCGAGGCGAACCAGAGGGTCGCCACCAGATTCACCAACAGGGCGACCGCCGCGACCCGCATCGACCGGTGCTGCTGACCTTTGGCGAACAGCGTGTGGCTGAGGAACGGGTTCAAACATTCGAAGAGCATGACCCCCGCCAGGACCTGCAGCACCGGAACGGCGGTCGCATACTGTTCATCGAACAACAATCCCATAATGCGGTCGGCAAAAATGGCCAACACCGTCGCGGCCGGCAACATCACCGCCAGCAAAAGGCGCAGCGTGTCACGATTGAGTTGGTCGAACGCCTCCCGCGACTGAACATACCACCGCGAAAGCAGGGGAAAGACGGCTGTCGTATAACACTTGGCCGCTACCGCCCCCAATCGCACGACTTTGCCCGCAGCGGTGTACAGGCCCACGGCCGCCTCGCCGTGTAGGGCGGAAAGCACCACGACATCGAGACTGGTCGAGATGGTGGCCAGCCAGTTTTCTGCCGCGAAGACCCGCCACCGCCAGGCGAACGCACGAAAACGTTTCCGGCGGAATTGGAATCGCAGCGGCACCCGCCTCGCCAAGCAAACCCCGTAAAACATCGCCAGCAACAGACGCGAGAGCACGAGAATCCAGAACAGGCTCATCAATCCAAATCCGGCCACGAGGGCTGCGAAACTCAGGGCGATCCGCAGCAGGCTTTCCAGAGCCGTGCCGCTGGTGACAATCTGGGCCTGCTCCAGGGAGACGAACGCTGCTTCCAGCACGGCTGCGGCTGACGCCGGCAGCAGAGCCAGCGACGCGATCAGCAGCACCTGACGGGTTTCTTCGGCATAGTTGAACACATGGCCGATGGCGATCACGATGTAACCGTTCACACCTCGAACGAGGTTGGGTGAGCAATTCGTCTTTTCACAGATGGCGTTTTCTGCGACATCTCCTCCATGTCGCAGCGACCAACAGGACCGCCGATTTCTGAACAGCAGCTGGCCGGGTTGCCGGCCGA
>JAJDEI010000243.1 GCA_029259845.1 Planctomycetaceae bacterium | reverse complement strand
CTAGGAGTCTGTCCGGGTACCGGGCATAAGGGCGAGTGATCCCTGTTCGAACTTTGGATCGTGATTGTGCGGGCGAGGCGTGTATCCGTGTCGGTACGCCCACTGCGAAATTGCGGCGATTGAGACGACCGGGGCGATTCGTTAATGGGGATTCGTCCCTCAGGAGGATTCCCTTCGCTGCGTCTCAGCCGACCGCGCGGGCTCCGATGCGGAACAGCTTGAGCAGATTGTGCGTCAGGCACACGAGCTTCCACTCGCCCCGCATGTTCTCCAGGCCGCGGAGCAGGAACTGGCGAAAGCCGCGGCAGTGCTTGATCTGGCCGAACGGCGGTTCGACGATCGCCTTCCGCCGCGCGTATTCCGCACGGCCCTTCTTCGTCCGTAGCTTGCGGGCCATCTTCTGCTTTGTGGTCAGGCCGTCCGGCGGACGGCCTTTCGGCGCCGGGGCGACCTGTTCGTGATGCTTCAGGCGACCGGTGGCGATGTACGCTTCGTCGATGCGTTCGTGCTCGTCCAGAAACGTCACGTTGTCGTCGCTGAAGTAGCCCGCGTCGGCGGTGAACGCTCGGATCGGCTCGTCGACACCGGCCGCGTCCAGATGCTCCAGCGTCTGCTTCACCATCGGCTCGACCTGCCGCGCGTCGTTGGCCTGATCAGTCACGTCGGCTGACACGATGATCTGGTCGGCGTTGGTCACTGCCTGAGCATTTCCACATTGATCAAAGCCCTTGTTGGACGTCTTCATGATCTTCGACTCGGGATCCGTGAAGTTCCGCTGGTCCTTCGGTTGGGGAACCGCTTCGTCTGGGTTGGTCCGCGGCGTGCGCCCTTCTGATTCCAGCTGCGCCACGTGCTCAGCCGCTTTCTGCCGGGCGCGTGCTTCCAACGCCGCTTTGGCCTCGCGGATCTTCTCCAGCCGCTGCTCGCGACGTGCCAGTTCGTCCGGAAGTTCGTCGTCGCGCTGATCGCCGTGCTGGGCGTCTTCCGACGCGTCGGCGGCCTGCGCCTGCTGCAACAGTTCGGCGATCTCCTGCTCCAGACGCTGCTCTTCGCTCGTCATCCGATCGTAGCTCATGGCTTTGTGCCGCGAAGCGTTGGCTTTCACCTTGGTCCCGTCCAGCGCCAGCCGGCCGACCTTCAGCAGCCCCGCCTCACGACACAGCTTCAGGACCTCGATGAACAGCGGCTGCATGCGCTCGAGATGCCGTTTGCGGAACTCGCTGATCCGCCGAAAGTCCGGAATGTCCTCGCCCACAATCACGCGAAAGGCCACATCCGTCTCGCAGCGGGCCATGATCTTCCGCGACGAAAACACCCCCACGCAGTACGCGTACAGCAGCAGCACCAGCATCATTCGCGGATGGCAGGGCGGCTGGCCGCCCTGGTCACTGGCGTAGTCGTCCACGATCGGCGCAATGTCGATCTGCCCCGACACGTCCATCAGAAAGTAAACCAGATGGTTTTCCGGCAGCCAGTCCTGCGGCGACGGCGGAAACAACCAACTCTGATCCGGCGTCCAACGACGAAACGTTCGATTCATCCCTGACCCTCAACACCACCACCCCGAAATCGAAAATGCGTCGCGACAAAACCTCTCTTACACGATCTCACACACAGATTCCAGGAGTAATGAGGTATCCGGACAGACTCCTAGACCGTGCTGTCCATCAAACTCATCAAGGTCGGCTCCGAAGACTATTACATCGACCTGACAGCAGAGGACTACTACTTCAATGGCGGTGAGCCGCCCGGCAAATGGATTGGCAGTGGCTGCACGTATTTCGGCTTTGACGAGCGAGTCCAGCGGGATGAGTTCAAGCGAATCTTTAACGGTTTCCATCCCAAGCCTGACCCCAAGTTACCTGGCGAACCTCTGGCT
Source organism: Planctomycetaceae bacterium (assembly GCA_029259845.1). GTDB lineage: Bacteria > Planctomycetota > Planctomycetia > Planctomycetales > Planctomycetaceae > JAHBXU01. Next base: position 21,502 of record JAJDEI010000243.1, on the reverse strand, counting down.
CTTGTGCAGAATGCCGGAAAGGAGAATCGGCGGGCGGGTTGGGACCTCTGCTTCTCAGCTCCCAAAAGTGTGAGCATCATCTGGAGCCAGGCGTCCGAGGCCATGCGAGTTCGGATTCAAGACCTGCATCATCAGGCCATCACCCGCACGTTTCGTTTCCTGGAAGAGCGGCTCGCTTACTCTCGCACGGGGCATGCAGGCAGTGGTGCCGTGCAGGCCAAACTCGTCGCCGCCGTTTTCGAGCATGGCACGAGCCGTGCCCGTGACCCACAATTGCATTCGCACACGGTCTTGATGAACATCGGCGTCAATGAGTCGGTCGTCGATGGCGAGCGAAAAGTGCAAGTCCGCTCTATCGAACCGAAACCACTCTACAAGAACAAAATGCTCCTGGGGGCCATCTATCGCTCGCACTTGTCTCACTTGCTGCACGCCGAATATGGCTTCAATGCCCAACGCAAAGGCAACTCTTTTGAGATTCAAGGCGTCCCCGCAGAACGCATCGAGGACGCCTCGAAGCGTCGCAAGCAGATACTCCGCCGCCTCCACGAGCAACGCAAGTCGGGGGCCGTCGCCGCCGCAGCCGCCGCCGTACAAACGAGGGAGAAGAAACAGCACATCGCCCGCCAGATGCTCATTGAAGAATGGCGAGAGGCCAACGAAAAGTTTGGTTTTGACGATGCGACGCTCGACGCTCTGGTCTGCCCGGTCGAGACCAATTATCGCCGCCACATCCCCATGATTACGAAGATGGCGTTTCAGAACCTCACGCGTCGCTTGAGCCATTTCACGGCTCATGATTTCTATCGGGAGGTCCTCTACGTCGCTCCCGAGTACGGGGTCTCGCCAGACGACCTGGAAGAGGCCGTCACCGAATTCCTGAGCAACTCTTCGCAGGTCATCCCGATACCCACCACCGACGGCTCCAGTCGATTCGTGGCCCAGAGCGTCTTGGAGCAAGAACTGGCGATGCTCAAACAGCTCCAGCGGCTGCATAAACGCCAGGGGCTGCAAGTCAGCGACGCGACCCTCATCAAGGTCTTGGGGACCAACGACCTGCTTAATCGCGGGCAGCGAGAGGCCGTGCGACATTTAACTCAAGGCACGGCCGCCATCCGCGTCGTCCAGGGTTACGCCGGAACCGGGAAGACCACCATGCTCCGCACGGCTGTCGAGGCTTGGAAGGATTCTGGCTTCAATGTCGTCGGAGTCTGCTTCACCGGAGCGGCCGCCGACGTCTTGCAGCAAGGAATCGGCGTCCCCTGCGACACCATCAATATGACGTTGGCGGACTTCAACAGCGACCTCAAGGACACACTCGCCCGTTGGAGCAAACATTCCTTCAAGCAATTCGTCCGACTCGCTGCTGGCAAGAAAAAGACGTATGCCTACAAGAAACCCAAGCCTGTCGACATCAATCGCCGCACCATCGTCTTGGTGGATGAAGCAGGTTCGGTCAACGTGCGTCACATGCAAATGCTGATGAAGTGGGCCAACGACAACAAGGCCACCCTGGTGCTCACCGGGGACGACGCTCAGACACCGGCTGTCGAAGGCGGCTCGCCGTTGCGGTCGATGACCCGGCGGGTCGGCTGCACGAGAATGACAGACATCAAACGGCAACAAGACTACTGGGCCTGCTCCGCCGCTCATTACTTGGCACGTGGCGAGATTGCCAAAGCGTTGGCCCTCTACGACCAGCGTGGACTGCTCAAGGTGGACGACGACCTCGATGATGCTCTCGAACGGCTCATCAATGACTGGGACGCACACTGCTTCGACAATCTCCAGCAGAGTCGTATCCTGACGCTCACCAACGACCTGGCCCACAAGGCCAACCAGCGTGCCCAACAGCGGCTCCTCGACCGCAATCTTTTCAACGCCGACCAATGGCACACGATTCGAGACGTGAACAAAGAGTCGGGGACTCCGTATGAAAGCCGTGTCCATGTGGGCGACCGCGTCCTCTTCACGAAAAACGACCGCACCTTTGACGTTCGCAACGGCCAAACGGGCACGGTGCTGGGATTCACCTTCACGACGAAGCAGCGACCTCAACAAGCCCTCAAAGTCCGACTCGACAACGACCGCATCGTCCGAGTCCCCCTTGGTTTTCAACACCTCCGCTTGGGTTACGCCTCCACCGTCCATAAGGCTCAGGGGAGCACCTACGACGAAGTGTTTGTGTTGCTGGGCGGCGGGGCTCAGAATCTGCCCATTAGCTATGTGCAGGGAACTCGCAGTCGCTGGGCGACGCACTTCTACACCGAGCGAGCCCTCTACGACCAAATCGAGGACCTCGCGGAGTCGCTGCTCGTCAGTCAGATGGAAATGGAGGTCGACCTGTCGCTCGCGGCTGACCTGTTTGTCCAGCCCACCGCCACGGCAACCAGTCAGACCGAACTGATTGAGAAGTTGTTGAACGACTGGAAATCAAAAGCGAGGGGCGAACCATCGTCGCTCGTTCTCACCAAGGACGAGGAACTTGCCGACCAAGTCAATGCAGCCCTGCATCAGCACCAATACGCCATGGCCCAGACCGAATGGGACAAGTGGCGATTGGCAGACCCGGACGAGCGAGGCCGCATTGAAATGCCCTCCTTGACACTCGGCGACCAGACCCTGGTCGTTGGCGACCGGCTGCGGTTCCTCCAAGCTGGCGGTCCTCTGAAAGAAATCCAGCAGCATGAACTGGGGACCGTCACCAAAATCACTCCCGAGACCCAAACGCTGGAAGTGGAACTCGACCGGGGAGAGACCGTGCGGCTGACGAACGACCGTGTCCCCAAGTTCACGCATGGCTACGCTGTCACGCCAGAGCAGGCCGACCAGGGTCGCTACCAAGTCAAGGATGCCTACCTGTTGCAGCCCGAGACCTTTCGTGCGACCGACTGGCAACCGACTGATTCCACCAACCTCGATTACCTGCAATGGAATCCGCCGACAACGCACACACAATCGCTCTCCTCATCAGGGGGCTACACGCTGCCGGGCACTGAGTATGCTTTTCACTCCGCCAACACCTACACCTACTCCAATACGGCCCAATACACGCAGATGGCTGCCGATTGGCATCAAAAAACTTACGCCATCAATCAGTCGAGTACCTATCAGCACACTCAGGCGGGCTATTCGCAGACGTATACCCAATCGCACTACCAACAAGGCTTCTAAGACCTCAGACACACACGAGCAGTCCCATGAAAATCATCGACGGCCGCGTCTATAACAGCAAAGATGTCGAATACGATTTCGCAGACCCGGAGTTGTGGGCGTTCTTTCTGATAAAACTGGAGGTTGCGTACGACATTGCTAAGGGCTTTCCCGCGTATTGGGACGACACCCTGGCTTTGGGGGACGGTTCTCAAGACGTGACGGCGAGAATTGCCTTGACCCATCGCCGCAGCATCTTGCCCACGCTTGCGAAGGAGTCCTTCCCTGTAGAGCCATTCCTCCCGTGGCCAAAGTACTTTCCGGTGCAGACGCTGACTCTCGTGGACCCAGCGATGATGGAACGCCTGGAACGCCAACAACGTCAGTCCCCGGCCAACTTCCTCTATGTTGACAACCCATTCTATGTGCTCAACATGCTTCACTTTCTGAGTGACCCCAAGAACGACCCATTTGCGTTCCTCCACAAGTCTCGCAAATCCGAATACGACGCACTCTCGGTCGGGAGCTGGACGGAAATGGCCACTCTGCTCTTCAATGGATTTCTGGCTGACAACAACCAAGTGAGATTGGACGCAGCCCTGGAACGACCCACCAAACTCCGACACCTCATCCCAGGCGGCGGAATATTCATCAGGGGGCACCGTTTCATCAACGGCCAGCAGGCGTTGCAAATCGCGTTTGCCCAGTCCGCAGAGAGACCGTTCCGCTGGGGTCCACTGTGCTATCGCAAGAAGTCTGTGTTTCAATCGCACTTCTGTGTCGCGGGCATCCAGCGGAGCGGCAAAACGACGCTGCTGCGACTGTTGTTTCAATCACTCCACGACCAGCCCCAGGGCGGCCCTCGCTTTGTCCTCTACGATGCCAAGCCCGACTTGCTGCCTTGCATCTTTCCACCCGACTACTTCGACACGCCACGCACCGATGAACAGATTGAGTCGGAGTTCTATCTGCTCAACCCGTTCGACCGCCGCTGCACCGCCTGGGACATCGCTGCGGACGCGTCTGATTCGGCCCAAGCCCGCGATGTGGCTGACGTGCTCTTCCCGATAGAAGACCCCAAGCGACCGCATTTCGCTCAAACAATGCGTGACTTGGCTGTTGCGGCGATGGACGCTCTCCGAGAAATGGCGGGCGGCAACAATTGGACCTATTACCAGCTCCTCGCCGCATTACAACCGCAGAACATCTCGTCCGTGTTGTCAACGACCGCTCTGGGCAGAGACCAACTCGAAACATATCTGACAGGGCCAGAAGCCACCGCCGCTGACACAAAAAGAACGCTCAGAGCGACGACGGCTCCATGCATGCCCGTAGCGTACGCTTGGCACAAAGCAAAACGTCGCGTGAGCCTTCGCTCGTGGGTGCGAAACGATACGAAGAGCATCGTCCTGGCCAACAACCACGACCACCCCGACGCAATCCAGGAAGTCAATCGCAGTCTCCTGAACCTGTTGTGCAATCAGCTTCTGGCTGTCGTGGTGACTCCGGCACGCACGTTTCTCTACCTCGACGAATTCGAGCGACTGGGCCGCATCGAGAAGTTGCCCGTCATCACTGAGCAAGGGGCGTCGCGGGGCGTTAACCTCGCTGTCTGCTTTCACGACTTGGACCTGCTCAAGGAGGTTTACGGCCCAGCGGCCGAGGGAATTCTTTCGCAATGCGGTTTCTTCGCCTTCTTGAAGCTTCAGGGGCGAAACACGACGAAGTGGGCTTCCGAGATGATTGGGAGCCAAGAAGTCAAGCTGGAACAGACCTCCGAACAGACTCAATCGACGGGTGAAGACGAGGACCCGCGTTCCTCAACAGGGACCTCATTCCGGCAGGTCACAAGGCGGCTCGTGCTCCCGGATGAGATATCAGCCCTGCCAACGCCGGAATCAGCGAACGCCTTGGAAGGTTATTTCGTTGGCCCCGGACATCCTCGCTACAAGGCACGCATTCCAGCTTCCGTCGTCGGTGGAAAAGATGAATCACCACAGGGTGAGTCCGTCGACTACGCATTGTGGCCGAAGTCGGGTCGCGTCGAAGAATTCTCGGAAGCCACGACGAGCCTCACGCCGCCAGAAGACACGTTCAAGACGTTGTACGAGATGGGTTTTAAGAAAGAGGGTTACAAGCCGCCTGCCGATGACTCGCAACAAAGGGCAGTCGGGGAGGTTGAGCCCGAAGTCAGCGAACCTCGCAATCAGCCACGACCGAAAAATCCGTCACCGAAAGGAAGACCTCGCACAGACATTCGTTTCGATTTGGGATTGGATGATTGACCGACACGGCCGCATCACACGGGTTGTCCAGACTCCTCACAACACCACAAACTCCTCCCTGAAACCAATCACCACCACCCGCTTGCCTTTCTCCTGGCGGCGTTCGACCCGTAACGGCTTGATGCACTCGATGCCCCAATCGTCGTCGGTCGGCAGGAAGCACTGAAAATTGGCCGCGTCCCGGTGGATTTGTTGGGCACGCTGCAACGCATACGCCGACAGCCACAGGACGTCGTTGCCCCGGCTGACGACCGTCTGCCATCGCTTGGCCAACGGGGAGATGCGGACGATGACCTTCCACAGCCGGGCGGTCAGTGCCACTGGCACGCAGTAGCGGTTCGGGCCAAAGCCCATTTCATGGTGGACCCAACTGGTGACGTTGAGGAGCTGGCCACCCGCAATCGCCTCGGCGAACGAATACTCGTTCACGTAGTCGCCAAAACTGTGCTGTGTTAAGTCGATGGCCCGGTTGTCGTATTCGTTGCTGGTCATGTGGCTGCCTCCCTGGAAAAGTTCGCCTGTCGAATGCACGCAGGCTTCTGTTGCCGCTTTCCCGGCGGCCGTCAGGCCCCGAGCGGCAACACGGTGGCTGCGGACCCTGGAAGGTGAGCTTTTTCAGGCGAGGGAGCGACTTGGCCAAGTCACGCCCGGTCGACGAACCTGCATAACAGGGGGAAATTCTGGAGGAGCAGGTAATGAATCTGAGAGAGGAGCGAATCACGAGGAAGCAGTGGGAACAGGCTCGCCAGCGAGGAGCCTTGGTGGACGTGAGCCAGGAGGCTGACCAAGTTGGCCTCTCTTGTCACTGCGAAATGAGCGTGCCGTTGTACCGCAGTCTGTTCTGGAAGTATCCGTCGGCCCGCGAACGAGACACGCTCGCCGTGGGCGACTTGCTCCACGACTTACAACGCCAAATCGACAGTTCGCCGCAGCCGAGACGAGCGATGTACCACATCTTGCCGCCGCTGCCGACGTGGTGGATGGCTCCCCGCTATCGCCTGAAGCTGTGGGTGCTGTCTGGGGGCGAGAGGACCGAATCGGTCGTCATCTTGTCGGAACAGGAAGACCTGGAGCGTCTGTTTGCCGGTTTGCCCCCCTGGATACCGGCGTCGCTGTTGGTCCGACTCCTGCAGTCGATACTCCGGCTGGGGACGCTCTGTTATCGGTCGGAACGACTGCTGGTTCGCTCACTGTATGCGACCGTGGGAGAACTGCTGCTGCGAAGTCCGTTGCAGGCGGAAATCAATCTCCATCTGGACCAGTGGCAACCGGCTTTCATCCCGCGTGAGTTCTCCAGAGAGGAGTACCGCGTCGTGGTCTTGCGAAGTCTCTTGGGACAGCTCGATTTGACGGCCGCTGTGGCGGAGCAGATGGGGGCGGAGATTCTGTTGCCCGTCAGTGGAGTGCTCCAGTTGATGGCCAATTATGTCGGCTTTGTGCCCCCGTGTGAGGAGGTGCTGCGGCCGGAGGACAAGGGGCGGTTTCATTGAGGCGAGCGTAGTGAGTTTTCCCCAGCCAGGTGACGAGGACCGCTCCGACTCGCGAGCGACAAAAGCAGGGATGAACGGCGGACCCGCCGCCGCAGTCGCCGTCGGTCCCAGCCAGGGGGTGAGGACCAACGGCGACCGGGCGGCGGAAGCAGGAGTTGTTGTTGACGACCGGACGGCGGCGACAGCATTTCCAGAATCGCTGTTCCCGTCTCATGCAGGAGGGCCACACGGCAGGCAGAGGCCATTCCAAGCACAAGCTCCTGCACAGAAACCATGAGCATGGTCTAGGCTGCCGCCTTCCGCGTTGGTTTCCGCCCCTGGTGTTGCAGGGTCTTCACGAGAGCGTGAACCTCTTGGACGTCCCGCTCCACCAGTCGCCAATTGTATGGCGAGAGATTCTCGCTGGTGACCGCCACCGAAAGCACGCCCAACAAATAAGCCACCCCCTTTTCCAGTTGCTCGGCCAGGCGGGCTGTGGGGGGCGGTCGGTGGCTCGGTCCGCCAAACTGCTCGTCGATATCGCGGACCGCACTGAGATTCTCCGCCGCCGCTTCCAGCGGACCGAGATACTCGGCCACGATGGGCACGGCCCGACTCCGGTCGGCCCGCAGCCGGGCGTCCAGCTCATTGAGTAACTCGGCCAGCTCGTCGGCCAGCTTGGCGAGCCGCTCCCGCTGCTCGCTCGTTCTGAGTTCGCCCGCTTGTGCGGGCAGGGCGCTGCCAGTCAAGCCGGTGGGTTGTGCTTCGGGTTGCTGTTGTGGTGTTGTGATGCGTTGCCTCATTGTGTCCTCCATTAAGCGGCGATTTGATAAATCTTGCGTGCGAACGGTTTGACCACTTTGCGTTTGACGCGGACGCAACGGGTCGGGACCGGCATAAACCCGGCCGTCTTGCGGGCTTGGTTGACGGCCCGCAGCACGGCAAACGTCTGCCGCGTCACGCCCCCATACGGCTCGAAGGGCCAGCGATGGAATTCGCGTTCCAGACGCTCCGTCGAACGGTGGGCGGTCGCCAGTTGGAGAAAATGGCCCTTCAGTTCGCGGTAGGCCGGGCGACTGATGCGGACCGAAGCCTTGCCATTGTGGCCGATGGAGTAACCGCCAAACACAATCGGCGTCTCGCGAACATCTTTGTACTGGCGAATCGTGGAGAGGCCGCCGTCGGCGAGTTGAGTATGTTCGGGAAAGAAACGGTGAGAACCGGACGTCGCCAAGAGTACCCAGAAATCGCGATAGCGAATGTATTGCACGTTGGCCAGCGGTCGACCATCCGGCCCGGTCCGTTTGGTGCGGCGATACCGCGACCACTTGCTGCGGGCGACGTCGAACTTTGTGAGCAGGCGACGGTCGTGCTCGTCGGCACTCAGCCGTGGCGGCACACGTCCACTCACGTAGAAGAAGTAGCGGCGGGCGACGTAGCCCACGGCCAATTGCTGCACGAAGCCCTCCAGTGTGGTGGCTTCCCAATGGTAGGTCACTTTCTTGTGTGGCACGCATCCCCCCTTGCCGCCGCGACGACGTCTCGACTGTGATGGGTCCATCCCACCACACACTGCACGAAACAATGGCTACTCCTCCAGTCGTTGCTGAAGCGAAAATATGACAACGTCATTGGAAAAGATGCCAAACCGGGCCAACCCAGCCATTGATGTTGTGCGACTGGCTCCTGCCAGATGTATGTTCTGAGTTGGAAGTAGCCAGTCAGAAGAAGTTGCGGCTGCCGCAGCCGTCGTTCCTTGTGAACTTGCCATTGTGAACACAGAAGTGGATGAGTTGTTTGAGGCACAACTCATCCGAAAGCCCGCCAACCTTGGAAACAAAAACATTTCGAGAGCCACTTCCCTGGGGAAGTCGCCCGGTACACTGCTTCCAACAGATAGCCGTGTCGCTACAACCGCATCACGTCCGCAGCGACCAAACTGCTCGCGTGACACATGACTTGAGCTTTCACCCAAGGAAGTAGCGGTTGACCACGGACGTGGCCAACCGCCGCGACTTGCTTGGACAGGCACAAAGCCCGTCGCCACTTTCGTTGTTGCTCGTGCTCAATCGCACGCAGATGGTAACCAGCCATCGTGAGCAAACGAGTCCGCACTGCCTTGCACGGAAGATTGCCAGCGGCAACCTCAAAGAGCCTTCGCCCTTCCCATCGCCGAGGTGTTCACCTCGCTGTCTACTTGTGGCACACTCCCACTCTTGTGGATTTCAATCACCTGGCCGACAAGACCAGACACCGGGAGCTAATCTCCGGTCCCGCAAGAGCTTCCCTCTTTAGCCGTCGACATCGACTGTGAGTTGACGTTGGTCAGCAGCCCTGGGCTGCCGCTTCTCGTGAGTACGTGCCCGCCGCCAGGCGGGCCGCAGTTTCCAGCGACTCTTTTGAGTCGCCGATTTCCCCCTGCGAACATACAAGCTCAGGGTATCCGTTCACGAAAAGTTGTCCCGATTCGGCATCGTCTCCTCACACTCTCACGAGCAAGCCCTTGCGGGCCTTTCATGGTTGAGCTATTCCCCGCCTGGTTTCCCAGGACGCCGAAGCTTGTCATCGCTCCGAGACCGTGTGTCTCCACACGGCCAGTCCCCACGCTCGCAACGTTGCACCGTCCGCCCCTGGCGGAATCAGGCCCCGTCGACAGGATTTGCACCTGCTTTGCCGACGACGGCCTTGTGCGACCCGATGTCGCACAAGGTTTTTCAGAGTCGCCCCCGTTCCGATTAGGTATCGGTCGTTTCTGCATCGGATAGAACTGTGAGATTACTCTGGACGGTCGTGGCTTCGAGACAAATGAAGCCACGCCGACCAGGATTAGTTCACAGAGCCTCCGTCGAACCGGACAAGCCGTAGGATAAATGGCCAGCGAGTTGCCGACCGAAATCGACACTTTTCCAACCACTCTCCTCCGAACCGGACGTGCAGCTTTCACCGCATCCGGCTCTCCAGCGGTCTGAACAGCCAGAGTGAAGAATCACCGATTCCTCACACTCGCCGCAACAACGCTCTTCGCTTTGGCATTTCGGCAACCTGCCGACCGCACGAATTGCGTGATCCAACCACCTGTTCCCCTTCGCCCTGTGAGCGGCTTTCCCGCTCCCCCTGGTGGGGCGTGACTCCCACGACTACTACGAGAACTCCGTGACCATAGGGCTCTCGCCCGACAGGCCATCTCATGTTCCGTCACTGAGGGACGTACCAGAGTGACTTAGGTTCCCAACTCATCCCCTTGAATGGACTCACTGTCCATCGCCTGTCAGGCAGGGTGTACCGCGAACGAGACTGGAATTCACGGCTCCTGACAGCGTCGGCGTTCAGACGTGCTACCGACGGGTGTGCCTTCCACCACCGGGAATTTGGGTTCAAGCAATCAAGCCTTAACCATATCACTCAAATGTTGCAGGGCCTTGCCATACACGTCTTCTGACAACCCCCGCTTTACCAGCATGCTATTGTCCCCTCCTCCTTTCGAATTCAGGTGAGCTGGTTCATTTCGAAGTCCTTCTCCCTGAACTTCGGCCGACTCAGTCGGCAATCACCTCAGTGCGTACCACGACGCACACTCTCATGGCATCCGGCTCTACGGGCAGGCAGCGTAAGAAAAGCAACTTTCTTCCCTTAGCGTGGTTGGTGACGCCACGTTTACCGGGGGCTACCTCCTCTCCAAGAAGTCGCTCTGCAAGCTGTTGCAGTTGGCGACGGTGTTCTTATGGACGTCGTGCAGAAAAACGTGACACACTTGCAGAAAATAAGTCACGCGAATGATTCACCCGCCATAACAGGCGAAACATTCAGTCAGGGGTGGTATCGCCGACCGGCAGACTTTCTTGAGGAAGTTTGGCTGCCGGTCGCGATGCGGCACTCTTGCTTTGGGGAGAGACACCGATGTCACAGTTGCCATGCAAACGATTCTGGGAAGGAGCGGTGGGAATCACACTCATGCCGCGAAAGCAGCACAGCGGCGAATACTTTTGGACGTTCTCGTTGACGCGAGCGTTCAAACGCCAAGGCCAGGAAACCTGGGAGTACACCGACTTCTTCGGACACAAGCACGCCGTCGCGTTGGGCACCGTCATGAGCCGAGCCTTGCAGTTCATGGAACAAAATGCTCCCGACCAGTTCACCGAACAGTGGTTCGCGGAAGACACGGCCGACAAGGCCGAAGAATCGGACCACGAAACCGCCGAGCCCACACTCGCCACGGGCAGCGACTTGGCCGAGGCCAGTCTGCCGCCCCTCCGACCGGCGGCGGCCGCCTGAACGGCCCTGCGACCGACGCGTTCTTTTCCAATTGGTAACGAGTAGACGAAACCCTCGACCGGTCGCGTCACGAGCAGGCTTGCTCGCGACGGGACCGGTGGTGCATGAGCCTCAAGTGATGGTTTTTACGACCAACGCACTCTTTCTAAGTTGAGAGGAGACTCAAATGGTGAATCTGATGAAAGCGAGTCGAGAGTTGTTCAGCCGAACTCCCGACGAGCGGTTTGGTTCGTTCGAGACGCTCCTGGCTCATTGCCAAGAGCGAAAAGAACAGTCGACTGAGTTTTGGCAGGTTTCGCAAAACCTTCGTATCGAGCAAGAGGCCGACGGCCTGCGGATGCGACTGGAAGATGCGGAAGATGCCCATCTGTCGCTGAGCGATTGGAGCTTTAGCCAGCTCTGCAAGTTGTGCGGCGTCCATAAGGACACCGTCAACAAACTGACTTCCGAGACGGCGTCGCGAGTCTTTCGAGACACGCTGCCTCATTCCCGGAAGCCGCTGCAAGTGTACGCCGCTGCCGACACTGCCTTGGCGGTGCATAGCTCGACGTACTCGCGTCTGTTTGACGCGGAAGTTCTCGAAGCGGTCCGCGAGGCCGCCCCCGATTTGACCCCTCCGCCCCCAGGTTTGGACGGAGCCACGGGATTGTACGCCGGTGAACAAGACATGTTCGCGTTCGGCATCGACCCCGATGGCTGGGTGGAAATCGGCGGTGAGAATTTCGCTCCCGGCTTCTTTGTGTGGAACTCGGAAGTCGGACGGCGTTCGGTCGGCGTGCAGACGTTTTGGTATCAGGCGATTTGCCAGAACCACATCGTCTGGGACGCCATCGAAGTGGTGGAGCTGAAGCGACGCCACATCGGCAACGTCCAGGAAGCCCTGGACGATGTTCGCATGGCGATTGCCCAATTGGTGCAGAAACGTGACGCACGTCGCGATGCCTTCGCCAGCGGCATCCAGCTCGCGATGGCGACGACCTTCGGCGAGGACGCCGAAGAAGTCCACAAGCTGCTGGCGAAGCACGGCGTTCCCTCCCGTTTGGCGGAGCAAGTCGTGCAGCTCGTCGGCCCCCACACGCCCTACACCCTGTTCGGCGTGGTGGACGCCTTGACGCGGATTGCCGGTCGTTATGAGAACGCCGGTGACCGACTTGTTGTGGACCAGAAAGCGGCGTCGCTGTTAAGCCTCGCCGTGTAGGTCCTGTTTGTTCCCTGTTTCCGTGGTTGCTCGCATGAGCAAGAAAGGAGATGACACGATGGCCGAAAACAATCGACCCGTGCATCAAGTCCGTATCGGACGTATCAAAGCCGCCGTCTTCGAGAACGGTGACAACGCTCCTCGCAAGGTCCAATTCACCGCCCTCGACAAAGAAGGAGATGAATGGCGAGGTTCCAAAAGTTTTGCTCGCGAAGACCTGCCGCTGCTGATGAAAGTCGCAGACCAGGTCCATTCGTATCTGTACGAGCAGAACGGTTCTGATGGCCAGTGATGGTTTCTTGAGGCCACCCGTGCACCACCGGCCTCTCAGCGTTCTTCAAGACGGCTGCCGTGCTTATTTTTGGTGATGGGCACGCTGGTCAAGGTGAACTCCCCTATGAACCGCGTGGATGAATCCGCTACTCACGTGCATCCGACGTCACAGCATGGAAAGAGTCGCTGCTTCTCCGTCGCACAAAGCCCACCGCCCTGTTGGTCCATCTAGACCTTCAGGAGTTCACCTATGCCAGCCTTCCGTCCCACTGCGAACTGACCTGCAGATGGTCTCGTGCCGGCGGTTTCGGGTCACTCTCTCACGCAACCCTCCGCTCTCATCGCGGGAGGCGACTATCCAGCTCCCATCGGTCTCCCCTTCCTTATTCGCAACCGATTCAGTTGTTGACGCGAAGGCCCGAGCATGGGTTCGCAACTCTGGTCTCCACCGGCACTGAACTCTCGGACCAGCTGGGCAACCCCCGCCGGGCAGAGTTTGCACGCGGGTGGCACCACTCCCGTCAGCGCATTCTTCCCATGCGACTTGACCCCCGCAGTCCACCTTGATAGCCTGCTTCGATGGGTTTCAGTTGACAGCCACCGGACCAAAAAGGGGTTCTCAATGTCGCCAGCAAACGTGAAGGCCGCAGATGCTCTTACCGAAGCACTTCGCGATGTCAAATTCCGAAGTGCCCTGAGCGGTGCAGACAATCCAGACCAAGTAGCCAATGACGTTAGGGTTTCACCCGGAGACCTTCCGCCTGGTCTCCTCAATACCCTTTCCTCGCTTACTGAGGACGAGTTGAATGCAATGGCCAACATCAATGCCAAGGCCGGGAAAGTGGCGAGCATCAGCAACGGTTACATCTATTTCTAGTTGCTAACTGTTTCGCCCTCGCAGATTCTCGTCGTCGAATACGCCCAATGGGTTTGGCTGGATGGCCAGATTCATTGGGCGTTTTCTCTGGGGAAGATACGCATCATGCATCTAACGGACATGCTTCGATATCGGGCGAATCCGGCGGCGGCAGTGTATCTTACCATTACTCGCCGCTGTCCACTAAGTTGTGCTCATTGCTCGACGAATTCGACCATGACGAGTGAGGAGCACTCACCTGAGGTATTTCTCAACTTCGCAAGGTCATTCTCGTCCGCCGACCATCCTCATTTCATTTTGGTCACCGGCGGAGAACCACTTTTGCTTCCGCACTTGGTTCAAGAACTTACGCAGATAGCACACCGCGTTGGGACGAAGGTCGCAGTGGGTAGTGGCATGTTCTTTGCCAACATGTCGAGTCCACCAAAGAACATAATGGACGCGATTGACTCCGCTGACCATTTCATCGTTAGCCTCGACACATTTCATGACCGTGAAGTGCCTCGCGCCCGCGTTGTAGATACACTGAAGCTGTTACGAGACCGAGGAACGAGTGTCAGCCTGCAAATTACAAAGTCCTCAGAGTCGGATGAATATGTCAATGAAACAATCGACGTTTTTCGTCGCGAGTTCAATGATACCATTCCTATGGTGGTAGGGAATGTCACCGCTGTCGGTAGAGCGTCCCAACTCACGGACCTTCCGCAACAAGACCATCCGATGGCGGCATTAGAACCCTGTGTCTTAACAAACTGGCCAGTTGTCACATTTGACGGGACCATCGTCGCGTGCACAAACCAACTCGTAGTCGACGGCCCGGCACCAACTCACCTCGCCCTTGGGAACGCAGCCGAAATGACATGGCCACGACTTCGAGACGAAGTGTCACAACGTTACTTGCTGAAGGCTCTCCGCGTATTCGGGCCACGGAGCATCCGCAAACGACTTACACCGTCAGCTTGCAACCATGATTATTGTTCGTCTTGTCACAGTCTCGCGCAAGTGAATTCGGCCGCCGTTGAAGTCTTGCCCGGATTCCAAACTGGCGAACTTGATGCATTGCTCGACCTGGTGCAGATTCAATACGAAAACGACTCCACTCGCAACGTCCCCCACGAGTATGCCGACCTCGTTCTACTTGGGAAAATCAGACACGCAACGAGTCAGACGAAGGAAGTGTGATGAATCACAGCACCCACAGCTGCAACATTCGCGGAAGAATTGCTTTGGCTATGCCGGGTTACGTTGCTGCATCTGAGGCGCTCGTCAGCAGTCACCGCTATCCCCATCTTTACAAAGTCCATCTCTTCCTTGTCCATTCGCTAGTGCGGGCGAGTGTTCCGCTTATGGAATGCGCATTGCAACACGTCCGCGATGACATAGACCCACTCTCGGATAAGCTTGCCGCCTACTTCACAACACATATACCGGAAGAGTCAGGCCACGATGAGTGGGTATTGCAGGACCTACAGGTTCTCGGAGTCTCGCAAGAGACCGTGAATACGAGGATGCCGCCAGCTGCTATCGCAGCTGCAGTAGGAGCTCAGTACTATTGGATTCGCCATTTTGACCCAATAGCATTACTTGGCTACATCGCGGTTCTCGAAGGATATCCTCCGAATGAGGCTCAGCTTCGCGAGATTATCAGACGGACTGGATTGCCAGAGCCCGCATTTCGGTCATTTCTAAAGCATGCCCGGCTGGATGAGCAGCATCGCGATGACCTCGACAGGTTTCTGGACTCTCTTCCGCTTACTGCAGAGCATTACGCGATAATTGGGACAAGTGCCCTCACCACACTACAACATTTGACTGCTGCCATACAGGACCTCGCCGATTCTGCTCAGCCGTAGGGCTAAGAATGCCACAGCTAACAACGGCGGATTTCGTTATTGTGGCGGGCTTCGTTGTCTGGACCGTCGTCTCTGCACTGCGGATTCTCCGTTCGAGTGACTTTTTCCCCGGTCCCCTGTCGATATTCACTCCCAGCTGGCCGTTGTTCGCACCAAATCCTGTATCGTACGACTACCATTTGGCATGCCGGACACACATTGAGGGAAACACATTCACACGTTGGCAAGAAGTGCCCAGCTATTCCGAGCGACGCGTTTGGCACGTCGGTTGGAACCCAGGTTTTGCAAAAGACCTTCTACTCTTTAAATTAGCGCAGCTCCTGGTTGAATTCGCGGAGGACGAGGACGCAAAGGTGCAGTTTCTACGGAGCGAAGCTAAGAAATACCTATGCACTTACGCGTCAGAGTCCGTCGCAGTGGAAAGACCTGTCCAAATCGCACTCTTTAGAAAAGAGTCCCGGTCAGGAAACGCAAATCTCGTATACATTTCCGGACACTGCAACGGTGATGAACAACGCGGATGAAGTGCTGCGACTCGTCGTACGACTTGCTTCCATCGGAGTTACAATTGATTCCCTCGAAATGCTGTCGAGATTTCAATGGCTCACCAGGAGTACAGTTGTCGGTCGTGCTGGCAGCACATCCCCATTGAGCGGGCCTGCAAGACTCGCCTTGCTTTCCACACTTCTGTTGCGTTGCGTTTCTTCCGCCGGACTTGTTGTAGGTTCGAGCGATGAGCGGCTGTGGCCCGTTCTTGTATTGTGTGTTGCGGCTACTTCTGTGGCGGTCGTTCTGCGATTTCCACTGATTCAGGGAGGTGACAGCCAACTTACTTTGATTACTTTCATTAGCATCGCTATTGCTTCTATGGCCGGTACAGAAGTCGTAATGAAAGGATGCCTGTATTTCCTCTGTGCCGAGTTGGCCATGGCATACTTTGCAGCTGGATACCACAAGCTCCGATCGGGTAAGTGGAGGAACGGAGAAGCGCTGAGTTGTATTCTATCAACTAGGCTTTTCGGTTACCGTCGACTTGCCAATTGGCTTGCGAGCGTTCCGTGGCTTTCGGCCGTGCTGTGCTGGACTGTAATTGCGTGGGAGTTGTCGTTTCCGTTCGTCTTGATATTGCCCAGTCTCATCAAAATACCGATGCTGGCGTTCGGAGTTCTTTTGCATATCTCTATCGCCATGACTATGGGGTTGAACAAGTTTCTGTGGGCCTTTTGTTCACTTTATCCGGCCGTTCTGGCAGCCGATGTGGCCACGCTCTGTTCATTGCCGTGGGGTATGTGAGCAGTGCACCGCTCAACAAGAACCTGTGTTGGATGTGTACTCCCAAGCTTCTCTTCAGATGTTCTGAGGCACGGGTGCAGGTGTTCGAATGGTTGCACTGCGTGTTTGAGTTGCGATTTGGCTGCGTGCCAATCTTGACCTCTTCCCACAAACTGACCCAAGAAAGACGAGACCATCTGGCTGGCCTCACGGGCCGTGGCAATTCGCCTCGTTGCCATTTCAATCAGTCCACGCCATCGTCCACGTTGTTGCCCCTGTGTCCCTGATGCGGCCACGTTCAGTGTCAGCAACCGCAGTTCGGACAAGACTGGAGGTCGTACTCAATTCGGGAGTAGCACCGTGGGCACACGCGGAGGTGTGTGTCACACTGCGGGCACTTGTCGACAAAAACGTTCACTTGGGCAGTGCAGACCGGACAATGCATCGCGGCGAGCATGTCTTCATCTCTGATTTCAAACACCAAGGGAAGATTGCCAGGGCGGGAGCGGGGCTTCCGCTTGGTCTTGGGTTTGGTCGTTGGCGTCGTCCCGTGACAACCCAGTCAAAAGCCTGCTCCTGTGACTCTGAACGGGAGCCTGCGTCGGCGATATTCCATACGACGTATCCCGCAAGCCGCGTAGTGTCTACCAAGGCGTCAATTCGTCAAGCAGGTGTGATAATGCGATGGCTCGAACCTTCTTCGTCATGTCGAACGAGTGGTCTCCTGCATGGATGACGATGAGGCGTTGCAGTTTGAGGTCGGACAAAGCGGTTCGCATCGACGGTGTGACCGTGGGAGACGAGGTGCGTTTGACTTCGAATCCCCAACGCTTTCTCCCGCGAACAACCAGCAGGTCGAGTTCAGCCCCGCCATGAGTGGCCCAGAAGAAACGCTCATCGGGAGCGACGCCCAAATACCGAATGACTTGATGAATGACAAAGCCTTCCCAGGAGGCACCCACTTTGGGGTGAGAGTCGAGGTCGGCAAGCGTGGGGAGACGCAATAGCGAATGCAGGAGGCCCGTGTCGGCGAAATAGACTTTGGGAGCTTTGACTTGGCGTTTCTTCAGGTTCTCATGCCAAGGTTGAAGTGGATTGACGACGAACGAGGAGGTCAAAACGTCGAGGTAGTGGCTCACCGTCTTGTTCGTGACTCCGAAAGACCGGGCGAACTCCGAGGCGTTCCAAATCTGTCCGTGATAGTGGGCCAGCATCGACCAGAAACGTCTCAAGACCGCCGACGGAGTGCGGATACCGAGCTGGGGGAGGTCACGCTCTAAAAAAGCCTTGATGAAATCGCGTCGCCATAAGTCACTGACCGAGTTGCTGCGTGCGGTATAGGAGGAGGGGAAACCACCCCGTAGCCAAAGCTTGGCTTGGTTTTTTATCTGAACTTCGGGCAACGAGAGACCGGGGAGTTCGTAGTAGGAGATGCGACCGGCCAGAGACTCAGAGGACTGCCGGAGCATCTCCGGCGAAGCACTTCCCAGCACCAGAAAGCGAGTCCGAATCGGTCTGCGGTCGGCCAACACCCGTAAGAGCGGGAATAACTCAGGTCGCCGCTGGATTTCATCGAGAATCACGAGTCCTCGGAGCGGTTCGAGAGTCATCGCCGCGTCACTCAGGCGAGCCAGGTCGCGAGTGTCTTCGAGGTCAAAATGGGTGGTGGCCCCCTTCTGCGGTTTTGCGACTTGTCGGGCCAGGGTGGTCTTGCCGATTTGGCGAGGACCGATAATCCCCACCACCGGGTAGCTTTTGAGGAGCTTTGTGAGTTCATGGAGATGTTGAGGCCGTGGAATCATCACGAAACATTACCTTGAAATATGGGAGACTGCAACCCAGATTTCAAGGTGTCGAGTCCAGGCCGACCGGGAATGTCTTGCCGTGTGTCGCCAGTGCCGCCCCCCCCCCCCCCGGCTTGCCCCCATCTGGAGGTGGAGCAGATTGATGAGTGGAAGAGGAAGCCACCATCTTCGAGAACGGCGACTACGCTCCTCCCAAGGTCCAATTCACCGCCCTCTACAAGGAAGGAGATGAATGGTGAGGTTCCAAGAGTTTTGCTCGCGAAGACCTGCCGCTGCTGATGAAAGTCGCAGACCAGGTCCATTCGTATCTGTACGAGCAGAACGGTTCTGATGGCCAGTGATGGTTTCTTGAGGCCAACTTGCACCACCGGCCTCTTTGTAACGCCGGTCAGGGCCATGAACACCATCTCCAACAGACCGTGATTGAACCCTCGACCGGCTCGCGGGTCTGTCACATTTTCAAAATGCCGTTGTACAAATTTCGCCGGTCCCACCATGCTGCTCTCCTCCGTGCTGAAAACCCCAACCGGCTACCACGGCCAGTTGACTTCAACACCGAAGATGCAATCCTGAGACCAAACCCATCACCAACGTCCGATTGCCGTGCCGCAGTTCGGACAAGACTTGAGTCCGAATTCGAATAGTCGGAAGCACTGCATGCATCGGACGTGGCGTGTATCACACTCAGGGCACCTGGGAGTACCAACGTCATTTCTAGCACCGCAAACCGGACAACTCGTAGCGGCTAGCACGTCTTCGGTACTCCATTGGAAAACCAAGGGAAGACTATCAGGGCGGGAGCGGGGCTTCGGCTTAGTCTTGGGTTTGGCCTTGGCCTTGGGTTTGGTCTTCGGCTTCGTCTTGGTACTGACCGTGGTCTTGGGCTTGCTCGTGGCTTGGTCACTCTGTGAAGGGAACACTGGCCGTTCAAACCACCCCTTGGCCTTGGCATTCCATTTGTAACTCCAACTTGGAGCTTCACTCTTTATACGTTTCCGACGGACCGTCACTGCGTGTTGGCGGTCAATGTCGACAAAGTAATTCGGGAAAGGAATTCGGTAAGGAGGTTTCGCTTTCACCAACTCACCGTCTGGTTGAATGAGGACTCGCCGTTTCGCACGATTCCGTCTGATGGCGAAGCCATTGATGAAGTCAATTTGCCCTCCGTTTAAGAGGTTGGCGATACCAATATGAGCGAAATGCGGTCCCGGAGACTTGCCTCGACCGGTGGTTTTGCTAGCCAGCTCCTCCGGCGTCCATTGCTGGCAGGTTGTGAACCCTGCTTTTTGAGGAACGATATTGAATTCCTCGTCATGTGCGGCTCTTTTAGCTGGGCTTAAAATCGTTTCGTAAACAAGCTGAAAGAAGTCTACATCCATTGGATAGTAGGCGTCGTTGGGCCACCTATCTTCAATGTCCCGAATGTGCTGGTAACGTTGTTGCAGCAGCTCGTTGTCGACATCGGTTGGGACAAGCAGTAGTTCGTAATGGCTGAGCATCATCGCCTCGTCGTTTACGAGCCTTTGCAGACACGAACTCCACGACCCTTCGAGCACATTCCGTGAACTTTTCGTGCGACAGTCGATTTGGCCGACCGAGTCAGGACGAATGGCAGTTGCCGTCGGTCGTGGCCACGAATCCATTGTAGCGAAATCTTCGGTTGTGCCTCGATGCCGCCCGCCAGAAATCGTGGCGTGACAACTCCAACAATTGCCTGCTGGCCGGATTCAGGCAGACGTCGGCGACTTGCAAGCTGGCTGAATGGCCGAGCCATCGCTTGACGCTACCGATGGAACAGCCAGACCGCGAATCAAATGCGGTCGCCCCCAAAATCGTCAAAAAACTTGACCCGCTTCTTCTCCACCACGTAGACTGAGAGTGCTGCGGCGGCCTCCACTGGCAGAACCAGTAACAGGCGGCGGAATTGGTCATCCAAAGTCTGGGGAGTCACTCTTGGGAGTGGCGTAAAATGCCGAGTAGGTTGCATTGTGTGGTGCTTCTCGACCAAAGCACACACGCCTTCACCGGCAGCAATGCAACTGTCAGCGGCCTGCATCCTGGCCTAGTGGTCACTGCTCAACGCAGGGTGTCTTGGCGTTGAGACGCATCCAGAAGTTTGGAGGCGGATTTGACCACACATGCCTGTGCCGGGTGCGGAAAGCACCAGGCACGCTGGTTGACGGTGGAGGACATCCGGAAACAACAAAGAATGCGTCGTGAGGCAGTTGTCGCAGCCATGCTTGCGGGCGTACTCCCGTATGAGCAACGTGGTCGAATACGATATGCCAGAGTGTGCGATGTCGAGGCATGGGAGAAGAGCCGACTTGAAAACAAGTCGAACTGTGACCCCAGAAGAATGTTGATTCATCCGGACCTCGCGGAGTTCTCCTGAGACCGGCTTGTCGAGTCGAGCGGCCCAACGAGGCCGCTCGGCCCGGCTCTTACCACCGAGAGTGTCCAAGACCGTCTGTTGCTACGATAAGACGCGAGCCGTCGCCCGTGCTGGTGCAACTCGGTCATGGAGAATCGGCTCTTCCGCTTTCGCTCCCGACCCGGCACCCACCGTTGCCGTCATTTCCTTTTTCGCTTTGCTCTCAAGCGTAGGTCAGCCTCTCCAGACCTCAGCGATTTGCTGACCCACTCGATAGCGGCCCGGTCTTCGGGTGATACGGGCTTCATGTAGACGTCCGCAACTTGTGAACTCGCCGAGTGTCCCAGCCAACGCTTCATTTCTCCAATTGAGCAACCGGCACGAGACCCGAATGCCGTCGCTCCCAAATGTCGAAGCGTGTAAAACCCTCCCAAGTTTTTGCAGTCGCCTCCTAGCTTCGCTCGCAATCGCGTCCACCAGAGCACAATCGAATCGCATTTCCCATGGACAAGTGGCATGCCCTGCTCCGTGATGAACATCAGGTCACTTCCACTTTGCCTCGACTCGCGAAGGTAATCTTGAATCACCCGCCAGACCAAGCGGGGCGTCTCGCCGTAACGCTCGATGCCCGTCTTGCCTCGCCTCAGGTCGTAGCTTTTTTTGTCAAATTGCTC
>JAJDEI010000242.1 GCA_029259845.1 Planctomycetaceae bacterium | reverse complement strand
AAATTGACTCCAAAGTCTGACCTCGTCACTTGGGGTGATGTGACGATTTCCAATCAACGAAGTAACATCCAACGCGTTTCACTTCCAAACGACGGTTTGAGCGTCGTTTTATCACGTTTCGACGTGCGATTGCCGTGCCCCGGACCCCCCTTCGACTTGCCGCAATCGACTTTGGCATCAGGCCGCCATGCTCACGATCGACAATGAATTGACACCTGCCGCATTGCTGCCCGCGATTGGGCGGATGTGGGATGCCTCGGCGCGGTGCATCGATTCGATCGACCGCACGTGGAATCCGGAGGAAGGGTCTCCCGTGTTCACTGTGGCGGGCCAGTACACCGCGCAGGGTTGGACGGAGTGGACGCAGGGGTTTCAGTTCGGCGGGGCCCTGTTGCAGTTTGACGCGACGGGCGAGCAGCGGTTTCTGGAGATTGGACGCCGGCAGACGCTCGGACGAATGGCGGCTCACGTCACGCACATCGGCGTGCACGACCATGGGTTCAACAACATCAGCACGTACGGCAACCTGAGGCGGCTGATGCTGGAAGGGCGGATGCCTCACGATGCGGCCGAACTCGGCCTGTACGAACTGGCACTCAAGTGCAGCGGTGCCGTTCAAGCCGCGCGCTGGACGCCCACAGCCGACGGGGGCGGGTTCATTCACTCGTTCAACGGCCCGCACTCGTTGTTTTGCGACACGATTCGCTCTCTGCGGTCGTTGGCAATGGCTCACCTGCTGGGGCACCGGCTGTGGGGGGAGAACGACGAGCCGATCTGCCTGCTGCGGCGACTCCTTCAGCATGCCGAGGAGACGGCCAACTTCAACGTCTATTACGGCGAAGGACGAGACGCGTACGATGTTCGTGGCCGTGTGGCCCATGAGTCGGTGTTTAACACGAACGACGGCCGGTACCGCTGCCCGAGCACGCAACAAGGGTACAGCCCCTTCAGCACGTGGACGCGCGGCCTGGGCTGGGTCATGCTCGGGTATCCTGAGATGCTGGAGTATCTGGCCTGTCTCGACGACGAGGAACTCGAACCGTCTGGCGGGCGTGAGCGTGTGGAAACCATGATGTTGGAAGCGGCGACCGCCGCCTGCGACTTTTACATCGAGAACATGCCCACCGATGGCATCCCGTACTGGGACACCGGGGCCCCGCGGTTGGTCCTGCTCGGCGAGTACACCGACCGGCCGGCGGACCCATTTAACGAACAGGAACCGGTGGACAGCTCGGCGGCGGCGATCGGCTGCCAGGGACTGCTGCGACTGGGGCGGTTTCTCGCCGAGCGCGGCGACACGCAGGCGGGGCATTCCTATTTTCAGGCCGGTCTGACCGTCCTCCGCACGTTGTTGGACGAGCCTTATCTGAGCACGTCTCCGGACCATCAGGGGCTGTTGCTGCACGCGGTCTATCATCGGCCGCGCGGCTGGGATCATGTCCCGGCGGAGCATGAGATCCCGTGCGGCGAATCGTGCCTGTGGGGCGACTACCATCTGCAGGAGGCGGCACTGACCGTGCAACGGCTCGCCCGTGAGGAGCCGTATTACACGTTCTTCGGCCCTTCTCCGCCGCCCATACTCGCACCGTCGTGAATTCTCGTCTTGACGTCTTGAACAGGAGGAAGCGAAGGGAACGAAGCAACAGGCGAATGGTGGAAGATTCCGACTGCTCTGCTACGCCTAGAACTTAGGGTTGGAGTTCAGCCTTTAGGCTGCCCAAGCAAGCTAAAGCTTGAACTCCAACCCTGAGATTGAGGTTTGACAGACCACAAGCAACTTCGTTCCCTTCGTTTCCTCCTGTGCCCCGTTGGTTGTTGACCGATGTCTGAATCCTCCTCACCTGTCGCCTTGATTACTGGCGGTGCCCGCGGCATCGGGTTGGGGATCGCGCGTTGCCTCGTGCTGGACGGGTATGCACTTGCGCTCAACGGGCTGCGGGCGGAAATCGATGTCGCTGAGACGCTGGCAGCCTTGCGAAACGATCAATCCACTGAGGTGCTTTACTGCCGTGGTGATGTGAGCCTTGCGGAAGATCGGCAGCGGATGTTGGAGGAGGTGCGGGGGCGGTTCGGACGGCTGGACGTGCTCGTCAACAACGCGGGCATTACCTCACCCGGTCGCAAGGACATCCTGGAAGCGGAAGAAGAGAGCTTCGACCGCGTGATCGGCGTCAACCTCAAAGGGCCGTTCTTCCTCACGCAACTGGTGGCCAACTGGATGGTCGAACAGCGAGCCGAGCATCCGGCACGGCGGCAATGTGTCGTCAACATCTCCTCGATCTCCGGAGAGTTCGTCTCCGTCAACCGGGGTGACTACTGCCTAACAAAAGCGGCAACCCGCATGGCAACCAAATTGTGGGCCGTGCGATTGGCCGTACACGGCATCGACGTCTACGAGGTCCAGCCGGGCGTGATTCGCAGCGACATGACCGCCGGCGTCACCGAGAAATACGACCGGCTGATCGCCGACGGGCTGACGCACGAGCGCCGCTGGGGCGAGCCACAGGACGTCGGACGGGCCGTCGCCACGCTGGTTCGCGGCGACATCCCCTATGCGAC
Organism: Planctomycetaceae bacterium; assembly: GCA_029259845.1. Classification (GTDB taxonomy): domain Bacteria; phylum Planctomycetota; class Planctomycetia; order Planctomycetales; family Planctomycetaceae; genus JAHBXU01. The sequence continues at coordinate 25,028 of JAJDEI010000242.1, read as the reverse complement.
CGGACAGGTCCTCAAGATTGACGGCGGGATGACGATCCGCGCGATGTAACGCAAACGTGAATCGCTGACTTGAGCGTCTCTCCGGAAACTCGCCCCCGGAGTTTTGTCACGCGATGGGTGGGCGAGGCTCCCGGAAAAATGGGCCCTCTGTTTACGGAGAGTCTCGGAATCCGACCGATCGTTGCCTGGGAAGGCGGACCGACGAGAGCGAATCTTTGCCGTGCCGCTCGGTGAATTCGCGCTCCGCCTCCCGCGCGATCGGCTCGTAGACTTTCTGCAGGGGGCCGGGCGTGCGGGCCAATTCGACATGGGCCTCCACGACGTTGTGCTGAAAGTCAAACCCCTCACGTTCCGCGACGCGGTCCGATAAGACGGTCCATTCGATGCCGTCCGGGAGCGGCTCGTCGCGAATGGGAAACAGGAGGTGGGCCCCCATTCGCTTCAGCCCGGCCAGACACTGGGTCCCGGGCGAGACGAGGACGACACACTCTTCGCCAAACCGGCCGCGAAGGCAAAGCAGCGTCCCGAGAAATGTACTGTCGAAGTGTTCGACTTCCCGCAAATGGACCACGACGGCGGTGGGGCGCGAAGCACATTCTTCTGCACAATAGTCGCGAAGGGCCGGGCAGAATTCGGCGGTGACGTGTCCGGCGATCTGCACCACGATCGCATGTTCCGCTCGTGCTGCCAGAATCTTCGTCAATGCCTGCGACATCTTCCCTTCTCCGTCGGGAGCATGGTTCCGCGAAAACCCGCCCTCACCCATCAGAGCCGGAAGCGTTAGCGCCCGGTCCCGCCGCCGTCGACGCTTCGGCCCGCCAATCCCCTGGCCTCCTCACTCCGGAACTCCGCTCCTCCGTGACTCGATCACACCGTGACCCGTCGCTAACGCTCGGGGCTCTGAGGGAGTGTTACGGCGGTTGCAGTATAACGGCAGTGACAGGAGGGCGGCAGTCTGCCGGTCGCTACTGGACGTCGAGTTCGCTTGCTGCGTCGGTTCCCGATTCATGGGCGGACATTTCAATCGAGACCTCCATTGTCTCACGGAACTGGTCGCGCGGCTGCGAGGGGTGCTTCTCTTCGCGGGTGTCTCGGACGATCCATTTGGCAAGCCCGAAGGGAACGTCGTCGCTGCGCCACAGGGTTGCTTCGTTGGCGGAGCGCGTTTGTGTGCTCTCGACGGTCATGGAGCCGCGGAATTGGACAGCGGCGACGGCATTCAACGGAATGTCGACCTCTTCGGGCGTTGTCGATTCGGCCCGCAATTCGCGGTAATGCCTCAGGTAAGAGACGAGCGGATAGATCTGGAAGACGCCCGATTCGATCGGCTGAGGAGCTTCGTCACCGATCTTGCGGTACCCGCGGACAACCGGCAGGAACGAGACGAGGATGCCCGCCTCATCGTTGACGCGGCCCTGAATCGAACGTTCGGGGACGAGGATTTTGTAAATGCGTTCTCCGCCGGGCCCCGGTTCGAGCACGGCCGCCTGCTGGGCAGTGGTGACCTTGATCTCCAACCAACGGCAGGGTTGTGCCTGTCCCTGAAACTCCTCTTCCGCCGAACCGACCGATTTGATCGTCAGGTGCCGCGTCCATTCCAACTGGAGGTCACCCTCGGCGGATTCCGGACGGCGGACGAGCTGCGAGTAGGTGCCCTCATACCGGACCCAGGAGCCGTCGGCGGGCAGATTCCAGATCAGCCCCTGGGCGTCGGCTTCGCCTGCGGCAAGCAGGCTGATGGCAGCAAGGCTGGCGAAGATCAAACGTGTGTGCATCGGGGTCTCCCGTGGTCGAGGCAGAGCGGTCGCTGTTCTGAGGTTATCGGCTAATCACCGCCAGAAGACCGTTGTTGATGTCGAGAACGGCCTTGCGTCTCCCGTTCAGTCTCTCACAGCCCGGTAGGGCTGACAAGACCCTTCCCTCTTGACGACGCCAACGGGCGGCTGCGGGACAGTTGCTCCGATTATCCGGGCTGAACCGAGCCGGACCTCTTGGCGGGCAGCGACGGGTGGCGGGGGCGCGGCAGAAGCGTTCGATGGCCGCACCGCGCCAATCACGGGGGCCGTGTCGCCGTTTGGTGGACCGTTCTCGGCCCCCGTGGTTGGAGGGGGCTTCGTCATCCCACGCCCCAACGCGCCCCCGCCACCCGTCGAATATCCGCGCTGAACCGAGCATTTCCGAGAGAGCGCCCGCGGCGTTGTGGGGGCAGCGTCGTGAGACTCGCGACCTGAGTGACCGTTGGGCGGTTTTCGACAGAGAAAAGAAAAAACGGATCAAGCGGATTCGGGCGGAGTTATTTGCCGGTCTCCGATGATCTGCGGCAATCCGCCCTGATCCGCTTGATCCGCGGTTCCCTTTTGCTCCTTGTGGCGAACGTCGCAAAGACGGCGGGCAAATTGCCCGGCTGACCCGTCGCTCACGCTCTGGGCTCTGAGAATCTCTCCGGAAACTGAAGGCCCTCCCCTCCGGTGAGAAGATTCAAGGGGCGAGTTTCCAGACAGGCTCGGAGCAGCGGAAGCGATTGATCTCGAATCGCTTACAGCACAGTGTCGCAGAATCAGGCTCGGTCATTTAGACTTGACGGCATCCTCCCAATCGGGGGCGGCATTATCTGGGTCTTGGAGGTTCGTGATGCAATGTGTTTCCCCTGTCGGTCGTCTTTTATGGTTTGTGGTGGCCGCGTTGTTGTCTTGCGGCGGCGTTTCGTCCCTTTCCCCGGAACGCATCCTGACGGCCGACGATGACCTCGACCTCTCTGCGTATTACGGGTTCGGCCCGTTGGAGATTTTCAAGCTCGAACGCCGGTCGAACTCCCTGCTGGCCGGCGACTTCAACCACGACGGACGCACGGACCTGGCGGTGATCGACAACAGTCACAGCCGTATTGATTTGCTGTTGCAGCGTGAGTCTCCGCCGGAGGAGACGGAGACCGCCGGCGAAGCAAAAGCAAATGACATCAGCAGCCACTGGCGGTTCGAGCACGCCAAGGTACCCGTCGACCGCAATCTCTCCGCGATGACGACGGGTGACTTCAACGGAGACGGACGGATCGATCTCGCCTATTTTGGTGATCCGGACCGTCTCGTGCTGCGGTTCCAGCCGGAGTCGGGCGACTGGAAGAAGAAACATCAGATTCGGCTTGCCGACGTCGAGGGGCAGTCCTGGGGCATCGCCGCCGGCGACCTCAACAACGACGGACGTGACGACCTGGCGGTGCTTGGCAAGCGCGTGACGTATCTCATTCTGCAGACGTCACCCGGCGAGTTCGCCCCTCCGGCCGAGATTCGCAACACGGCCGAACGGCTGGGTCTCGCCATGATCGGCGATCTCGACGGGGATGAACGGAATGACCTCTTTTACACCGCCTCTGACGGAGACGACCGCAGTGTTTCTGCCCGCTTGCAGAACGAGGAGGGACGCCTCGGTCCGGAAATTCGTTTCGATCTCAAGGATACGCGGGGGCTCGTCCTCTACGATTTTGTCGAAGGGGCCGGTCGCGAGGTCGTGGCGATCGATGGGACGACCGGCCGGGTCCGCGTCGCCCAGTTCGAACGAGAAGGAAACCCGGAAGGAGAACTCGCCGCGCGGCTCGTGCAGTACGGATTCGGCGAGCCCGGCTCCGCGAAACGGCGGGATCTGGCAACAGGCGATCTCAACGGCGACGGGCTGACAGATGTCGTCGTCACCGATCCGAATGCCGCCCAGTTGATCGTGTTCCTGCAGCACGAGAACTACGGCCTCGACCTCGGTGCCGCGTATCCGAACTTTCTGGGCGTCGAGCAAGTGCGATTGTCAGACATCGACGGCGACGGACGGGCCGAAGTGTTCGTCCTCAGCAACCAGGAGAAATCGGTCGGACTCTGTCGGCTGCAGAAGGGCCGCCTCTCGTTTCCCACGACGTTGCCCATCACCGGCGAGCCGGTCGCCTTTGAACTGATCGACCTCGACCGGGACGGGAATGTCGAGGTGCTCTACCTTGAGAAGACCAGTCGGAAGAAATACGTGCTGCATCGTCTGCGGGAACACTCCGAGGGCGAGTGGGAGTCCGATCCGGTGGGAAGCGACGACGGCAAGCTGAGCCTTTCCAACGAGCCGACTTACATGCAGGCCATCGACGCCAATCAGGATGGATGGGCCGACGTCCTGTTGACCTCAGCGGTCGGCCAGCCGCCCACGCTGCTGGTGACGAACTCCCGGGGAGTGCTCGAACCGGTGCAGGCGGCAGGCGGCCTACAGTTGGGTGACGTCGAGCGGGGGGCCGTGTTTTCCGGGACGTTGGACGAACCGGTGACGCTCGTCGCCCAGAAAAATTTCGCCCGCAGCGTGCGTCTGGATGACAAGAACCGTTGGCAGGTCCTCGACCAATACAATCCGGACGAGTCCGGGGCGAAGATCGAAGGCGTCGCCACACTCGACGTCGACGGACAACCGGGGAACGAACTCGTGCTCATCGACACGGGCGTCGGCAAGCTCCGCATCATGCGCAAAGAAGGGGAACTCTACCAGCCGTGGGAGCAGATCGACATCGGAGCGTTCCCCTACATCGCCGCCAAAGTGGCCGACCTCAATCATGACGGACGGGACGATTTGCTGCTGTTCGGCGCGCAGCGGTTCCTCGCGGTGTATGCCGGGCAACGTCCGCCGGTCCTCAAGGATGTGATGGCCTTTGAGTCGAAACTGGACGATGCCTTCTTCGCCGATCTGGTCGCCGGCGACTTGAACGGCGACGGACAACCCGACGTGGCAATGTTCGACGTCATCGAGCATAACGTCGAAATCCTGGCCCGCCGCGGGGCGTCGCTGGTTCATGCGGTCAACTTCAAAATCTTCGAAGAGAAGAACTTCGGACGCCGCAGCAGCGACGGTGCCCAGCCGCGCGAAGCCCTCGTCGCCGATGTCACCGGAGACGGACGCGACGACCTGATTCTGCTCGTGCACGACCGGGTGGTCGTGTATCCCCAGGATGACGGGACAGGGGATGATCGCCCGACCGCCGAAGCCAATCAGGAAACGGATGTCGAAACCCGAAAATGACCGTTCCACAGCCTGAATCCGGTTGAAAACAGGCAGCGTTCTGACTGGTCGCGCGGCGAGACGCCCCCGCAGCCCGGCCGCCGATGTGGTCTTGTTGAACTCTGGCAGGACACCTAGACTCCCGCGCCCATGCCGTTGATTGCGCCCGATCCACTCTGGCGAACCGTGGGAGTGCCGCCGGACGCACGACGATCGGTGCCTCGCATCGTCAGGAACTCAATCGCCGTTGTGACGACCGGAGGTCTTGCCATGCTGCTGCTGTCCAAACTGCTCAATCGTCTGGTGCGGCGGGGGACGTTGAACGTCATCAGCCCATCGGGAACGGTGCACACGTTTGCCGGCACGCCTACTCCGGCGGTCACGATTCGCCTCCACGACCGGTCCCTGTCGCGCAGGCTCGTGCTTCGGCCTGAACTGAGCATGGGCGAAGCGTACATGGACGGAACTCTGACCGTCGAGGACGGGACGCTCTACGACTTCCTGAGGCTGCTCACGACGAATCGGTTGGAACTCAAGACATATCCGCCCCTCGTCGTGCTGCGAAGCCTTTCAAGACTGCTGCGTCCGTTGCAGCAGTACAATCCGGTCGGCAGCCGCGACAATGTCGCCCACCACTATGACCTCTCCGGTGAACTGTACCGATTGTTTCTCGATGGGGATTTGCAGTATTCCTGTGCCTATTTTCGAGAGGAGAACGATTCGCTTGAGCAGGCACAGCACAACAAGAAGCGGCTGATTGCATCCAAACTGTTGTTGGAAGACGGCCAAAAGGTCCTGGATGTCGGCTGCGGTTGGGGCGGTCTGGCATTTTACCTGGCGTCGCTGGCAGACGTGCGCGTCACCGGTGTCACCCTTTCGACCGAGCAGCACAAAGTCGCCACCCAACGCGCCCGCGCGCTCGGACTTCAGGACCGCGTCGAGTTCCAGCTTTGCGATGTGCGAAGCGTTGCGGGGCGGTACGACCGGATCGTTTCGGTCGGTATGTTCGAGCATGTCGGGCAACGGCACTACGCAGAGCTGTTCGCCAAGTTCGATTCGCTGCTGACTGACGACGGCATCGCGCTGTTGCACAGCATCGGCCGCATGAGTCCGCGCGGCTCGACCGACCCGTGGATTCGCAAATACATCTTCCCCGGGGGATACACCCCTTCGCTTTCCGAGGTATTCGCCGCGACCGAACAGCAACGGTTGTGGGTCAACGATGTTGAGATACTGCGGATCCATTATGCCAGGACACTCTCCGAGTGGCGCAAGCGCTTCGAGGCGAACCGAGGACGAATCGAATCGATCTACGACGAGCGGTTCGGCCGCATGTGGGAATTTTATCTCGTCTGCTGCGAGTTGGCCTTCAGCCACGGCAGCGCGATGGTCTTTCAGATGCAGATGTCGCGGAGCCGCGACGCAGCCCCGCTGACGCGCGACTACATCTTCGAGGCGGAGCGAGCCTCCATCGAAGACGAGCAGGCCCGATTGAAGACGACGGAGAAATCCGCCGCATGAAAGCGGCGGCGGCTCCGCGCAATCGCAACCGCCTCTGTGGGAGGCGCGATGACGAGTCCGGTCGCGTTTGGCGGGGAATCATTCTCCCCTGCTGTAACTCGTCTGCCGGGGCGCGCGTGCGAGAGGGTCATTGATGCGCCCGGCTTCCGGCGGCATCGGAGAACGTTTTCCTGGCACCAAAACACCCGGGACCAGTGGCAGTCAAGCCGCGGCGGCGCTACTTTGCGGCACTGGCGTCATCGCCCGGCTGCAAGGTACGAAGCTCGATGAGCTGATCTTTGGTGAGGTACTTGTCAACGTGCCCACGTTGCCGGTTCGTTTCATCCAGGCGCAGGGCGATTTGGGCCGCTTTCCGGGCGCGGGCCATCTCGCCGGCCTGTCGGGCGGCTGCGGACAGATCCGCCTGGGCGGCTGCCAAATTCGGATATCGCTGGACCGCTTCCAGCAATGCCTCATAGGCCGCTTGGGCGAACGCCTGTTCCTTCTCACGCTCATATCGGCGCGTCCAGAGCTGAGCCAGTGTCCGCCACCGCCCGGCGTTCATCGGATCGCGCGCAATCGCCTCATGCTGGGCGGCGACCGCCGTCTCGAAGTCGTCAGCTGCGGAGGTCCGCATCCACCGCGCAAAGCGGATGCGGGCCAACTCCTGCCACGGTTCCGGTGACAGGGGATCGTCGTCGGCAGCCTGTCGAAAGTGTCGTTCGGCTGCCATCGGTTGGCGGTCAACGAGCCATTCCACCCGGCCGATGTTCATCGCAGCGGTTGCTTTGGTCACCGGGAGAGTCGCCGTCAAGAGACAGGCGGCCAGCAGAGCAAGACACGCCAGCAGCATCGCGCGAACAGCCCATCGGCCGATAGGACTCTTCCCCGTCCTCCGCGCTCTCTCCTGTGCGGCGTCACCAGCCCGCTCTGACTCAACCGGATCAGAAACGGCGATCACCAGAATCAACAGCACCTGCAGGATGGCCGGCATGGCGACTCCGCCGGCTCCGGTCAGATGGATCACGAGTCCCGCCAACGCCGCCGCCAATACGGGGCCGATGTTTGCCAGTCGCGCGCCGGCGGAGATCGCAAAGGCGGCCACCCACCAACCCAGACCCAGCGCAAGCCACTGCCCTCCGCCGATTGTTCCGCCCAGCAACTCGCATCCCGCCGCCAACACAAGCGACGCCGTTCCGATACCACCGAGCAAAAGTCCCCTTCGGAACGCATCTGACTGGTGCAAGGCCCCTGAGCCGTCTGTCTCCTTCGTCGCCTCCTCGGTCACCTTCGCTCGGCCCCCGTTTGTCTCGACAGAACCAGCCCAACCATGCCGCGCAGCGATGCCCAAGAGGCTCAGCAGCCCCGCCAGCGCGATGAGGCCGCCGTTCGCCCACACGTCCAGAAACAGATTGTGCGGGTCGAGAATCTCTTCGCTCGACCCGGGCAGTTTGTACTGCAAATAATGTTGCCGAAAGTTCCCCGGCCCGACCCCCAGCAGCGGATGGTCCGCAATCAGCCTTCCGGTCGCCCGCCAGTACTCCACCCGGTACAACAGAGACTTGGGGGCTTCCGAAAGGACCTGCCGGTCGAGGCTCCCGCTCAGCGCGGCCGCCACAGGCATGCCGATGAGGACGACGGCGACACCGGCCAATATCCAGCGGATCGGACCACGGACGACACGTCGCCGGCGGGCGAACAGACCAAGCACCGCCAGTCCGCCGATGACGCCCACTCCTGCGGTGCGGCTTTTGGTCAACAACAAGCAATAGCCGACGACCAACAGGCCGGCCAGAACGCCGCCCCACTTGAGGAACTGTTCTCTTTGCCGCACAGCGGCAATGACGGCCCCCAGCCCCAGGAACCCGGCCACCAGCAGCAGGCCGGCGAACGTGTTCGCCAGCGCAAACCGGCCGATCGGTTCGGTGCTTGCCTGAACGCGATCGCGGAACATCCGCTCGGATGTCCCGTCCGCCCCCGGCGTCCATCCCATTTCGCGGCGAAGCGCTTCCACACGCCGGAGCCGGGACCGCATCGCCGCCGCATCGTCCGACGGTTCCGCATGCTGCAGTTCATTTTGGAGCGATTCGAGTTCGGCAAATTGGGACGCAATCCGCGGATACCAGACGAAGTGCTGCCACAGCCCCAGTCCAGCCAGCACCACGCCACTGATCAGAATCACCGAAAGTAGTCGGTCGCGTCCTGAGCGGGTTCGCATCACGACCCGAATCAGCATCGCCGCCACTCCGATGCCCACCCACTCCCAGAGCATGTTCACCGCCGCTCGTTTGTCCCCCTCCGTCAGCAGGACCGACAGCGCGGAGATCACATGCCCCCCAACCAGCAACCCGGTTCCCGCCACGAACCCGTCGGGTCGGCGCAGCGACACCTCGTGCCGTGACGCCGTGAACAGCCAGGCCAGGCCGCTGAGCAACCACAACAGCACGACCCACAACGTCTCCCCCTGAGCCGCGGACTCCGCCGGCAGGAAGAACCGCGACGCCAGCAGGACGGCAACAACCACCGGCAGCCAAACGACCTCCAACATCCCCTCGGCGTTGTCGCGTCGGCCGGCACTCCGATTCGCAAGCGGACGTGACGGCTCGGAACGTTTACGTGGCATCAGACCGTCACGAATGAAAATGACTCAACGGAATTCCAACCCCGACCCACCGTTTAGCCGCGCCCGCTAGGAAGCGCGCGTTCGACGTTCCCCCACGCGATGCCCCAACCAATCCCCCAACGCCTCAATCCCCATTCTGACGCCGGCCCGCTGTTTCGAGAATCGTGATGATCGCCAACACGCAAATCACCAACGCAATCACCAGCAGCGCACTCGTCCAGTTTGGCAGCCAATACAGGATTAGCGCCCCGAGCCCCGTCGTCAACGTCGTCAGATGCACCGTCGTCACCGCGTTGCGGCGGCTCAACCCCAGCGCGACCAGACGATGGGAGAAGTGGTTCTTGTCCGGATGGAACGGGCTGCGTCCCTGGCTCAGCCGGATCAGCACCACGGTTGTCAAATCGAACAACGGCACCGCCAGAATACACAACGGAGCCAGAATCACATGCGGGCTCGACAACTCCGGGTCGTAGAACGTGCCGAGCACCGTCAGGCTCGCCAGCATCATGCCGATGAACATACTCCCGGAGTCGCCCATGAAGATCGTCGCCGGCGGCCAGTTGTGACACAGAAATCCCGCCAAAGATCCCGCGAGCACCACCAACGCCCCCCCCACCAGCCAGCGCGGCTCAGACACCGAGGAAAGCATCACCGTCGCGAACAGCAGCGCGGCGATCAGCCCGATCCCTCCCGACAGGCCGTCCATGTTGTCCAGGAAATTGAGTGAGTTGATCAACGCGACGATCCACAGCACTGTGAGCAGAGTGCCGACCCACGGTTGTGAAACGAACACGGTCGCCTGCACGCCGCAGGCCACCAGTGCCACTGCGACCAGAAGCTGAACCACCAACCGCGGCCACCACGGAAGCGACTTCGCATCGTCGACCAGTCCCATGATGACCAACACCGTCCCGGCGGCGATGATGGCCCACATCGTCCCGGACCGCGTGAGAACGCCCGTCAAATGGGCGGCAACGCCGGCCGGGATCCATTGCAGCATGTCAGGATGAGCAGCCGCCCAGACGGCGGTCAGTTGGGCAACAAGGATCGGGATGAGAAACCCGAGATAGATGCCCACCCCGCCGCCCAGCGGCGTCGCCTGACTGTGCGTGGAATGTTGTTTGACACCCGCCGGCTGATCGATCAGCCCCCATCGGGGCGCGAGACGTTTCATCGCCGCCGTCGTGCTGAACGAGACAACGAACGACGGAACCGCACAGGCGACCAGAAACCAGAACATACCGAAAGAAGTCGCAGGGCCAAAGGAAAGGGGATCGCCTGGTTACCTGGCACGATGACGCACGGTTGGGCCGCCAAGACACCAAGAACGCCAAGTCAGATTCTTGACAAGTTCCATGAAATACGGTGCCATTCTCTGGCCAATCGATCACGGTCGGGAACAGTTCGCCGGAATGCCCGTGTCGGCTTGCGAAGCCTGTCCCGGACATGAAGGTCTCTTTTTCCCGTGGCGGGCTTGGCGTCTTGGCGGTTTCTTATCACCTCAACCCTGCGCTGCAGTCGTCGGCCGGGCCGGTTCGTTGGATGCTCTCTCTTTCATCGCCGCGTTGAGCATCCGGAAGCCCCGGACGGTGTACTCGGCTCCGCTGTAGATCGTGATGGCGACCGCCACCCACAGCACAACGTCCCGAAAAACGTCGAATCGTCCGGCAATTTGATCCCCGCCAATCATCTCCCGGAACTCCGGGCTGAGCGAAAACAGACAGACCGGGACCGCAATGCACTGCAGTACCATCTTGGCCTTCCCGCTCCATTTTGCGGAGAAATCCCGGCCATGCTGCTCCAAAATGGCCCGCAGACTGGTGACGAACATTTCGCGACCGATGATGATCACGGTCATCCACGCGGTGACCCCTGATTGCGGATGTTCCAACAGGAAGATGAACGACCCACAGATGATAATCTTGTCGACGAACGGGTCGAGAATTCGCCCCAGCACGGTCACCTGACCGTGCTTGCGGGCGTAATACCCGTCCAGGAAATCGGTCGACGCCGCCACGATGAACACCACTGCCGACAATCGCCACCATCCGTCCCAGTCGATCAGTGCAAACAGCACGATGGCAAGCAGGAACCGGCTCAGCGTCAACGAATTGGGAACATTCAGCGAGCGGCGGTCGAGTGGCGCAGCAGGAACCGCCGCTTTCCGGCGGGCCGCTTCCGGTGACTGGCCTCGATCATCCACAACGCTCATCGCGGCATTGTATTGCGTGAGGGAGCATCGGGCCACTCAGTCCACTGACTCCGCGAGTACCGCGACCCAGTCATAGTCCTGGCGGCTGACAAGCTCGACCGGCACGCGTTGTCCGACTTCCAGTCCGGGATCTTCGATGTACACGCAGCCGTCGATCTCCGGGGCATCCGCGTACGTCCGTCCCACAGCAATCCCCTCTTCGAGTGTTTCGTCGATCAGGCAGTCGAGTTCGTAGCCGAGCAGCGAATCGCCGAAGTCGAACGCGAGCTGTTGTTGCGCGGCCATCAGTGCCTGTTGCCGGTCGGTTTTCACGTCATCCGGGAGAGCCCCCTCCAGCTTGATGGCGGGCGTTCCCGGTTCGGGCGAATACTCGAATACGCCCATCCGCTCGAACCGCGTATCGACGACGAACTGCCGCAGTTCCTCGAATTGTTCATCGGTCTCCCCGGGGAACCCGACGATGAAGGTCGTCCGCAACACCAGATTGGGGATCCGACGTCTCAGTTTCTCGACGAGAGCGACCGTCTTGTCGCGATCAACCCGCCGTTGCATCCGCTTCAACACGCGGCTGTTGATGTGCTGCAGCGGCATGTCCAGATAGGGGAGGATTTTCTCCGACGCTGCGATCGTCTCGATCAATTCGTCGGTAAAATTCACCGGGTACAGGTACATCAGCCGCAACCAGTCAATGCCCTCGACCTGCTCCAACTCCTTCAACAAGTCGACCAGCCACACCTCACCGTAATAGTCCATGCCGTAGTACGTCGTGTCCTGAGCGACAAGGATCAGTTCCCGCACGCCGTCTGCAGCCAGTTCCCGGGCCTCGGCAACGACTTGTTCGATCGGCTTCGTGACATGTTTGCCCCGCATCTTGGGGATCGAGCAAAACGTACAGGTGCGGTCGCACCCCTCGGAAATCTTCAGATAGGCATAGTGCTGGGGTGTGATCCGCAGCCGCTGCCGGTCGTCGAGGGCCCGGATCGGCGCCGGACGAAACAGCTCCCGCTGCTCGCGCATGCCGCCGACAAGATGGTCAGCGATGCGGTTGATCTCGTCACGTCCCCACACTCCCACCACGTGATCGATTTCCGGCAGTTCCTTGAGCAACCCGCCGCCGAGCCGCTCCGGCAGGCACCCAGCCACAATGACACCTTTCGTCCGGCCAGCCGCTTTCAGGTCCAGCATCTCCCGAATGACCGATTTCGATTCCTGCCGCGACTGCTCGATGAAGCCGCACGTATTGACGATCACAAAGTCCGCCCCGTCGGGGTCCGACACGAGCGTGTACCCGTCGAGCGCCAGCGTGCCCAGCATCCGCTCGCTATCGACAAGGTTCTTCGGACAGCCCAGCGAGACAAACGCGTACGTCCCCTTGCTGTGATCAAGGGCCGCGGGTGGCGCGGCTACAACGGAACTCGACATAGGTCAATTCATCAACAACAAGACGGCCGGCGAAACAAGCGGCCATCCTAACGCACGGTCCGGATGCCGGATAGCGATCCGTCATCGAAACCTGGATGGGGGTACGGCGAGAACGCAACGCTCACCCGCCGGCGGTCGCTGCAAGCACGAAGGACCACGTAAAGCCCAGGACGCCCGAACCGGCCAAAACGAGCAGCCAAACAGGAGTCACTGCCAGCGCCGGTGCCGCGGAACTCAGCGATGACTCGACCGACGCGACAGCGATCGGCCGACCCACGGAAAACGCCGGAAGCACGCCCTTCCACGAGAGCCGCTCTCTGAACAGCAACACCCCGGTCACCGTGACGTACAGGGCCGCAAAGATGAGCAACAGGGCGGTCACCTGAACGTCCTGCCCCAGCCCGTATTTCATCATCGTGACCGAGAGGGCGTTGTTTAGAAAGTGCACGAGAATGGGGGCCCAGATGCTGCCGGTCGCCAGATAGGCCACATGCAAAAAGATCGCAATCGGCAATGTGGCGACGGCATGCGCCGGTGAGAAGTGGGCCAAAGCGAATAACAGTGAAGTCAGCAGGACGCCGCGCACCACGCCCCGCCGTGCAATCAGCCCCCGGCCGATCAAACCACGAAAAATGACCTCCTCCCCAATGGCCGGGCCCAACCCCACGATCACCAGCAACAGCGGATAAGCCGTCGATGCGGTCTGGCTCTGGATCAACGAAATCGTATCGGCACTGATGTCCAGGTCAGCAAGAACAGGCAGCCGTTCCATGAGCACGAGCCGCAGTTGTTCGATGGCCAGCGAACTGACACGGTACAACTCGTCGCAGAGAATCCCCAGCGGCAGGACGGCTCCGACCAACAGCACCAGCTGCCGCGGTTTGGGAAGGTGCGTCCCCAAAGCCCGACGCCGGGACGGACCGAGCCGCCAGAACGCCGCCGGCAGAATCAGGAACAACGCTCCCAGCGTCGCGCTGCCGGTCAACGCCATCAGCAACCAGTCGGTATTCGATGACGCAATTTCCTCGGCGACCTGGACCAGCAACGCCATGTCGTCGGGCCATCCCTCGAAGGCCGCCAGCACCAGCCCCAGCAACAACAACGCCGCCGCCGCCAACTGCGCCACCTGGTAACCGCTGACCCACATCATTGATTCCAAAAGACCCGGCCCGGCAACCGGCCCGCTTGGACGCGGAGGGGCAGAATCAATGGATCGGTCGGTCATCACAGAAACGTCTTTCCTCGTTTGTCATTCATCGAGAAACACAGCCCGGGCATCGACAATCAGAGCCCGGAGAGCTTGTGACTTCTTCGGGAAAAACACCCGGTGCCTCATCATATCGGGAAACGTAGAGGACCATCACCGCTGAAATCAGGAATTTCGCGTCCTCGTTGATTCGAGACACCGGGTGTTTGGGCACGCGTTGAGAAAGAATCACACCCTCGAAGCGTGAGCGACGGGACAACGCCGGAGCGAACGGCACTGGGCCGATTCGGTCTTCGGGAGACTCCGCCACCGAGCCGCCGAGATTCGGGTCGTCCCGTAATCCCACTGTAAACGGACATCCGATCACCGTCAAACTTTGTTCCCGCCCACGCCAGCCGCCCGGTCGCCGAAACCAACGCGCTCAGTATCCGGTTGGCCACGCTGTTCAATGCCGACTGCAGGGCCACGATGTCGATCGACAGGCCGCGGCAACCGCTATTGGTTGGCCGGCAACGCGGCCGAACAAAGACACAGTGCAGATCAGCGTGCCCCGCCTCCGTTTGGCAGCATCAGCCGGCGACAAAGTTTCCCACGAAGTACGGCATGCGGGTGTCGCGGCCGGGTCAGATTCCCCAGACGGAGAAGTTGAAGCCGGATCCGGACGACAACCCTGTCACCATCGTGCCGGTGCTGGCGATGCCGGCGATGTCGTCGCTGCCGTCGGCGTCGAAATCACCGACGAAGAACAGCCAGTCGACGGCGGTCGACAGTCCGCCCCACACCGACCGGGTGAAGCCGGTGCCGGTGGAGAGGTTCATCACAATCGTGCCGCTGCTGGCGCGGGAGAAGATGTCGTCCCTGCCGTCGTTGTTGAAGTCACCGACCTGCGTCTCCCAACTGACAGCGGTCGACCAGGTGGCGAAGACCGAGAAACTGAACCCCGTCCCGTCCGACAGGCCGACGACGACCTTGCCGGAGGGGGATCGGCCGACGACATCCAGACGACCGTCCCCGTTAAAGTCGCCGGTCGTCACGTCCTGCCAGTTGACCGCCGCAGACCAGCGGCCGAACACCGAGAAGCTGAATCCGATGCCGTCGGAGAGGCCGACGACCCAGGCCCCGGTGGAGGACCGCAGGATGACGTCGTCGAAACCGTCGTTGTTGACGTCTCCGGAGAACATGTCGACCCAGTTGACCGTGCCGGAGACAGCCCCGAAGGGGACGCTGTCGAAACCGGTCCCATTGGACAGGCTGACGAGGACGGTTCCCGAACTGGAGAGGCCGGCCACATCGTCCCGTCCGTCCCGGTCGAAGTCACCGACCACGACGTGGTCCCAGGTGGCATTCGGCGACCAGAGCGTCCAGACACTGGAGGTCATCTGTGTCCCGTCAGAGAGGGCGACGATCACCTCGCCGGTGGCGTCCCGGCGGGCGACGACGTCGTCCAGGCCGGCGTCGTTGAAGTCGCCAACGCGGTGGTCGCTCAGGGCGGCTGTGCCGGCCAGCAACCCAAAATCCGTATCGCGTGTGAACTGCGTGCCGTTGGACGCCTGTGCCTCGAAGTGCCCATCACTCGGCCGCAGGGCGAGCAGGTCGGCACGGACCGGCGGCGGCGGCTGGCTGTCGGTGACGTTCAGGCCGGCGGAGAATTCGGACGTTTCGATCGGTGCGAGGGTGACGGCTTCCAGCCGCGTCGCCAGAGAGATGACGTCCTCTCCCAACGGCACGGCCGTGGGGGAGACGAACGTAAACTGGGCGTTGCCGCTGGCGTCGGTGGTGACATCGACCGTGCCCAGCGAGCGTTCACCGGCACGGAACCGGCTGGTGTCGTAGCTGCTGGCGTAAACTTCAATGCGGAACGACGTGTTCGGCACGCTGTTGAGCGTACCGTTGACGGTCGTCACGCCCGCATCGGTGACGGCACTGGTGAGCACCGGGTAGTTCTGCAACCCGTTCGGGCCGTCATCCGCGTCCAACGGATCGTTCGGCGTCGCACCGTCGCCGTTCAAATCGATGGCCGTGACCACGGTTGCGTTGTTACTCGCCAGGACCGTCGCTGTGTTCGCCCGGATCTGCGGTGCTGCCCCAGATTTTCCGCGAAGCGGTGTGAGAGCATCGACAAGGCCAAGGACCACTAATTGGAAATCCACTCTGTCTGGCGGAAGAGATGATTCTTTAAGACCGATGATTCTTATCGCTTCTATGACTGATGTAACAACGATCTCGCCAAGTTGTTGGAGTTCATTGTCACTAAACGATGACGATGTCGCTGATGTTGCTGCGGAAGCCTGCGGCAGTTGCTGCGGGGTGCCCTCATCGAGAACATCAACCGCAGGGGTTCCTTCGCTGAAGTTCGAAGCCGACACGGCTGATAGTGGGACCAGACCCTCGTCGTTCGTAAACAAGACCGCCAATCCGTTTGTCTCAAAGAAAGCCTCACCGGTGCGGTCACCGCCCAGAAGATTTCCCTGAATCAGCGCACCCGGTGCAGCCAATGCGAGGATTCCGTTGTCGACATTGCCGGAAATCAGATTGCGGTCCCCGACAGCCGGGCCGCCGATCACGTCGTCGTTGTCGATGACCAAAAAGACGCCGTTGCTGCCGTTGCCGAAGTTGAGCGTGCCGGAGATGTCCGAGCCGATGAAGTTGCCGGCGATCGTGTTGCCGCCGTTCAACGTGTTGACCTGAATGCCGTCGCCACCGAAGGCGTTGATGGCGAAGCCTCGGATCACGCTGCCGCCCGCGTCGACCGTGGGGCTGGCAAAGCCGAGCGAAAACCCGTCGCCGGCGACGTTGCGGCCGTCGAGCTCAATCTTGAGGACCGTGTCGAGGCCCTGGCCTTGCGCGGTGGACAACGTGTTCTCGCTGGCCCCCGGCTGCGTGTAGCCGTCAATCGTCACGGTCTCGGTGATTTCGGGCAGGGCGGCGTCGAGGATGATGCCGAACCAGCTATGCGTCCAGTCGGGGTCGATCCCGGCGATGGCGGCATCGTCGGCTTGGCTGGTGACGGAGGTGTTCTCGAAGGTGACCTGCCCGGCGACGCCGTCGTCCGCGTAGAAGAAGTGCCGTGGATCATCCGCCGGGATGTTGAAGCTGACCGTCTGCGTTCCGGCGATCAGGTTGGCGTTGACGATCGCCTCGCGGAGCGAGCCGGGGCCGATGTCGCTGGTGTTGGTGACCACGAAGCTCGGTCCGCCGAGGACGGCGACCGGCGAGAACTCGGAGGTGTTGTTAAGCGGCGAGCCGCCGTTGTCGGAAGTGTCCGTCGCGGTGGCGGAGACGTAGGGCATGCCGCTCGGCAGGGACGGCATGGGGGCGGTGAAGTTGGCGACACCGGCGGCATTCGTAATGACGTCGACGAAGCCGAGGAAGGCTTCACCCCCGGTAAACATGCCGGACGGGTCGGCGTCAAAGTTGCGATTGCGGTTGGCGAAAAACTCGATGCGGAAGTTGGAACTGGGCGTGCTTTGCAGCGTGCCGACGATATCCGTGCCACCGCCCGTGTCGGTCACCGAAGTGAGGATCGGCGTGTTCTGCAGACCATTGGCGCCGGTATCCTGATCAGGCGGATCGGATGCCGGCGGAACGTCGTTGGCGGTGAAGCCGTCTGTACCGAGGTCGATGCCCGGCCCGAAGTTGCTAAAGATCGAGTTTTGCGAGATCAGATTTCCCGAACCAACCGTGCCGAAGACGACCCGGATGCCGGCCGCGCTGGTGCTGCCGCTGATCCCACCCGACGGGGGAGCGGCTCCGTTGAAGGCGACGGTGTTGCCGAGAATCTGGTTGTCGCGGGCGTTGAATCCCGAGAGGATGCCGACAGCCGTGTTGCCGACGTTCAGCGTGCCGCTCGGATCGGTGCCGACGAGGTTGTTCTGAATGAGATTCGTGTTACCGGCCAGCACGCCGACGACGTTGCCAGAGATCACATTGCCCGCGGCGGAGGCCGGTCCGCCGATGGTGTTGCGGCTGCCAGCGGAAACGCCGCCGCTCCCGTTCGGCAGGGCTGCGGTCCCGGTGCGGTCGGTGCCGATGAGGTTGCCTTCGATACGGTTATTGTCACCAACGAACTTGACACCAAAATTGTCGGTCGTCGACGGTGGTCCCCCGGTGTTGGCGGAAATAAGATTCCGCGCTGCGGCCGTCGTCCCGCCGATCACGTTGTTGGTGTTGCCTGAGGAAGCGATGACGCCGTTAAAACCATTCGAGAACCGGACGTCGAGGATTGGCTGTGCAGACGTGTCGAATTCGGCGGTGCCCGAGATGTCCGGCCCAATGAAGTTGCCCTCGACACTGTTCCCCATGCTTCCGACGAGAACTCCGGGGCCGAGTTGCCGGTTGATCGCCAGGCCGCGAAGCGTGCTGTTCTCCCCGCTCAGCGTGAGCAGGCCGGTGGTGATAACCTCGTTCTCCACCGCCGACTGCGTGCCATCGATTTCCACGCGCAGGATCGTATTCAGGCCCTGGCCGACGCCGTTGGTGTTCTCCTGCGCTCCGGTCTGCGTGTATCCGTCAATCAGCACAGCATCGGTGAGGGCGGGCAACTGCGAGAGCGGGGCGATCGTCCACCAACTGTGGGCCCAGTCCGGGTCGATGTTGGCGTCATTCGCCTCCGTGGTGACCTCCACGTTGGCCAGCGCCACCTGCCCCGCGATGCCGTCGTCCTGCTAGTAGACGTGTCCCGCATCGTTGGCGGGAAGGGCGAAGGCGATCGTATCGGTCCCGGCGGCAGCGTTGGCCATGTCGATGGCGTCCCGGAACGAACCCGGCCCGGAGTCTGCGGTGTCAGCTTAGGAAGTTTGCGGCGAACGCGCCGGGACATGACGTCGTGACGGTCTTTGGTTACAAGGGGCTTGGTGGAGTTTCTTGAGCGGAGGCCGGAATAGGATTAACACTCGGCAGCGAGAATCCACAGCGATCACAAGCACAGCCGGTGAGCCGTGGGCGAGGCCGCACGCGAGCTCGCAGGATTTTCGTTTGAGACCGCAGTGACGACTCCAATGTCTTCCCGTTTATTGATGACGCTCTATTTGATGACATAGCCGCCATCGACATTGATCGTCTGACCCGTGACGTTTTGCGCACGCTTGGAGGCGAGGAACACGACCATCGCCCCGATATCCGCGGGCTCTTGCCATCGGCGGAGCGGGACGAGGTTCCGGACCTTCTCTTCCGCCCAGTCCTCATAAGATCGTTTCCGACCTTCCGGCTGGAGGTCGTTCCAGGATTTCCAGACGAGCTCATTCAGCGATGTCTTGACCATTCCCGGACAGACCGTATTGACACGCACTTGATGTGGCGCAAGGTCGCGCGCCATGCATTGCGCAAAATTAATGTTCGCAGCCTTTGAGGCGCTGTACGGAGGATCTGTTTGTGATCCAATCTGGCCGGCAACCGAGCTGATCAAAGTCACCGTGCCACACTGTCTCTCCATTAGATGAGGGGCGTAGACATGGGCTACGTTCGTTGTCCCGAGGATGTTGACCTGGAGGACGCGATCCCAATCGCTCGGTTGCAGGTTGAGGAACGGAAAGCCGAACTTCCCGGATCCGATCGCCGCGACGACGACCACGTGAGCGTAGGATCGAAACTCGCCGAGCACCGCATCTCGGCTCCTCTCGACCGACTCGAAGCTCGCGATGTCACAGAGCGTTCCGAGGGTTCGCACGCCGTGGGCTTCAGCGACTTGGACAGCAGTTTCCACCGTATTTTCCGTGACATCCAGCACCGCGACGTGGGCCCCCTCGGCGGCGAACGCTGCGGAGATCCCGCGCCCGATGCCGTTCGCACCGCCCACGACGACTGCGACTTGTCCTTGAAGTCCGAGGTCCATGGTCTTACTCGAATTGATGGCGGATGGCGTGTCGATCACAAATATCAACACGAACCCACGCTGAACGCAAGTTGGACCGCTCGATTTTCATCCCCGCCCCGATGTAACATTTGATGGGGAACGCGCCGGATACTCACATCCGCAATCGACGGCGACAGCCGTTGCCCATTGCCCGCGGACGGGTCATTTCCGAATCGTTGGGACTTGCCCGTCCATGGAGTTGTGATTTGCGCGTCCGCGGTGAGGAACGCATGCGGATTGTGCAACCACACGTCCCAGTTGCGGCCCGGCCCGTTCCTGACAGGACAGTACAAATCACGGATGCAAGAATCCATTTCAAAGCCGCTAACCTGTGGGGATGGAAGGTCCGGTGCTTTCGTCTCTGTCGGCAGTCTCAGGAGTTGCTTGGCTCGTGAAATCCCTTCGGTTGATCTCGCTATATGACAGAGTCCTGTTGCTTGCGCTGACTGTGCTCGGTCTTGGAACCTCCGCCCATGCCGCCGAATGGCCGCAGTGGAGAGGACCGAACCGCAATGCCGTCTCTCCGGAAACCGGGCTTTTCACCGGGTGGGCCGGCGGTGCTCCCGCATTGGCATGGCAGGCGTCTGGGCTTGGTGACGGCTATTCCAGCGTCGTGGTCACGGACCGGTTCGTCTTTACCACGGGCCGAGCCGGCGATGACGTCGTCTGCTTCGCGCTGGAGGCGGAATCCGGCCGGGCAGTCTGGGCGACGAAAATTGGCGAGACGACCCGCAATGTGATGTCCACGCCGTCCGTCGACGAGGAGCTGCTCTTCGCGCTGGACCCTGACGGAGAACTCACCTGTCTGGACAGATCCGAAGGGACGATTGTCTGGCAGCGCAGCTTCGTCGACGATTTCGATGGCCGGCTGATGTCCGGCCGCGGGTATGGTGAATCACCGCTGATCGACGGCGACCGATTGATCTGCACGCCCGGCGGCCAGGACGCGATGGTCGTCGCATTGGATCGCCGCACGGGACAAGTGATCTGGAAAAGCAGCACTCCGGAGATTGGCGAAAACGGCAGTGATGGAGCCGCGTTTTCGTCGATCGTGATCTCCGAGGCGGCGGGAGTCCGCCAGTACATTCAGATGACGGGCCGTGGGCTCATCGGGATCGAAAGCGACACCGGGCGATTTCTCTGGGGCTACAACGACATCTCCAACGGAACGGCGAACATTCCCACGCCCGTTGTCAGCGGTGATCTGGTGTTTTCGGCCAACGGTTACAATGCCGGCAGTGTGCTCCTCCGCATTGAACCCACCAACGGTGGAACAGGAGTCGCGGCCCGGGAGGCCTACCGTCTCCCGGGCAACCGCTTTCAGAATCACCATGGCGGCTTCGTACTGATCGACGATCACATCTACGGCGGACATGGCAGTAACAACGGCCTGCCGACATGCCTTGCACTCCAGACCGGAGAAATCGTCTGGAAGCGCCGTGGTCCGGGCACGGGTTCTGCGGCAGTCGTCGCTGCGGACGGACGCCTGTTCTTCCGCTACCAGGACGGCGTTGTCGCGATGATCGAAGCGACTCCTGCCGAGTATCGCCTTCAGGGGACCTTCGAGATTCCCGGAGCCGGCGGAGACAGTTGGTCGCACCCGGTCATCGCCGACGGAAAGTTGTTTCTCCGGGAAAAAAACAACCTCTGGGCGTATCGCCTTCGGAATCCCGGCCATCGCACGCGCCCGGAAGGCGTGCCGGCAATGCTCCCGCCAGAGCTGGCGGCGCTGAATCGGCAGGGTGCCGCAGTGCAGCAACTCGGCACTGAAGAACTGAAAGGCATGCCACTTCGTCTCTATCGTTTCGCCCTCAATCCGACCGAGAAACCCCAACTCCTCAGCCATGTGAAACTGACAGACCGTCATCTCACGGAGGAGGGGGCACTGGACCCGGACATCTTCAGCCTGCTCGAGCAATTGAATGCGCCGGTCGTCCTGAGCTTGGCCGGCAGTCGAATTGACGAAGAGGGTCTGCGGCAGGTCTCGACGCTCGAGTCACTCGTCGGACTCAACCTCGAACTGTGCGGACAGCTTGGCGACAACGCATTCGACCCGCTGTCGGGAGCGAAGCGGCTGGCGACTCTGCTCGTCGCCGGGACTTCGTTTTCCGAACGCAGCCTGCAGGCCGTCATCAACCTGCAGAATCTGGCCGCGTTGGATCTGGAGGTCTGCGATGGCGTGACCGATGCCGCCTGTGTGGTGATCGGACGAATGCAACAGTTGCGGGCGCTCAATTTGAAGAAGACCGGCTTTGAACCGGTGAAGCTTACGAATGAGGGGCTGTCACACCTTTCGGGACTCACCCAGCTCGAAGTGCTCAACTTGTCGGGCAACTCCGTGACAGATGACGGACTGCGGCACCTGCAGCCGCTGAGCCTTCTGCGCGAGCTCGACCTCAGCCGTCTCCCCCTGACCGACGCCGGCCTGACGACTCTTGCGTCGCTGAAGAAACTGGAAGACTTGAACCTGCTCTTTTCCGAAGGTTTCGCTGGACCAATCGTGACGGACGCCGGCATGACGTCACTGGCGAATCTCGGCGCATTGAAGAGACTGAACCTCGTCGGAGCCAGCATCACCGACCGCTCCCTTGATGACCTGTCCCAAATGCGGACACTGCGTCGTCTCACGCTGATCGATACCCAGATTTCAGAGCAAGGCATTCTTCAACTCAGACGACTTCTCCCCGAATGCCAAATCCTTTCTCCAGGGAGTACGGCGAAACATTGAGATCGGGTGACCATCGCAGATCCCATCGCGAGACCCCCCGGGGGAGCGAATGGAGGTGCCGAATCATCCGGATAGATTCGTCTCACCAAGTCGTTGTTTTCTGAAACAACACGCACCGGGCCCGTCGTCTGCTTAGTACGACAGCGCAGGGTTAAACCGCCAAGACGCCAAGGGCGCAAAGTCATATCGTTGGCAAGACCCACGGAATACGGTGCCGTTCTCGCGCCAATCCATCCCTGTCGGGCAGACTCGGCCCGAATGCTCGTGCCGAGTTGCGAAACCGGTGGCAGACACCGGTGAACGCTGTTTTTCTTGGCGGATTTGGCGTCTTGGCGGTTTCCGATCACGCCGACCCTGCGCTGTCGGATTAGCAGCCCGTTGAACTAACCCGGATATTTCACCCGCTGATTGGTGATGGGGGTGTCGCGATGGCCTGAGATTCGGTCAAGGAAGGGGGCAACGACAATTGATGCTGTTCGCCGACTGCACCCGTTGCCACGCATTCCCGCCAAACCCGTTCCGGTTGCTGCTCTCGTCCTTCGCCGACGTCCTGCTGCATCACCTGCCGAGCGAGCACTTGCAAGGCACCCAACTCGCGGCCGCGCAGGCGGACCGCCTGCGGCTGAGCCTGGCCAAGATCGCCGCCCGCGTCTGCCTCTCGGCCCGCCGCGTGGCCTTTCACCTCTCGTCAAACTGCCCGTACCAATCGCTGTTCCGCGCGGCCGCCGCCTCCCTGCTCCTGGACACCGGCTGACTCCCTCCCGTCCTGTTCACCTCCGACCCCATCCGCCAACAACCGCCGAACCCTGGGGGGGAAAGGGGGCTCTCCGCCCATCACAAATCCAGCCAACCATCCCAACCACCTTCAAAGGCCGGATGAAGTATCCGGGTTAGCGTTCCACTTTCTCGCCGCCGTCGACATCGCCTCTCGGTCCTCGACGCCGCCAAGTCGGAATTCGGCGTACGCCACTCGAATACCGGCGTGTTCCCCTGACTGCCACCAGCATGCTTCGACCGGGAAGGGGATTCAAGGCACACTGTTGCCTGCAATTGACTGGACGGCATACGCCCGGCATTCGTAGAGAACAGTCGCCACGTTCCTGGCACCTCAGACCTGAGGAGTTCAGCCCTGGAAACCAATCCATACTCACGCACTGGCTGATTCAGGCCTGCCTCGCGGTCCCGGCAATGCTGCGCCCCTGACGTCCGCAGGAACTACCATGCATTTCGATGCTCACGTCGGCGGAGACGGCAGACCCACCTGAGCCGCCATTGCGTTCGTCGTCACGGATCACACAGTCGTCTGTCCGGCTCTCGACGGCGTTTGTCCCAAGCATTGTCCATCATTATCAGAATGTGCGGAGGCCGGGGACTTCCCCAAGGCCGTCGCGTTGGCTGAGGAAATCGAGGACGAGCCTCTGGAGAGCGACCGGGTAGGAACGCCGGTGCGAGAATGAAAACTCTGGCCGTCCTGTAAACCGCGTCCATCGAAACTCCAACAACCACAACAGAGGAGAACGGGACTCAGCAGATGTGACATTCCTCCGGTGCGGCGGCACTGTCTGCCCAATGCAGATCCGTTCTTGACTCTGGTGAAAGACCGAACTATCGTCCGCCGCCCACGTTCCGCGCCCGGATGGAAAGACATGGCCACCACGAATCTGTTCGTTGAATTGATCGTCATCGGCGTGGGAGCCATCTGTTGGGTTTCGTTGTTCATCTTGGGGCTCTTCGGCTTCGAGTCCTTTCCCGTAGAAGCTGCGCGGTCTTACCCGGCTCTCGTATTCGTGGTCCCGTTGGTCTACCTGTTGGGCATCATTTCAGATCGTGTCGCTGACTTCGTTTTCGACAAGCTCTTCAGCGGCTCACTTCGCGCTCGCCACTTCACCGAAACACGCGAATACCAGGACGCAAGGCGACTGGTTCTCAGCGGCTCGGACCGCTTGGCGGACATGCACCAATACAGTCGAACGCGGATCCGGATCTGTCGGGGATGGTCACTGAACGCAGTCCTGATCGCTGCCGCCCTCCAATTCTCGCTACGGGTACAGTTCACCGATGCTCACTGGCGTGAGACCGCATTGACGTGGGGTACGGCAGGCTGTGCCCTGCTGTCCGTTGCCTCGTGGTGGTCATGGTACATGCTCTGTTCGATGGAGTACCTCAAGATCAGGGAACACGCGAATTTCCTGCGGCGTAATTCTCATCCCGAGGCGGTCAAAGCGGCTGCATGACCGATGAGCAAGCATCAGCGGTACCACAGCGGCCATCTTGCACGAAGACAAGCCGAAACAGCTTGCCATCAACCGGCGGGACGAAAAGGCCAGTGCCTCATTAGTGCGGCGCCGTTTTAAGTGTAGCGGTAGCCGCAGTGGCGGAGGTAGTTTCGGCATTCGGTTTCGGGGAACAGATCGAGCACGCGGCCGCACAAGTTCCCGAGCTTGTCCGTCGTGCGTTCCGCCCCGTCGCGGA
>JAJDEI010000241.1 GCA_029259845.1 Planctomycetaceae bacterium | reverse complement strand
TCTGGTCCCGGCCCGGTCCGACACCCGTTGGTGGCACAAGTACGCCATGCGCGGCGAGATCCGCTACCTCCGCGGTCGCTTGAAGTTCGGTGGCGCCACAAACTCCGCCCCGTTCCCCAGTGCCATCGTGATCTTCCGGCCCCCCAAGTGCGGAGGGAATCCATGAAAAAACTCCTGACCGTCGCGGACGTCGCTCAATGCCTCGGTTGTTCGGAAGCCAACGTGTACGCCCTGTTGGAGGCTGGCGAGTTGCCCTACGTCCCGATCGGCAAGTCCAAGGGATACCGGATCGATCCGGCGGATCTGGAACGCTTCATCGGCTCACGGAAGGTCCGCAACGAGGGCGCGAAGCCGAAAGCCCCACGCCCTCGTTTGAAACACATCCGCCTTTAACCCGCTGCCTTCTTGGCCTGCTCCAGCATGTGCTGCGGATTGAGCGACAAATGTTGATACACGCGGCTCAGCATCGACGGGTCTTTATGCCCCATCAGGATCGCCACGGTCAGGGGATCGATTCCTTTTTTCAGAGCATTGGTCGCCCAACTGTGCCGCAGAGCGTAGAGAGAGTACCGAGGTGCCAGTGCGGCGGCTCGCTGGGAAGTCAGCTTCCGCTTCGCTTCACAACTGAGTTCGGCCGCGGACTTCGAGACGACTTGTCCCTGAATCGATTTTGTAGACGAGAGCGTGGGGACAAGTTGGCTGATCACTTCGGCAGAGATTGCCTCTCGCCGGCGCTGCATCTCGGCTATGCCCATCCGGCGTTGGATGGCATCAAACCCACAGTTCACCGCGTCGGTCGTCCAAGGGCGCCCAGACGAATTTCGGAACAGTCGTCCATCCGGATAGGCCAACATCAACCGTTGAGTGATCGCCAGGGCCGTGTCCGTCAGATACACGACTCGCGTGATCTGCTTGGTTTTCGACTCCGACTTCTGAAACACCCACCGGTGGTGGCGGAGGTCGACGTGGCGTGCTTCGACACGCAGCGACTCCTGCGGACGGCATCCGGTTTCCCAAGTCACGAGGATCAGATCCGCCAGCGCTTGATTCCGCACGCACGAGAGCAGTCCATCGAACTCCGCTTGCGAAATGGCGACCTCCCGGTGCTCGGCACTGGGAACTTCCAGCTCTTCGATCGGATTTCTGTCAATGTACCCCTGCTTCTTGGCCCATTTGAGGCACCGTTTCACGCTGCGGAGATAGTTCCGGCGGGAAGTGACCGAGAACTGATACTCGCTCGCCCACGTTTCCACGTGGTACGGATGGAGCTCCATCACGCGAAGATCCGGGCAACGCACGGCAAACCGTTGCAGCCGGTAGCGGTACCACTCGTACGTGTCAGGCGAGCGATTCTGCTCCACCCACTCCAGAAACGCGTCAATGATGCCCAACAGGGAGTCGGAATTGACCGTCCGTTTCTTCGGAGCGGCCATCATTTCGTGGTAGCGGGCCAGAGCCTCTTGCTTGGTCTTGCCCAGTTTGAGCTGCCTGCCGTCCAGCGTGACGAACCAAGCACGTCGGGACGTGCGGCACCACGGCTTCGAGAACTTCATGGCGAACCCTCTAGCAAAAGAACCTGAAACTGCTCAGGCGGGCTGAAAGGTTCGCTTCCGTGCCTCGTGGGTGGCAGCCCACGGGGCACGTTTCATTCGACGCAAGACTCGGTTTGCTGTGCCACTTTTCTGTGCCACAAGGGCCTGGACTTGTCGTAAGTCTAGTACACCCCAGAGGATTCGAACCTCTAACCTTCGGTTCCGTAGACTGCAACCCGATTCTTCTAACCAGCAGTCAGCCAACAGCTTAGGACAACAGCCTTGTCCACTGGAAGCGCCATGGAAGCGCGACGGCGTCTGTCCATGTCTCGCACTGTCTTCAACTGACAGCAGCGACTCTGCCACTCGTGATCTGCAACGAGTGATCGCCGCGTGGGATCAACTCTCTGACCGCGTTCGACAAGCGGTTCTCACGCTCATCGAACTCGAACTTCCTGCGGAAGTTGAGCCACCGGGCGATCCCTGAATTCACCTGGCCCCCAACCCACGTCACGCCACAAATCCAAGGAGACCAATCTGATGATCCGTATCACTGAAACATCCACTCCGGATTTCGACATCTTTCCGACTCCCAGTGAGATCGTCGTCTTCCTCGACAAACACATTGTTGGGCAGAAGGAGCCGAAACAGGCTCTCGCCGCCGCCGTCTATTCCCACTACCTAATGGGAGCAGCCGCCACGGCTAGAGGCATGAGAGGGCGTCGGAGGACCAGCAATCTCCTGTTCGCCGGACCGACCGGAACAGGAAAGACTGAATCCGTCCGCTTGGTTGCTGAATTCCTCGGCGTTCCTTTCGCCTACATGCCTGCAACTGCTCTAACGCAGGAGGGCTACATCGGAAGCAAGCCCAACGACATCATTCGTGACCTTCTTGCCGCTGCTAACTGGAACGAGGATCGGGCCGAGTTTGGAATTGTGTTCCTGGACGAGATTGACAAGATCCGTCGAACAGGGTCACACGGATCGCTCGACGTATCGGGCGAAGGCGTCCAGATGTCGCTGCTGCCTTTTCTCGACGGTACGGACTACACCGTTCGCCGCGATGACACGACCCATTCGATCAACACTCGAAGCGTTCTGATCATTGCCGCAGGTGCTTTTCAGTTGCAGCCTCCCGCACCTCAAGTCGGACAACTACCAGCCGAATCAGAATCCACGACTCTTAGTCTCAACGACCTCGCAGACTACGGTCTGATCGACGAGTTCATTGGCCGCTTTTCTCGTGTCATCAACTACCAGCCTCTGACTCCGCAAGAACTCAAACGGATTCTTCTGACGTCAGGTCCAGTTAAGGACCAACAGGAGTTGTTCGACCTGCATGGGGTCCAACTACAGATCACGTCGGATGCAGCGGAGTACCTCGCACAACGTGCAGCCGATGCCGGCACCGGGGCTCGCGCTCTTGGTGCCAGTATCACCGAACACCTTCAGGAAGCGGTCGCAGGACTTCCGCATCTGCAAGGTACGAAGGTCACTCTAGCCTTTGATGCTGAGAACGGGGTTCACGTGGAGTTTGATGGCTCACCGCAAGCGAGCACAACAGCTGCGGACCGGATTCGTCGTGTCCTCCCCCTATTGATTCGTAACGACTCGTCATTCTCTGCGGATGACTCCGACCCGAAAAGCACACCCGCCAGTCGGTTCTCGGATCGTCCCACCATCACCTACCACTCTAACTTGGAGGAATTTGAAGATGATTTCTACCGCTAATGATTTTCGCCGCCCCATTATCGAACAGCTGGAGCTTGCTCTCGCTGAAGCCCAGCAACACGAGGAGAAACTTCGAGTCGAATTCGAAGCCGCCAAGCAAGCCCATCACGATGCGAAGCAGCAAACCAAAGAGATCGTTTCGTTGCTTCGCATCTGCAAACGAGAGTCCGGTGGCGGACTCACTAAAGAGATGCTCCGCCCCTACGTGTCGGCAGTTCTAAACAAGGTTGGCCCGCTACCTGAAGTTGACCTTCGCAACCATTTGCAGAAGGCACTGAAACAGAAGGGGCTTCCGCGTACCGGCATCACACTCGTCATGCGTTCGTTGCGAAAAGAATTCGCTGACGAACAGGGAACGTGGCAGGTGAGATCCGAGCCAGCTTCACCCTGACGCTAAGGAACGGAATGATGCTGCGCATTCATGCTTGTCAAAACGAAGCTGCGGCCAAGCAGTACTTCACGAGTTCGCTTGACCGTGGCGACTACTACATGAGCGACCAAGAGCTTCCGGGCTTCTGGGGTGGCCGAGGAGCGGAGCTGCTCGGCCTCTCCGGAAGGGTCGCTCAGAAAGATTTCTTCAAGCTAACGGAGAATCGCAACCCGCAAACCGACAAGCCACTGACGGCCCGAACGAAGGCCAATCGCCGAATCGGCTATGAGTTCAATTTCAATTGTTCCAAGGGCATCAGCATTGAATTCTCATTGAACAAATCGGAGGTGATC
Source organism: Planctomycetaceae bacterium (assembly GCA_029259845.1). Taxonomy (GTDB): domain Bacteria; phylum Planctomycetota; class Planctomycetia; order Planctomycetales; family Planctomycetaceae; genus JAHBXU01. Next base: position 58,851 of record JAJDEI010000241.1, on the reverse strand, counting down.
ATGGAAGCGGCAACGTCCGCAGTCACGTTCACCATGAAGGAGATTGAGCGGAACGCCAAATGCCGCGTTCGAAAAGGACGACAGAACCATGACCGTGTGACCGGGAATCTGGTCTGGTCTGTTTTCACTCATCTTACAAGTCGCCCCATCGATGGCGTGCCCGATCCCCACCTGCATTTTCATGTCTTCGCATTCAACAGCACGTTCGACAACAAAGAACAGTGCTGGAAAGCAGCCCAGATCGGCGACATCAAGCGAGATGCTCCGTATTTCGAGTCGCTCTTCCATTCAAAGCTGCGTGAAAATCTTGAGAACGCGGGCTACAGAACGGTCATGAGGGGCAAGTCGGTCGACCTTGAACACATTCCCGAATCGTGCATCGACAAGTTCTCGCGAAGGACAAAACAGATTGAACAAGAGTCCTCGCGGCTCGGCATCGATGATGCGGAACAGAAAGCGGCTCTCGGAGCCAAGACTCGTGAGCGAAAGAACAAAGCACTCACATCGGAAGAGTTGAAAAAAGAATGGCTGGCTCGGCTCAGCGAAGACGAGAAAGATGCGTTGGCCAGTCGAGGACGCCAGCCGCAACCAGTCACGGAGGCTCGCAAGATTGCTCTGCCTGGCATCACTCGCGATGCAAAGGCCGCCGTGACATTTGCTCTTCAGCAAGCGTTTGAACGCGATTCAGTCGTCTCCGAGCATCGCCTGCTGGGAATTGCCTTGCGAAATGCTGGACCAAGGACGTCTCCCGTCTCGGTGCATCGTGCTTATGAAGAACTGGACCTTATTCGTGACGACTCTTCTGGGCGAACGCTCGTAACGACACGTGAGATTCTTCGAGAAGAACAACGCATGATCGCGTTCGCGAAGGAGGGCCGGGGCAAATGTGTGCCGTTTGCCATGAACGCGAGGCCCAATGGTGAGACGCGACTTACCGACCGGCAGGAGAGAGCTTTCTCGGAACTCGTCGGCAGTTACGACCGAGTCACGATCCTCCGAGGGCCGGGCGGAGCGGGGAAGTCCACGTTGATGCAGGCGTTTCAATCTGCGGTCGAGAAGCGAGGACAGCAAGTCTTTGCATACACGCCGACGAACACGCCAGCAAATAGAGAGGACAGCAATACCGTCGCCCGATTGCTTCTTGACAAGACGATGCAAAAGGAACTCAAAGGGCAAGTGCTGTGGATAGACAACGCGGGCATGCTAGGTGTCCGGACGATGGCGAAGGTCTTCGATGTCGCACACCGGCAAGACGCCCGAGTCGTCCTGAGCGGCGACTACAAGAAGCACCGCCCGGTCGAACGAGGAGGTGCCTTCGGCATGCTCGCAAAAGAAGCTGGGCTCCACCCTGTTTCACTGAAATTGATCCAGCGTCAACACGGTGCTCTCAAGGCAGTCACTTCAAGTCTCGCACAGGGAAAAGCTACCAACCCTTGGCATCGACTGGAACGAATGGGGGCAATCCATGAACTGCCGACCGCAGATGTTCATGTACAGCTCGCCAAAGCCTACGTGACGGTAACAAAGCGACGGCAGTCTGCCCTCGTCGTTTCACCCACAAGAAGGGAGCGAGACCGCGTATCTTCCGCAATTCGCGCCGAGCTTCGCAAACACCGTGTCCTGAAAGGCAAAGACAAGACGTTCACATCGCTTCGACGCGTTGGCCTCTCGGAAGCAGAGCGACGAGCCGGAAAGAACATCAAACGTGGCCAGATCGTTGCGTTCTCTCGATCCACCAGAGGGTTTCGCTCGGGTGACCGGGCGAAGGTTTATGGAACGGACATCTTCGGAAACGTGTGGGTGAAGGGAAAAGTCGGGCCGACGATCCTCAAGTGGAAACACGCCGAACGCTTTGACATCTTCGAAAAAGACAAAGTGAAACTCGCACGTGGTGACCGTATCCGCTTCACTCGCAACGGTCGTACGGTCAATGGAAAGCACGTCGTCCGTAGTGGCTCCGAATACCGAGTGCTCGGCTTCGTTCCCTTGTCCGGTGATCTCATCCTGAACAACGGATGGATCGTCAGGCGAGGATTCGGCCACCTTGAGCACGCCTACTGCGACACATCGCACGCTGGGCAGACGAAAGCCGCTGACCACGTTTTTGTCGCTCAAAGTCGAGATTCGCTGCGACCCTCGTCACGCCAGCAATTCTACTCGGACATTTCCCGTGCACGAGAGCAGGTGCACATCTTCACAGACGACGCCGACGCCCTTCGCGAGAGACTTGAAAAAGACGCCACACAGCTGACGGCCAGCGAATTGAAACAGAGGCAAATGGAAGCAGCAATCGAACGGCAAGTTGTATCTGCAAAGGAGAAGAAGCATGAACGAGAACCAGAACGATAAGTCGCTGTTGAGCGAATACTTTGATGACACCAGCAGCAAGACTCACCCTTCGATGAACGTCGTGGAAGGATCAGCGATCCGACTGCGGGTCACGATGTTGGATGGGACGAGCTACTCACTACCGTACGGCTCTCTTTCGCAGGTGCTGTTCGTTCCCGGTGAGTCTCTCACGATGGAATTCACTGGCGGGCCAACGATTGTCTGCCAAGGCATCAACCTTGATGTCCTTTTCGAAGCATTGAATCGGCACGAAGTGGAGGCCATTCAGCAGGTCGCGCTGACCGAAATGAAGTCCCAGCAGGGAGTCGCAATTTTGTCGCTGGATGTGGAGTAGGTCTAAACTTTTGAAGAGGAGAATGAAGATGATAAGTAACAGAATAATTCCTTCAGACGTCTCCCCTAAGCATCCGCTTAGGACGTCGCGCGAGGCGTCGAGATCACAGAGAGAGTGGCTTGCCCAAGAATTATACCGCTTCGACCATTACAATATTTGGACCGTTAGAGAAGCAGTTGAGGGCACCCAGATTTTCGGAGCCACTGGCTCAGGAAAGACCAGCGGCAGCGGCAAAGCATTTGCCACATCCCTCATCCGCTCTGGATTCGGCGGTCTGGTTCTGACGGCAAAATCCGACGACCTCCAAACATGGCTCGGATACTTCGAGGCCGCTGGAGTCGATCCAAGAGAACGCTTGGTCGTTCTGTCACCAGACGGCCCGTATCACTTCAACCCACTCGCCTATGAATACTTTCTTGACTTCAACGGCGACCGCCAAGGCGATACGCGGCGACTCGTCAATCTCTTCATGACGGCACTTGGATCCGGTCAAGGCGAAGTATCACAGACTGACCCATACTGGAATGACGCTTTACGTGAGCTGCTGACGCACGCTGCTGCTCTGGCGTCGTTTGCCAACGGATGCGTCGAGGACGGTCATTTTGTTGCACCGAGCGGTGAACAAGGCATTCGTCTGGCTGATATGGCGGAAATCGTCCGGTCCGCGCCGCAGTCACGAAGCGAGTTGCGGTCTCGCACATGGAAAAAGTCGTCAGTTTGCTCGCAGTTGGTGAGCAAGGCGGACGCGATCTACAAGCAATTGGCCGAGACGGACCCTCGACGAGAGGACGTGAAAGGCACCGTGGGCTATTGGCTTGGCTCCTTTCCCAATCTTTCCGACCGTACTCGAAGCGTGATCGTCAGTTCCTTCACGTCGAAGGCGAACGAGTTGCTTCGGCAGCCGCTGCGAACTCTGTTTTGCACGAACACGTCGCCGGACGTCACGCCTGAGGAGACGTTTCGCGGCAAGATCGTTCTGCTCGACTTTCCTGTGAAGACGTACGGTGAGGCCGGAAGGCTCGCACAGGTTCTCTACAAAACGGTATGGCAACATGCTGCGGAAACGCCCAGACGTTGGCTTGGAGGAACGGCTGAATGGACGCCAACGTTCCTTTGGGCGGATGAAGCCCAACACTTCGTGACGGACGAAGATGTTCTCTTTCAGGCAACGGCCCGGTCTCAGTTGGCGGCGACTGTTTATCTGACGCAGAACATCTCGAATTACTATCACGCCCTCGGCGGGTCACGCTCTTCGGCGACGGACAGCCTTCTGGGTTCGCTGCAAATGAAGGTGTTCCACACGAACGGCGACCCCGCGACCAACGAGTGGGCGGAACGACTGTTTGGCACCGATGTCTTTGGGCACGTCACACCGAGCAGCAACACGTCTGCGGGGCAAGCATCGAGCTTTGGGTTGAGTCACCAACAAGCACGAGAGCCCATTCTGCCTGCCAGCGACTTCACGAAGCTTCAGCGAGGCGGCAGCAGTGACCTGCAAACGGAAGCCGTTGTGTTTCACGCTGGGCGACGCTGGCAAGGTGCCGACGGACGCCGAAACTTCCTTTTTCACCGTTTCAAACAGCGGTGACGTTGTTCACTCTAAGGAGATGCCATCATGGAAAAACGAAATCGAATCAAGTTGCCAAACGCGGCACCGTTTTGGAACACTGTGCGTTTCTGCTTTTACCTACGCTCGACCATCCGGTTGCTCTATGTGCCAGTCGCAACAATTTACCTTGCCTACTTTTTGGCATGCGACACGTTTCCTCGGAGTCAGTACTTCGAGTTCTTCTTTCTCACTGCCATCCTACTCGTCTTAGCAACCCCGAGTCTGGTGTTGCTAATCAGGATCGTAGGAGGTCGACCTGGCCTTTCGGGCTTGCTGGCTGGAGGCAGCGTCACCAGTGAGTGGCGAAAGCAATGGGACGCGATTGAGGTGGCTTCGGCACGAGTACAAGATCGATGCATGCAGTCATCGGCCACGTTTAGTCTCCCGAACGCCCGACGCCCTGTCATGGGCAACGATAATCGATACGGAATCTACAGCGCCCCGGAGGATGTGCTTGCCGACATTCCCAAAGGGCCAAATTTCGTCTCGTTCGGAAACGTTCAGAATCAACCGATTCAGGCGGTTGACGCTGGTTCGCGAGAGGCCGCCTCGCAGTTCGTGCGCCGTATTTGCAGCGTCGCAGCGGGCCGGTTGCTTAGCAAGGAGTTGGAGTTCGTCGTTTTCAAGATCGAAGAAACCGATTCAATTCGATTGGTCTTCGTGACGGACGTACGGGGGAAGCAGGAGCACCACGGCTTCATTTGGCTGACGCTGTATCTTCGGATTGACGGAACCATGGTCACCGGGTTTGTCGAGTCTGTCCGATCGTTCTACCTCGAAGAGAGCAAGCTGTCGTCAGGGTTGCATTATCGAGGTGACGAAATGAGAGCCAAGCTGATATCGCGACTAGGCTGGGAGGCTGTTGTGTTGGCTTCTCCGATAAGTATCCTTCTGGCTCCGCGCCACTGGTGGTACTCGATACTGGAACTCTATGACGGCAGGCAATCGGCTTGGTATTTCGAACGCTATCGACCAGACGCCGGTGACTCGGTGGATCTCTTTTTGATCGGCGAACTGGGCAACGGCCTGCAAATTGAACAGGGATATATGTCACGCGTCGAAAGCGTTCGAACCAATTTGGTCAATGAAGTGCAGATGGTGATTGGATCGTTCCACGGCACGAACAACCGAGCCGCCTAGTGGCAAGTGCTGACCCGATGAAGGCGGGAAAGGCTGGTAGCGTTAATCCTTTCCCCAGAACCTTCGGTTCTGCACCGGCCAAACGGCTTTATGCCATGGCTGCTTCTGTCAACAGACGGGCCGCTTGGTGGTCGACTGCCAGCCGATCACCGACGTTCGCCTGCTCTTGCGACAGCCGCGTTAACGCATCAACAACTGCGAAGATGGTCATGCCACCTTGCTGTTGTGCCAGTTCGACGGCCCGAGTGGCTAGTTTCTTGCCGATGCCCTGTTTGCTCAAAAGCTTCAGAGCTTCGTCAGCGTCGTCGCCAAAACGGTTCGTCATTGCTTTTTCGATCACTCGGACGAATCCATCGCGACGCTCGTCACGTTTCGCCACAAGTGATTCGAGGATACGTCGCACTTCCGACAACGATTCGTAAATGTTGCCGGTGTGCTTGCGAGAGAACTCGGTCACTTCCACGGCGTCCCACACAATGTGGTTGCCGCAGATCGCTTGAAACCAGAAGGTCGAGATGCCGACGGTGCGGCGTCCAACCTCTGAATTCCAAACGAAGAAGCCGGGTGCGAACGCCTCGCCCTGAATCTCTGCCCAACCGGTGGGATCGATCAGGAAGCAGAACATGTCCTGCTCGCCAGCGTAGAGTCCCGTTCCTCCCCCAACGCCCTTCGGCGGTGGCTCAAAGTCCACTGCAAACTCGCGAACCACCGACAGCAAATCCGCGTTATAGAGTCGCGAGTAGCTCGCCGCATGGACGCTCCGCACGCGAGTTCCTTCGACGAGCAGTTGCCATGGCTTCTGGCCTTTCGGCAACGTTTCCGAGAATACGCGAGCGGCAGTTTCCGACGTCAGTCGGTTGATCGTTTCTTTGCCAACTTTGGCGAAACGACAAAGCTGACCAAAACTCCAGTCATTCAAACGAAGCGGAGTCTCCTTTCCGCCCTGAGCGAAAGTGAGAACCGCAGCATCATCGACCGAACTCGGTGTAAGAGACGTGGGAGGAAGCCAAGCTTCCTGTGCACGTTCCTTCTGCCGATAACAGTGCTGCCAGAGAGAGGGAATCGACGGGAAGCACTCATCGGGTTGGCGTCGGAACAATTCGCGGCTCGCCTTGTCTAAATTGGCCATCTGGTATTCTCCTTGCAGGAAAAGGTGTGAAATGAAACGCAAAGCCGTGCAGGAAACCGGTTTGTCGACTTCTTCCACGGCTCTGCGTTGACCTCACGTGAATACTTGTGGCCGGATGCTGAAGAACCTTCTGCATCACCTTTACGCTACCAGCCTCCCGATGGTGGACTCATTCCTTTGAGTCCACCATCGAAAAGCGGCAGTCTTATCTTCTACTCGAACCAACAATGTCTGTGACCGAGTCAACGGCCTGTTTGCCTCAGAGGCTGCCGAGTGAAGCAATCGGCGAGAACCTTTATCGACTTAAGTAAGTCAACCTTTTTCCGTTAGTGGGACTGCGTTGCAATCCAACGAAACACGTCTTCGAACACTTTGGCGGCCACCAGCAGATCATCTCGACCCAAGCTGTGTGTTTCCCGCCATTCGTCAGATTCCGGATCCTTGTATAGGCGTACAAGAGTAGTTGAAAATGTCGGCCCATTGCCATTGGGACCGGCGTTCTTCCAAATGACCGCTTTGATGCGACCGTAGCGTAGTTCGTGTGCTGGTTGATTGGACATAATTGCCCTCCTTTCGTTTGAGGATACGATGCCGCTGCTTCACTCAGCTGAACATCGTTATGGAGGGCAGAAGGGCCGTGTTGCATAACAAGTTTTGACCCTCGCCGCGATGCGGAAGAACCACACGATTTCGCGGGCTTGCGATACCGGGTTGCGAACGAGTCCCCTCAGAATCGGCACCAACAACGGCAGGTGGGCCCGTGGCCGTCTCTGGCACAGTCATCGTCGGGGCCAAGGGCCTGACGGCCTACCGGGGGTGAGCCCCGACGATGACAGCGCCGACGACGGCAGGCGAACAGTTTGCTGTTTCACGAGCAGACGGCGGAAACGCCGTCGGTGCGGGCGAGCACCGCGTGTCCTGCGAGTGAATGCTGTGGCATCTCACAGAGCAGCCAGTTGGTCTAACCTTAACGTGTCGTCGATCCATTGAAGCATGTTTGACCGGTTTCCGGGGCTGGCCTGACGTGCGAGGTCATTCTTTGGCGTGATTATGATGTGAAACTCGCCCACCCACAGCGAAAGCACACCAGCCGAATGAACAAAAGGGTATTTGTCTTTGTACTTCAAGGCCCATTGGGGAGCGTGGGTTTCCTCCAACGTTAGCGATGGCGACAAGATGGCCTCGAATTGCATGTCTCCGGCTCGACCACTGAACGCCATGTTCTGGCGCAGGACCGTTAGGCCTTTGGGAGCGTACGAAACCGAATCGGTGCCGGGTGCCGTGAGTGCGATATTTACATTGGCAGCCGGGTTAACTGTCTGCCCCTGCACGAGATTGGCAAGTTGTCGCAGGTCGTCGGCGGCAGCAGGGCCGCTGAGGAGTTTGTTCGCCCTATCGGTCAACAAGTCGACTTCCTGCCGAATTGTTTCAGCTTGATTGCGAAAATCATCCCGCATCCTCACTCGCTGATCCACGCTGTCCAAGAGGGCGTATTCCACCTGTTTTTCGACCCAGGAGCGACCTTGCTCTCGTTGAGGTTTGATGACGAATTCGAAGTTCGTCAAAGTGCTGTGTAGCTGTGCGCCCGCAGTATCCTGCTCGCCCCCAGGCCCTCCGCCGGAGTCGATCGTCCTTAGCAATTTCAGCTGTTCAGCAATGACCTTGAGTTTTGCGTCGTATGCCTGCTTGGCCTGTTTCTGCTGTTCGATGACAGACTGCAAACGTCGGTTGTCCTTTGCTTTCGTGCCCCTTTGTCGTTTACTTTTGCGAAGCTGTGCGTTTGCCACCTGCTGCTTTTTAAAACGGAGCTCCATCGTGCGTTTCGCGATTTCTAACTCGCGACGCAATTCCGCAACATCAGCAGAACTGTCGATGGTTGCGATTGCCGCCATGATCTGCGCTTCCTGTTGGCGAGTATCGACCAAAGTCTTGGTGAAATCGTCGTATCGGGCAACGATCATTTGTGCTTCAGGTCGTGGGCGAGGTTTCTTCCTCTGCAATTCACCGGCTACTCGCAGCATTCCCTCTGCTTCGATATGCTTTTGAAGAATTTCCCTGTCAAGTTGACGAACGGCCTTGATGCGTTTCGCGTATTCTGTCGCGGCATACGTTTGCGCTGCCGCTGGACGGTAGACCAGAGCGTTATATGCGATCATCGCAACGGCAACAAAGAAAAACTGCTTCATCGGAAACTCCTAACTGCTTACTTTGAATCAGAGAACGCTTGCTTGCATACTGGGCACGTCGCTAACCGCTATCGCCCGGGCTGAAAGGCGACCGAGAGAAGCTTTTGGTCCTGTTGGCACAGTCGAGACTGAAAGCACACCGATGGCGGACCGCAGTACGACGCACATCATCCGCCAACACGGTTGCACCTAACAGCAAAAGATTGATGTGAAGCATTTTTGATTGACTTACGCATGACATTCTCCTGTGGGTGTCAGCAATTGCCCTGACGAGCTGCAGATGAATCTCGGAAACGCTTATCGGAGATAGTATCCCGACATATAGAAATCGCCGCGTCCCGCCTTCTGAATGAATACGCGAGCATCGCTTCCCCAGAATTCGTAATCCTTCGCTATCCAACGGCCGTTGTTCGATACCGATATTCGCACCGCAAACACTTGATTGCTGTTCGGATTCGACGTCATGAGGCTGAATTGCATTCCCGCCGGGACATTTCGGTTCGTGTAGTAGCCAGCTTCATCCCACACTTCGACTAAGACATTGCGATTCGTCAGATTCGCGAAACCGATCTCTTGGTAGGAAGCGTAAGACCCGTCCGTAAGCTCGGTGAGCGCCCCCCACAGTGAAGCGTGAGCAGATTGTGGAGTCGTCATGGCCGTGGTCAAGGCAAGCATCGCAAGCAAAATTGTCGTCGTTCGTCGCATCGGAAATCTCCTTAAATTGGGTTTGGAAGTCGGTCTTTAGGCTCTAGCTTGCGAGCCTCACAAGTTCTGGCGAGAATGGAGGGTTTCGTGTGCAACGGAATTCGGAGAATTCTTCGAATTGCTTTCTTGGCGTTGCCCAAACCTTAGAAAGACTTCATTTCACGATGTCCGCGTCAGAACACCAGAACGACAGAAAAGATTGGCAGAACTCGGTTTATGACCAGTTGCATCGCCTTGCGCAGGGAGCTCTGAAACGCGAATCACCCGGCCATTCGCTCCAACCGACCATGCTGGTCCATGATGCTTACCTGAAGCTCCTGGAGCAGAAAAACGTCGATCCGGCCGACCGATCGCAGGTGATGGCGGCAGGAGCCACGATCATTCGCCGCTTGCTGGTCGACTACGCCCGCACGCGCAAGGCTCAAAAACGAGGTGGTGCGGACGGTCGTGGAATTCCGCTGCACATTTCCGTTGCCGATTCCGCCAGACAGTTAGACGTTCTCGAACTGAACGATGCGTTGACGACTCTGGGCGAAGCGAATGCCCGGGCGGCTCAGGTGGTCGAGCTGAAGTTTTTCGGCGGGCTTTCCGGCGAGGAAATCGCGGAGCAACTCAATATTTCGCTTCGGACCGTGAACAACGACTGGCGATTTGCCAAAGCATGGCTTTATCGCACATTGAGTAATGATTCGGAAGGCAACCCGACTGATGAGTGAACCTGACAACAACCGGATCCAGAAACTGTTTCTGGCGGCGTTAGAGCTGCCAGTCGATCAGCGAGATGCCTGGCTGGCGGAGCAGTGTGGCGACGACGCAAACCTGTTGAGTGAAGTTCGCGCTCTGTTGGAGCATGACAGCCCCGACGATGACCCGCTGGAAAAGGGACTCGACGAAGCACTGGAAGACATCCCAACTACGCTCATCCCTGATTCCACAACTGGCGGCGAACCGAGCGAAAGTGAAATGACTCAAATGGATGGCGAACTGTTCCTCTCGAAACTTTCAGAAGTCGGTGTCCTGTCGCCGGAGGAAGTCGAAGCACTCAGTCAGACCGTCGCATCGGGCCAAAGCAGTGCCAATCCCCGGCAGCTTGCTTCGCAACTCGTCTCTCAAGGCAGATTGACCGACTATCAGGCATCAGCACTCCTGAAAGGACAACCGGAATTGCTGATTGACAAATACCTGATTCTCGACCTGCTGGACGCAGGTGGCATGGGAATGGTCTTTAAGGCAATCCACCGTCCGATGAACCGCACGGTCGCGATCAAGATGATCGCTCAGCATCTGCTGGCATCACCGGAGCAGGTCAAGCGTTTTCAGCGGGAAGTCCGTGTGGCAGCAACGCTGGAACATCCCAACATTGTGCGTTCGTATGACGCCGATCGGGCGCGCGGTGTCCACTTCCTGGTGATGGAATATGTTCGTGGCGACAACCTGGCAACGATCGTACGTCGGCAAGGCCCCATGTCTGTCGAGCAGGCGGTCGATTGTATTCGTCAGGCCGCCAAAGGATTACGTTACGCGCAAAAACAGGGTGTGATTCACCGCGACATCAAGCCCGGCAACCTGATGCTTAACGATGAGGAACTGGTGAAAGTCCTCGACCTGGGACTGGCGAACATCGACGCATCGTTCCGACTGGCTCAACAGAGTTCCCTCACCGGCGATCAGGACCGTCCCACTACTCAATCAATGGCGGGCAGCGAGTTGACGAGTGCCGGTGCCGTGCTGGGCACTGTTTCATTCATGGCTCCCGAGCAGTCGCTCGACGCCCGCAAGGCCGACACACGAGCCGACATCTACAGCTTGGGATGCACGCTGTATTACCTGCTAATCGGCGAAGCTCCGTACAAAGGCGACACCATCTTTCAGGTATTCATGGAGCATCGCGAGGGCGAGATTCCCACACTCCGTGACAAGCGTCCCGACGTGCCGGGAAAAGTCGAAGCCGTCTGTCAGAAGATGCTCGCCAAAGCACCTGAAGACCGTTATCAGTCGATGGGCGAACTGCTGGCGGGCATCGAAGACTGCGACATCGCTCCGCCACCGGAAAAGGTAACCCGAAGCGTCAGCGAGGGACGAGCCAAATCTCCGGTCAGTCCGACCGTTGCACTGGCATCGCAGGGACCGGCAACGATTCCACCAACGAAGTCCCGGGGCATACTTGGCTGGCTCTCGGCCACGGTGCTGCTCCTCGCCCTCGGGGGCGGTTACTGGTGGTGGCAGAACAACGCGGATCAGGAGGACACGCCAACGCAGATCGCAGGCACGACACCGACTGATGATGGCGACGACTCCGCTTCCATCACGCAGCGGGTTGCCGTCAAGGCACCACATCACGGCTTGCAGTTCGGTGGCGACGGTGATTATGTCGAACTCCCACACTTCGGCTACGACGGTAAGTCACCGTTGACAATCGAGTTCTGGTACGAATCGCCACAAATCCAAGTCAATACACAGTCCATTCTCAGTATTGATGGGCATGTTTGGGTCGAGGGATTCGAATCGAATCCAGGATGGAGACTCAGAGGTCGTGCAAACGCTCGCGTTTTCAACGATGCAAGTGCAGAGGACACGCAAATCACCAACAAGCGAGTTCATATTGCTATTGCCTTCAATGGATCAACCGCTGAGATCTTTCTCGGAGGAACGAGCCAGTCTGTCTCCCTCACGCAGTGGGACGGCGAACGCCAGTCGCGCAGCCCGGTCGATTTGTTGGTGTATCCCATCGAATATCGACTCAACAACGGCATGAGTGTGATCGGTGCGTCGTATACAAGCTCACCCGCCAAACAATTCGTCGGCATGATCGACGAAGTTCGCATCTCAACGTCGGCTCGCTACACCGAAGACTTCACGCCGCAGGACCGCTTCGAGGCGGATGACGATACGCTGGCGCTGTACCACTTCGACGAAGGCAGCGGCGACGTCCTGACCGACTCATCCGGCAACGGCCACCACGGCAAAATCGTCGGCGCCCAGTGGGTGAAAGTCTACGACGAAGCCAACATGTCCGCCGCCGACCTGCTGGCCACCGGCGAGTACGAATGGCGGGTGGTGGAGCGACTTCCGGAGCCGATCAACACTCCGGGCGAGGAGCATTGCGGAGATATCTCCTCGGACGGCTGTACAATTGTCTTCGCTTCAGGCAAGGACTGGGGGAGTCAGCAACTTTGGATGGCAACACGAGACTCAATTGATTCTCCATGGCCTGAACCTCAGCTTCTTGGCGATCAGATCAACTCTTCAAAACTGTTGACCCATCCGATTCTTTCCCCCGATGGTTTACAATTAACTTTCACACGATTTCGGGACAAAGGGGGACGAGAGATTCTCCACTCCCTACGGGAGACGACGGACGACGCATGGCCAACACCTACCTTAGTGCCTGGCCTTCCGCAGAACGGGCTGGATTCCGCTGACATTTCGCCTGACCAGCTCTCGCTGGTTGTGCATCGCATAGGCCCACACCGGAGTGAGGATTCTTTGTTCTATTCGCGTCGGCACAGCGCTGATCGTAGTTGGCAGAGTCTCGAACCGATCACGAGTTTGGAGGGCCGGTCATTCACCGGTACTATGCCCAGCAACGGTCGGCTTTTGGTCTTTTCTCAAGGATGGAAACAAAACGCAGACCTTTGGATGATGACACGCAAGGACTGGGATGGCGATTGGAGCGAGCCCAAACCCATACAGTCTCTCAACTCTGCTGGCTACGATGATCGCCCAAGGCTGCAACCTGACGGTAGCTCGATTCTGTTTTCATCGGATCGCCGCGGCGGGAAAGGTGGAATGGATTTGTATCTCGCCCGGCTAGTGCGAAAAGATTCGCCGGAGAACAAGCCGATTCCAGAGTCACTCGACGCGTATGACGACAGCACGTGGATTTCGATCCTGCCCGTCGAAGGACAATTGGACTACTGGGGTATTTGGCAGTCCTCGGAGGACAGAACCCAACTCGTTGATGGTGAGTTTCATGCAGAGGATGCAGGCGGGATATACGATGGCCTGCAATATGGCGGTCTACGCGTGAACGACGCGGTGATCCGCAGCAAGGCGACAAAGGACGGGAGAACTCTGGAGTTGCGTTTGCGAAACTCTCATCAGAACGGATGGTATGCCGCCAAGTGGCAAAACACAAACCTGTTTGAGATCAGAAAACAGGTTCGCGACGCACCAGAGGACCCGTGGAAACAAATGGTCCTCGCATCGCGCACGACCGGTGAGACGTATGGTGAAACCCTTGAACTGGCGTTCTCAGCGATTGGAAGTCAATTGGCCCTCTACGTGAATGGGCAACTTGTACTGTCAGCAAACGACAGCGAACTGCCCAGTGGAGCCGCTGGCTTCCAAGTGAATAACGCCAAGGCAACTTTCAAAGAGTTGAAGATTCAGATCCTTGACGAACCGCAGCCTAGCATCGCTCCCTTCATGGACGCGGGCCAGTGGGCGGAGGCCATCGCGCTGGGTGAAAAGAAGATCTCCCACAAGCCGAGCGATGCATATCGCTGGCTACAGGTCGCTCCCGCCTACGTGTTCGGAGGCGACGAAGATGCCTACCGTGAATTCTGCCGGCGGATGCTCAAACAATTCGAAGGCAACACGGATGAGGTTGTGATGGAACGGATGATCCACGCCGGTCTTCTGTTGCCTGGGGTGATCGAAGCACAAGAATTTCCTGGAGGCATGCTGATTCAAGCACTTTCGGAAGCGGAATCACCAAGCGCATCTTCGCCCTGGAAAGAATCAGCGTGCGCTCTCTTTGCCTATCGAGCGAGTGAGTTCGAACAGGCCGTTGAGTACGCGCAGCAATCAAACTCCCACAATCCAAAGAATCCCGTCATTGCCATGAACCACTCGATTATGGCCATGATCTATCATCAACAGGGAAACACTGAACAAGCACAGCAAGCCTTGGAGTTGGCAGCTCAGGCATATCAATACTGCCGCATACACTACGAAAACCTGGGCATCCGAAATCCTCACCCTCATGACCTATGGATGCCAGATATTCTCTACGCGGAAGCCAAAGCCACGGTGAGTGCGCCGAAACCCGTCCCCAACACGCCCACTGAGTCAGTCCCGTGAAGAGTTGCAGGTCGCAAACTGGGAGCTAAAGAAAACAACGTGTCACGCAGCTTTGGAATTGTCAGATTCAAATGGCCGCACGATCTTTCGCCTGTACCGAATCACTGAAGGATCAAGCGGCCCCATGCCTCGAAGTTTTCGTTCCCAGTTGACAATTCGCAAGAGGTTGAGCAGCTGTTGCCGGACGGGTGCGTAGGGCTCGAATCCAATCGTCTTAAACTCTTGGGTCAGCTGTTCCGTCGAGAGACAACGAGCTGCTGTTGAGAAGTACCCTCGCAGTTCTCGGAAATACGCCCTATCAATCTGGACGCGGACCCGTAGTTGCGGATCCCTTTCGGCAGGTGCATCGGGAGAGTCCTTTCGCAGGTAGCCTCCTTGCTGCACGGAAATCGAATATCCGCCATAGCGAATGGGCAGTCGACGAACATCGCGGATGCGGCCCTCCTCCTCGAAGAAGTCATGGTGACCATGTGTGGCCAGCAGTACGAAAAAATGCCGGTGTCGCAGATAGTGGATGTTGGCCAGCCCGGCCACTTTACGCCGTGCTCGGCTCGACCGTGATCGGTCGATTCCGTACTTCTCGACCAGCTTCTGATCGACGAACAGTGGTTGCTTCGCCTCGGGAACGTGCCCGGTCACATAGAACCAGTAGCCGTGGGGCAGGTAGTTGCAGGCCAACATTTGGACGAATCCAGACAATGACCCGGCAGCACAGTTGTAGTTCATATACTCTTCTCGCTCATTAAGGTTGCGTTGCTTCCATCCGCATCGCAACTCGTTGAAAGTGTGGGGAGTTTAAGGCCATCCCCAAGGGCCGGTCGAAATGCCATCGCAAATAAACCTTGGCCGGGGCGTCGCGATCGTGTACGTAGATCACGACGCTTGCGTCCCGGGCAAAACCTTCTTGAGAACCTTGGTTCCAATGGCTGAACCTATTAGATTGCGACGCGGACGCATGGCGGCGTCATTACTGTATTCCCAGTAAGACGCCGCCAAATTTATTGGCGTTCCGCTACAACCTCAGCAAAAACCGTTGTGTGCTTCACACACAACAACCTGCAACCTTCGGCTGCCATGGCGCTCGTTTCTCCCGAAACCGACCGTCATAGCCGCTTACTGAAAAGAACAGATCGGCAGCCAACATGTGGCTAACGACCTGCGGACTTTCCGTCCGGCGTGACCCCTTCCCGATTACCTCGGAAATCGACCACATCGCCGGTCAGCTCTTTCGTCGTGGCTGATTATCTCGGCACCACCCGAGACGCCAACGAACTGCGACTGCCTTGCCGCAACATTCGCTCGATGCCGTTCGTGATTGACACGACCGCCATTCGACTTCTACTTGAGCCCCACTCCCAGACTTCAGCGTTTGAATCACGTGGCTGACCATTTGCCACGCACCGAGAACCACCCCGGGTGCTAAAGTCCTTCCTGCATTAGTCATGCTCTTCGTTGCTTGCTTCACGTGGCTAGTTGGGGTTAACCAACGGGCCTTGGTCGTATGTCCGGGTCTCCACCACGGCATAGTTTCGCGACAGTGGCAGAGCCACGGTCGCATTTCAGGGGGTAGAACACAGAAAACCCTCCCTTACCCACCGACCAAGGTGTTTTACCGGCATGACGACTCGCTGGGCGAGTCTCATGCACATTTCGGCATCGTCTCTCAAGCAACTTACCGGTAAGCCCTATCTGTGATTGGGGCCTTTCATAGTTGAGCTATTCACGTTCGGGGATTTCGCCCGATACCCGAGCCAGGTCAAATGGCTCGGCAATTACTGTCACCAGCAATCGGCTCCCTACACCGGCACATGTTCAACGGACCAATCTTTCACAGCGGTCCGAAGCCCATAGGAGGATTTGCCGTCCAGTTGGACAGCTCACCATCTTCGAAACATGACGGCTCCGGCAATACTTCTCAATGAAGTTCGCCAGAGTCTGTCTGCATCGCCCTTATTCCAATCGCCATCAGGGCGAATCGGATCGAACGTCGGGATTACTCTGAAATCCGAGGACTGGAATACAAAACCAGTCGATGGCATGAATCAGGATTACTCCGACGAGCCTCCGTCGAGCAAGGCAAGCTACTCTCGCAGCACCTCGCTCTACCGGCACAGCCCACAATGTGCGGTTAACTACATCCCCTTAGCCATGCTGGTGAGGCACGGTTTACCGGGAAGGCTGTTGCCAAACGGAAAGTCGCCAATACTCGCGTTACCAAGGCGGCGACACGTAAAACAAAGTTTTACGAACCACGACGCTTAGCACACTTCGCTACGCTGCGCAAGTTTTTTGTGTGTTGCGGGAAGATTTTGTTTTCCGCATCGTCCGGAAGTGGCTGAGGAGGATAGCCCGGCGACAATCTGCAATCCGATCGGCGTTTCCGGACTTTATGGCTCGTTCTTGAGCCTTCAGATGGAATGGCTTGGCTGTCTTCAACGCCTTGTCTTCGAATTGTCGACGTTGCTCGTCGGTCAGTCTTGCGACGAACTGGTCAAGGAGCGTGTCGTCGGCGTCCCGGCCAAGATTGCAAATCGATTCGGGCAGTTCCGGCTGTTGTCGAGGGCGTTTCGGCTCGCGACGCTTACTCGGCACCGTGAGTGCGTAGTTCTTTTTGATCGCCGACACCAAAAAGCCGGGTGGGTTCTGCGGAGCATGTTGTCCGCCCGAGTTCATGAGCCGATCGAATGCGGCAATCTGTTCTTGAATGCGTTCCGGTTTGTGCCGTCGACAAATCCTAACCGCCTCGGATTGAGTTACACCACGATCGACCAACTGTTGAGACTGCGGGTCGAGCTTCGTGCGTTTTTCGTCTTTGCAGTATGCTTTTGGCCCTTTGAATGCAACAAAGTTGCAGATGCCGCGACGTATGGGCACGTACCAATCGTCTGCTGGCCCAAGGAATTCAAGCCGTTGCAGCTCTTGGAGTGCGGGCCGTAGTCGTCGTTTCAATTGACCGAGGTCGTATCCGCGTCGAATGCCGACGTGTTCCTCGGCGAACTTTCGCAAATCCATTTCGAACTTCGCATTGAGGTAGAACCGCTTATCCAGATACCGGAATAGTCGCTTGCCGGTAGGCGTGGAAATCCTTGAATACAAAGTCATGTCGAGCTTTTTCAGATTACCGGCGTGAAAACTACGGTAGACGATCTCGTTCCAACAGAATGATGACCGGGCGTAACCTCCGTTGAGTGCGTCGCCCTTGTGAATCTTCAAGTGGTCCAAGATGTGGAAGCACTCATTGACCCACTGCAGATTCGCCTTGTCCCACCACGCGTTGTCGTAATAGAGCGTGACTCCCATCCAGCGACGCAGCGACTGTTCAAGCCGCCGATAACTCTTGCCCTCGTCTCGCCAATTGAGCATCCCGATGAGTTGGTACCGCGTGAATTCCACATTGCGGTCGAGATATCCAGCTTCCTTGGTGAGCTGAATCAGACCTAGAATCACTTCGTCATCGAGCGAAGTGGGCAAACCGTATTTATCCGACCCGGAGACGGTGAGACGTCTCCTAACGGGTTTGCCCCGATCTTTAATGACGTCCTCGAACGTTAACGTCTTCACGCCAGAGGGAACGCGATCGCCGACAATCGCAATGGGGAATTCGGCCAGATTCATTTCGTCCGTCCACTTCATGACCTGATCAGATGCGGGTTGTCGACCTTCCGGTGCAGAGCTTTCTTCCATATGCATTTCCCAAAGACATCATCCATGTTGTTCATTGATCTGTTTATTAACACTTAGATTGCTGGTCTGAAAACCCTCTTTTTTCGCGCAGTTGCAGAACTGATTCTGCATTGCGTCACGCGATTTTGAGGAACATCCCTGCACTTATTCCCGGTGATCCCTGCACCGAGTCACGCGGTTCCCTGCACTGAGGCCCGGGAAACAAAACAGTTGACGATCGTCACGCAAATGGTACAATTGACGTCGTCGAGAGCTTTGCGTATCACGCTGAACTTAACCGGAGAGACCGTTGGCCAAGAAACGAACACTGCTTCTGTCAGATTCCTTGCTAGGCGAAGAATTGCCAAACATTCTACGTAAGTCTGATCCGGTAACTGCTTCACGTGAGTACCGAAAGCTTTTGACGAAGATGAACCTCGCGTGGGCACTGGAACAAGGAATCAAAACACTGAAGAAGCTTCTCGAAAGCAAGGGGGCCAGCTTGGAAGAGACCGGTCGGAAGATCGGTATCACCGATGAAGATACGTTGTTGCGTCTGCCAGTTGTGAGTGTCGCGACGGCTCGCGAATTCCTTGAAATGACTCGTCAGAACTTGCACCGCGTGATGCACCGACCACCTTTTCCGATCGGGATCAAGATTGACGGTCAGTATCTATTCTCAGTCGAGGAACTCGCTCTGTTTAGCTTGATCCCACGACGGCCCGGACCGACATGTCCCGACTAGAGAAGTAATTGCGTGACGATCGTACTTGACGACCGTCACGCAATTGTTAGAATGAGGGTGTGGCGAGAATCGGCGACCACCAGCCTTTCCCCGCAACGCCCGCGTCACGATCAGCGAAATGTTCCCCCGAGGAGAATTGCCGGTCAGCACGTAGCGGGCAGTACCCCAGCCAAAGTCCAAACACAGAAGAGTCCACCGGGAGGAGAACGATGATAGCAGTCCGTAGTACAGGCGGCTCGCCGTCGCCCAAACGTCTCATCACTGCAAAAGAACTCTCCGAGATTCTTGGTGTGCATCCTCGTACCATCAGCCGCATGCTGAGTTCTGGACGGCTCATCCAGCCCATTCGCCTTGGCGGAAGTGTCCGCTGGCGGCTCGGCGAAGTTGAGCAATGGATCGACGCAGGTTGCCCCCGACCTAACGCTGCGTGAAGACGTCAGCATCAATGACCAAAGACGACCGACATAACACAAGAGTGGAGTGACAACATGGCTTCCGTCTACAAGCGACCGGGAAGAAAAGGCTGGTACGTTTCGTACAAAGACGAGAACGGTCGTCGCCGCTGCGTGAAAGGTTTCACCGACAAGTCGGAAACCGTCCGAATGGCCACTCGCCTCGAAGAGAAGGCCAAACGAATCCGACTGGGGCTCGAAGAAGCCGAGACGGACGAACCTCAAGACGTCGCACTTCCCCAACACATTGCGGACTTTGAAAAGCATCTGAGCAATCGCGAAACTTCCGAGAAGCGGCGAGGCGAGGTTGCAACAAAAATCCGTCGCATAGCCACAGAAGCTGGTTGGTCGAACCTCAACGACATCAATGCCACCGACGTTGAGAACGTGCTCGGTGCGTATCGAACCGATGGAATGAGCAGGCAAACGAGCAATCACTACCTGCAAGCCATCAAGCAGCTGAGTCGTTGGCTTCTGCGAACGAATCGACTGACAGAGGACCCGCTCACCGACTTGACAAGGCTCAATGTCCAGACTGATCGTCGACATGATCGACGCCCTCTGTCTCCGGAAGAGTTCGAACGGCTAGTCGATGCAGCATCCCAAGGGAAACCGGTCGAGAGCATTCCGGGACCGGACAGAGCCATGATGTACGTTCTGTCAGCTTGGACCGGCTACCGGAAGGGTGAAATAGGCAGCATGACTTTGCGGTCGCTCGATCTTGAAAGCTCAATTCCCACGGCCACTGTGCAGGCCATTTATAGCAAGAGAGAAAAACAGGATGTGCAAGTTCTCCATCCCGATGTTGTGCAACGCTTGAAAGATTGGCTTGCAACCAAGGAGAAAGTAACCAAGGACCAGCTCTTGTTCCCAGTATCCGGTAAAGTCCCCGGTGGCACGGAGCGAAAGACGGCCAAAATGATGCGGAAGGACCTCGAAGCTGCCCGAAAGGTATGGATCGACGAGACTGATTCGGATAAGGAACGTCAGGAGCGAGAGGCGTCGGATTTCCTGATGTACGAAGACAGCCAAGGCAAGTTTGCCGACTTCCACGCGAATCGGCACACGTTCATCACGAACCTCGGACGCGGCGGTGTTTCTCCGAAGACCGCCCAGACGCTCGCCCGACACTCCGACGTTCGGCTGACGATGAACACGTACACGCACACCGACTTCGCCGAAAAACTGGATGCCGTAAACCGGTTGCCAGCGGTGCCGCAACACCGTCCGATCGACGCTTCACCAAGCAGCGAGAATGGGTCGGCCAATGACCGCCGGAAGAACATAGGAAGCGCGCCCAAGTCTCAACATGGCGAAAATGGGCAGCCGTTGTCTCGCGATGGCGAAACGGCAAAAAAGAAGGTCGAACCCAAAGGCTCGACCGAAGTCGTTGCTGTGTCTGAAGTTGACATCTCTTGTCCGTACCTGTCGGACGATGTCGAAAGTACACCCCAGAGGATTCGAACCTCTAACCTTCGGTTCCGTAGACCGATGCTCTATCCAATTGAGCTAGGGGTGCTCTTGCCTGCTTCTCCGCTCTTTTTCGCGATTTCTCCGAACTCGGAAAGAAGGCTCTTGAGTGGTTGACGCCCCTGTTCAACGACCGAACCGCCATGATGGCAGCGAAGTTGTCCCCTGGCGGTTGCTCCTGTCGAAGGGGAGGCAACGGCTGCCCGTGGTCAAACGGAGCCGACACCATGAAGCGGAAGTCTACCACGTCGATAGGTTCGCGTAAATCCACCACCGACCACCGAATCGCGAAAGGGTGCACGCGCGGATTTCGGTGTTTTGGGTTTCTGGGTGTGTTCCCAATAGGTTTCCCAGTGGCGGCTGTCCATCAGCGAGCAGAGGCCCGCCATGCGGTTGGCGCGGCGGACGCGCCTGCGGGCGCTGGTTTGTTTGAGGCGAGGACCGATCATGTTTTTGCAGCCCCCTTCCGCTTGGCCACTCCCGATGCTTTGGCCGCGCGCCAGCCTCTGGGCGTTGTGCACGTGATCTTGGCGATTGGCCGGATCGTTCCGCAAGCCCTCGGTCGTATTCACGCTCGTGCCGTCGGTGACGAACTCGGCATCGCCGTCCGCCTCGCCAGCGAATAACCCCACCGGTACGCTAAACAGGGACACGTCTCGCCCCCTCTGCCAGCGGTCGCTCAACGCGCGTCAACGGTGGAATCGGCACGCAGATTCGCCCTGATCGGAACCTTTGCCTTTTTCGGGAACATTCACCCGGGCCGCCCCGTCGAATACAATAGGGGACACCGCTCGTCGGCACGTGCTGCGGCTTTTCGTCCTGCCACCACCGGGAACAACAGGCTCCATGTCGATCGCGACTCAAACACCGCCGCCCGAATCGTCCCGGTATGTCGATTACGACGAATTCATTGATTTCCAGGTGCAGAAGACCCGCCGGGGAATCAAGTCGAACGACCTGCTGACCGCGCTGATTGGGGCTGCGGTCGCCGTGTTGGCGTATCTGCTGGTTTTTGCGGTGTTCGACCATTGG
The DNA here is from genome assembly GCA_029259845.1 of Planctomycetaceae bacterium. GTDB lineage: Bacteria > Planctomycetota > Planctomycetia > Planctomycetales > Planctomycetaceae > JAHBXU01. The sequence goes on along the minus strand of JAJDEI010000241.1, from coordinate 36,952 downwards.
GTGATCGAGGGCGGATTCGGGCGAAGCACGCGGATCGTGCTGTTGTCGCTGCTGCTGACGGGGCTGTCCGGCTGGTTCGTCTGGAAGTTGGCGATTCCCTACTTCAAACGGATCACCGCGCTTTATGCAGCCAATCAGATCGAGGAGACCGAGCCCGAATTCCACAGCACGCTTTTGACCCTCGTCGATCTCAAGCAAGCCGGGCGACCGGTGTCGCCTGAGATTCGGGCGGCGTTGGAGAAACGGGCAGGCCTTGGGTTGACGCACATGGACGTCGAACACGCGGTCGACCGGCGGCTGCTGATGCGGCTCTCCTATGTCCTCCTCGGGCTCGTGGTCATCACCTGCCTGTACACGATTCTTTCGCCGAAAAAACTGTCCAACTCGCTGTGGCGGTCGCTGCTCCCCACCGCAGCCGTCGCCGTCGATACCAGGACCCGCATCGACCGGGTCGAGCCGGGTGATGCCAACGTGCTGGCGCGGTCGCAGTTGGCGGTCACGACGGAACTCTCCGGGGAAATGCCGGACGAAGTGACGCTGCTGTACTCGACAGCGGACCGACGATTGGTCGATGAGCCGATCACGATGCGGGAAACGGACGACGGCATCCGTCAGTTCCGTGGGGTGATTTCCGGGGAGAATGGTCGCGGCATCCTGCAGAATCTGACGTACCACATTGCCGCCGGGGACGCCCGGAGCGAAACCTTCACGGTGACGGTTTCGCAGCCGCCGTCCGCGGCAGTCGACGAGGTGCAGTACGAGTATCCCTCGTACATGGCGTTTCGCGATCGCGTTCAAATCGGCGGAGCGATCGACGCCTGGGAGGGAACGTGGGTTACGATCCGCGCGACGGCCAATATGCCGGTCCAATCGGCTCTGGTCATGTTCTCCGACACCGACGACATCACGCAGAAGGCCGAAGAACTGCCGGTTGAGATCGAGAACGGAACGCTGCTGACGGCCCGTTGGCAGTTGCGGATTCGCACGGATGGGACGTTTCCCAGCTTCTACCGCATTCAATGTCGCAATGAGGCGGGGAAGACTGATCCTTCACCCGCGTTGCATCCGATCAAAATCCGTCCCGATCAGCCACCGCAGATTCAACTGGCCCAACCGACCAGCGACCTCGACCGGCCGGCGAACGCAATCGTCCCCCTGCTGTTTGCCGCTCAGGATCCGGACTTTTTATTGCGATCGGTCGTGTTGCGGTTCGAGCGAAACGGAGAGACTTTGCCGCAGTCGCCGCGGCTGTATGAGGGGCCGCCGTACCGCAAGTCGGTCACCGGAACACACGACCTCGATTTGGGACCGCTCGCACTGCGACCGGGCGACAAGCTCAGCTACTGGCTCGAAGCCCGCGACAACATGGAGCCGTTCGCCGACCGTTCGGGCAACCGCTCGAACACCCCCCGGCTCAACATCACCATCACCGAGCCAGCCTCCCCGGAAGAAATCCAGCAACAACTGGAGCAGGATCGCCAGCAGGTCGAGGAGCGTCTGGACGAAGCGCAACAGCAACCCGAAGGAGCCGGCGCCGAGCCGACGCCGGCGAATCCGGAAGATGCTCGTCCCGAGGACTCTGCCGACACGCCCTCTGGTCCGCCGGGTGAGGAGCCGCCCGCCAGTGACGAACAATCCGGAGACGAAGCGCCGAGCGAACAAGCGGAGCAGGAGAGCGGACAGCGAGGGGAATCGCAGTCCCAGCCGGGCGGCCAGTCATCGGACTCCGGTGAGCAACAGTCCGGAGAGCAACAGACGGGTTCCGCGGACGGCGAGAAGTCGCAGGGACAGGACGCGCAAGGCGAGTCGGGTCAGGGAAGCCAGCAGGGCGATCAACAAGCCCCGTTTGACGATCTGCTCAAGCGTCTGATGGAACGGGAACCTCCGCCGACGGAGCAGGGCGCGAACGACAACACCTCCGACCAGCCGCAGGCTCAGGACGACCGGCAACAGGGCGATTCTGGGAATCCCCAGGAGCGTCCGGATTCCGCCGATCAACGTCAGCCCGGCGACAACCAATCCGACGACGGCCCATCCGGAGAAAAGGAGAACCGGTCCGACGATCGCCAGGAAGCGGGTCCCGATGGTCAGCCGTCGGCAGCCGAAGATTCCGCCTCGCCCTCGTCGGACAGCCGCCGGCAAGACGGGACCGGTGAGCCGTCTGCCTCGCCCGACAGCAAAACCCCGCCCTCCGCGGGCGATCCGACGGAACAGACGCAGCCCAACGACAGCCGCTCCGACTCTCCGCAACCTGGTGAGGGAACCGAACCATCGCCGGATGCCAGGAATCCGAGCGTCCGCGAGGGAAGCAACAAAGGCGGCGAGCCGACCCGCGACGACACCGCACCAACTCCCCAAGGGCAGGAATCGACGGATTCGCCCAGCACCGAAGGGGGACAGCGCGAAAAACCGGACGGCACTGAGACGGGCGATCCGAAGATGTCTCGCAAGGAGGGCCAACCGAATTCCGGTGACCGCAAACCGGCACCGCCGGGAACCAAACCCGATCCGTCTGCCACGCAAGATCCGACAGGCACGAACGGAAGCAAGCAGCCTCCGGGAGCCACTCCCCCGCAGGGATCGCCGAGCGGTTCCGACGCCTCCCCCTCCGATTCCGGAAATCAGAGCGGGCAGCCTTCGGGGCCTCCACGGCCCGGCGAAAAGGGCGGCTCCCAACCATCCGCCCCAGGCCAACCCGGCGGCAGCCCGAAGAAACCGGGCGACGCTTCGACCCCGCCGGGCGAGAAAAACCAGTCCGGCCAAAAGGAAGGCCAATCGGGCGAGCAGCCGGACAAGGGATCGCAACCTACGTCCGAAGACAAATCCCCGCCGTCATCCGATGGCGAGAAACTGGACGGAGACGCGCCTCCCACGGGTGGTGAGAAGGGCGGCGGTGAAAAGTCTGGGGGCGAGAAGATCGGCGGCGAAAAGGCTGGAGGCGAGCAGCCGCCGTCCCAGCAGCCTGGTGGCGAACAGCCGCCCCAAGGAGGACAGCCCGACGCCGGTGGCCAGAAAGACTCCGGCGGACAACAGGAGTCCGGAGACCAGCAGGCCGGGGGAAAACCGGGCGGCGATCAGCAAGGTGGCGGCCAAGAAGGTGGCGGCAAAGAGGGCGGTGGCAAAGAGGGCGGTGGACAGGAGGGCGGTCAGCAGGCCGGAGGGAAACCGGGCCGTGGAGGCAGTCCGGACGGCTCCGCACAGTCCAACCAGGGCGGCGGGTCAGGGCCGACCGGCGCTCACGATCCGAACCGGCCACCGAACCCTAACGGACAAGCCGGCGGCGGTGAGCCGGCGGAACGCGGCAACGGCGACGGAGCGGGCGACGCAGCCGACAGCATCCAGGGAGACGATCCCGACCTGGAGGCCAAACGCAAGTCGGCTAATCTCCTCCTCAAGCGGCTGCAGGAGCAACTCCAGCGGGGCGAGATCGACCCGGAACTCCAACAAGAGTTGGGCGTCACCGACGAGCAACTGAAAAACTTCACCGAGCGGTTGCAACAGCGGCTGTCCGACACGGGGGAAGACACCTCCCCGGAAGCGCAGGCCCGTCGGCGTCAGTTCGAGGAGACGCTACGGACGCTCGACTACGACTCCACCGGCACGCAGCGAGCCGGTGGAGACGGACCCCGCGACAGCTCACGCGGATTCGCCGGACCACAACGAACGGCCCCCCTCAGCCGCCGCGACGCGGTCCGCGCCTTTCGTGAGAGACTCTCCCGGCAGCGCAAAGCGTCCCACTGACGGCTGCTGTTCATGATCGTCACGAGCAATCGCAGGGTGTGTGCAGCAAGCCCGCTGGATGCATCCGCTCAATGGTGGGGGTGGCTGGGGCGATCTGAAACCGATGGCTGGTGACCCGCTCGAAACTCTGGGGCTGGGGGCAGTGAGCGAACCGCGCCACGGCCCCAGTGTTTGGACGGAGTACACGCGTCCGTCGCCTCAATAGCGCCCCAGCCACCCGGAAATCTGCGAGCACCACCATCGAACGGATGCTCCCAGCCCGTTCGAAGCGGTGCGATCCGCACGCGTTTGGCGGGCAATAGTGCTTGGCCGCTAGGCTGGGTTAGGCGGCCTGCGAAACACGCCACCCTGTGCGAGCGCGCACTTCACGCATCCGACAAATCGTCAGGAGAGCGATTCCAGCGGTCCGACGGCGACTGTCGTCAACTGGCTGAACGGATAGCGCGTGAGCAGTTCCCGGATGTCCTCCGTCGTGATCGAACGGTAGGTTTCCAGGTCGTCCATCACGGAGCGGTATTCATTGCGGTACACCCAATTGCTTCCGAGTGACGCCAACCGTCCCATCGGCCGTTCGCTCCGCAGCACGATGCGGGAGAGCACGTTGTTGCGTGCCTGTTCAATCTCATCGGCAGTGACGCCCTCTTTGTTGACGCGCTCGTAGACGGATTGAATCCGTCCCAGATTGGTCAGCGTTTCTTCAGGGGCACAGCTGAGATAGGTCAGCCACGTGCCGCTGCCGTCGTACTCGTTGAAGCCGACCTCCGCCGCCTCCGCATGGCCCGGATCGACCAGTTCCCAATACAGCCGGCTGCCGGAGTCATCTCCCACGATGACGGCCAGCATGTCCGCCACATAACGCAGGTCGCTCGTCGCCGGGGGGGCCTTGGCCAACTGCATCACATGCTGCTGCAGGTTGCCCTCCTTGGGATACACGATGACTTTCCCCTCAGGCTCCGCCTCATCAGTGATCCGTGGGCAAGGGGTGTTCGACCAGCCGCCGCAGTGTTGTTCCGTTAATGCGACGATTTGTTCCCAGTCGGCCCGCCCGGTGACCGCGAGCGAGATGTTGCCCGCCTGATAGCGAGCCGCATGGTACGCGCGCATCTGTTCGACCGAGAGTTGCGAGATGCTGTCGTTTGTGCCCAGAATGCTGTTTCCCAGCGGATGCCCGGCGAAGTGGGCTCCCATTGCTTTTTCATACGCGGTGAACGTGGGCATGTCTTCATACATGCCGATCTCTTCGAGGATCACCTGTTTTTCGAGGCCGAAGTCTTCTTCGCGGAGCGTCGGACGCATCAGCGAGGCGAGGATTTCAAACGCCCGCGGCAGGTACTCGGGCAGCACGGCGGCATAAAAGAGCGTCACTTCTTCGCTCGTCGACGCATTGTACTTCGCACCGATCTCGTCGAAGATGCGGTTCACGTCGTCCGCCGAATACTTCTCCGTCCCCTTGAAGGCCATGTGTTCCAGGAAATGGCTGACCCCGGCGACTTCCGGCGTTTCATCGCGCGAACCGGTGCGGACGAAGAATCCGATCGCCGCGCTGTGGACCTCGTCATTCAACTCGGCGATGACCGGCAGCCCGTTGGCGAGGTGATGTTCATGAAACCTCATCGGGAACCTCCAACGCCTCCGGTCCGATGGTCAGCAGCGTGAGATCGTCCGGCGGATGCTGCCGTACGTAACGGAGCACATCGTCGACGCTCAGGCGGTCGATGCGGTCGTGGACCTCGTCGAGCGGGACGACGCGTCGCAGATGAAACCAGTCGCGGGTGATCGACGCGGCGCGGGCCCCTGTCGATTCCTGCTGCATGATCAGTGCGCTTTTCGCTCCCGCCTTGCAGCGATCGAGCTCAGCCGGTTGGATCCCTTCTGCCAGCTTGCGAATCTCCTCGACCGTGACGTCGAGCGTCTCCTGAGCCCGTTCGGGCGTTGTGCCGGCATACGCCAGCACCCGGCCTTCGTCGAGCAGAGAGTTGAGCGTTGCATAAACGGAGTAGCACAGTCCCCTCCGCTCGCGGACCTCTGTGAACAACCGCGAACTGCTCCCTCCGCTGAGCACGCTCACCGCCGCCCAAGCGGCATAGTAGTCCTCGTCCCGGTATGGAACCGCGTCGTAAGCGAGACCGATGTGCGTCTGATTCGAGTCGGAAGAAATGTGATCGCGGCGCGGCCCCCGGCCTCCGCGAATAACCGGCACGTCCTGGCTCCGCTCCCAGTCCCCCAAGACCGACTCAACCGTGTCCCGCACGGCGTCGAAATCCACGTTCCCGGCGATCCCCAGGATGGCACCATTCGGCCGTACGCCTCGCTCATACAGCGCACGAACGGTCGGGAGGCTGATACGCGGCAGATCGCTCAGGGCGCCGTCGGACGGACGTCCCCACGGATCGTCGTAACAGCGGCGTCGGAGTTCGATGATCACCTTCTGACGCGGTTCGTCCTCGGCGGCCCGCAGGGAGTGTTCCACCCCGGTGACGACTGCCGAAAATTGGTCTTCCGGCAGGTGCGGGCGGCGGACGATGTCAGCATAGATTTGCAGCGCGGGCAGCAGGTTTTCCGCCAGCGTGGCTCCGCTGAAGGAGATGTGGTTCCAGCCGACTGATTCGCTCCGCTGCAGCCCCAGATGGTCCAGGTGGTCCGACAGGCTGCGGTTGTCAAGATCACCCGCACCGCGGACCATCAGATCGCACAGAATGGCCGCGGAAGCGTTCTGCCCTTCTTCCTCGTAGATGACCCCCGCCGGCACTGCCAGCGAGAACGATGCCGACTGCACCGAACGCATCGGTTCGACGAGCAAAGTCAGTCCGTTGTCGAAAATGTGGCTTTGGATCGTGAGATCGGCCATCGGCGGCGCGCTGAGGTCAAAGGGCCATACGGGGCCGGGAGTATGGCAGAACGGGAAGGCGGCAGCAACAACGGCTCAAGTCGGCAGCAAAACGGGGTCCGGGAGTTCGACTTCCCGGTAGGATGTCCGCGTGTGACGAAACCCGACACCTTTGTACAAGCCGATCGCGGGGCTGTTTTCGGCGGTCACTTCCAGCATCACCCGCTTGAGGCCCCTCGCGCGGAAGCCGAGCAGCGACTGGACCAGCAACGCACGCCCCAGACCCAACCCGCGGTGCTCCGGAACAACGCCCACGTTCTGGATCGCACCAGTCCGCCAACGTTGGACGACTCCCTGAATGGTCGCACAAGGCGTAATGCGGCGAAATCCGGTCGCCGGCAGGACGATCAGCCATGTCGCCGGCGGGACGAATCCCTGCCGCAACGAGATGTCACTCACCAACCGGCGGCAGCCGGGCAGACTGCCGAGACACGGGAACAATTGGGAATCGACCTCCCCCTGAAAACTGCCCCATTTCGCCCGCGCATGGGCTTCGGTCAACACCGGATGCCAGGCCCGCCATTCGTACCCCTCCGGAAGCGATGCTCCCGGCAGCTTGGCGCGGCGAAGGTTGATTTCCATCCGCAGCCGTTTGAAGTAGGTTGTCGGCATGGGGCGAGCGAACAGGGAGGAGGAAAAACTCTCAGCGCCGCGATAGGGAACATCTGCAATGAGTCTACCACTTGGCCGAGCCGGAGCAACTGAAGACGGCGCGAGTCCTTCCCGCACTGACGGAGTCCGGTTGGGACCGTCCGCAAGCTCTGCCTGTTCGCTCGCCGCGCCGCCGTCACTGCGGATCGGTCCGGTGGAGTTATCGGCGGTTGCCGTTCAGGCGGCACTCTCCGGTTATAGCGACTGGCCCATGCGGGTGATGGCGCGGCGGTACGGAGCCGCCTACAGTCTCGCCGAAGTCATGATCGACCGGTTCGTCCTCGACCAACGCCGCGGCCGCAGCCGGACGCAACATCACCTGCGTGTCACCGACGAAGAGCATCCGGTCGGCGGACAACTGATCGGGGCCGACCCGCTGCAGTTCGGTCCGGCGGCTGTGCGTCTGGTGGACGCGGGTTTCGACGTCATCGACATCAACTTCGGCTGCCCGGTGAAGAAGGTGCTGGGCCGTTGCCGCGGCGGGTATCATCTCTCTCAGCCGTCCGTCGCGGTGGAGATCGTCGAACGGGTGCGAGCCGCTGTCCCCGGTAACGTTCCGGTCACCGTCAAGCTGAGGTGCGGCATCGACGACACCGCCCAGAGCCGCGCGCGTTTCTTCGAGATTGTCGATGGCGCATTCCGTATCGGTGCGGCGGCGATTACCGTGCACGGACGGACGGTCGAGCAGCGCTACGTCGGCCCCAGCGACTGGAGGTTTCTCCGCGACGTCAAAGCCCACGTCGGCGCGCAGACCGTCATCGGCAGCGGCGATCTGTTCTCCGCTCAGGCATGCGTGCGGATGCTCCAGGAGACCGGCGTCGACGGCGTCTCGATTGCACGCGGGGCGATCGGCAACCCGTGGATCTTCGCCCAGGTCCGGGCGCTGCTCGCAGGAGCCCCCCTTCCGCCGCCTCCCACCGTCCACGAGCAACGGGATGCGCTGCGGGAGCATTACCAACTCGCCGAGCAGACGTACGGACCGGATCGTTGCGGCAGCTCGATGAAGAAGTTCGGCATCAAGTACGCGCGACTGCACCCGGAGCCCGCGACTGTCCGTGACGCATTCGTCGCCACGAAGACACCGGACGACTGGCAAGCGATTCTCGGCCGTTGGTACGCCGACGACGGTCCCGGTCGGTATCCGGTTGTCGATGAGACGCAAGCGAATGACCACACACCGCCCGTTTAGCCGCACATTTGAAATGTGCGGCTAAACGGGTGGTCGCAACGGTTCGCCATAACATCCGGTCGACACGGTCGGACGCGATGTCCGACCGACACGTTCGCCGACACGGTCATCGTTTTCCACCGGACCGCTTGGCGCGAGACGGCTTTTTTCCAGACGACTTCGGCTGTGACGCGGGCTTCTTCTTCGGGGGAGCGGATTTGCGGCTCTTCGAGGCCTTGTCGGCGGGCGATTTCCTGGGGGCCTTCGGCTGTGGGGAATGTTTCTTTGGCCGGCGCTTGGCGGGCGGGAGCTTTTCAACAAGTTGCAGGTCGAGTTCGCGGCGGTCGACGTCGACCAGAGCGACGGTGACGCGGACGCGGTCACCCAGACGAAACACCATCCCCGTGCGGCGGCCGGTGAGGGTCATCACGCTGCGGTCATAGTCGAAAATGTCTCGCTGCGAGAGGGTGCTGAGATGCACGAGCCCTTCCGCCGGCAGTTCGAGGCCGCGGCAGAAGAATCCGAAGCGGTCCACGCCGGTGATGACCGCGTCCATCTCCATGCCGACGCGTTCTTCGAGGTAAGTGAGCAGTTTGATCTTTGTCAGTTCCCGCTCAGCCCGTTCGGCGCGGCGTGCCGTCGCCGAGCAGTGCTGTCCAAGGCGGACCAACTCTTCCTCGCCCGCCCCCTGGTGCGTCTTGCGTTTGAACAGAATCCCGTCAATCAACCGGTGGATATGCAGGTCGGGGTAACGCCGGATGGGGCTGGTGAAGTGGCAATACTCGTCCTCCGCGAGGGCGTAATGGCCCACGTCAAAGGGCGTATACTCCGCCTGTTTCATCGATCGCAGCAGGGCGTAGTTGACCGCCTGCGATTCGGGCGTGTCTTTGACCTTCAGGAGCAGCTTTTGCAGGTGTGGCCGGCTTTGAGCCCGCTTGAGTTCCAACCCGAGCGACGTCACAAACTCCGCGAACGCCTTCAGTTTGACCGGGCTCGGCTCACCGTGCGCCCGACGCAGAAAAGACAGTTTCCGGTCCGATAATTCTGTCGCGACGGCGATATTGGCCGCCAGCATGAACTCTTCGATGATTTGATGGCTCTCGTCGTGCTCCCGTTCGTGGGCACCGCTCACGCGGCCCTGTTTGTCGAACTCGAGCTTGATCTCCGGCATGTCCAGTTCGAGGGCACCATGCTCGAAGCGGCGGCGGCGGAGAATCATGGCCAGCCGATGCATGTCGCACAGCAGCCGGTGGACCTTCGCGGTGACCTTCCCCTTGGCTCCCTTGCCCGCCTTGATGAGCGGCATCACCTGCTCATAGGCGAACCGTTTCGTCACGGAGATGGCCGTGTTGGCAAAGTGCGTATGGACCGGAACACCTTCTGCATTGAATTCAATGAAGGCGCTTTTGGCGTACCGCACCCGCTTTTCCTGCAGGCTGGCAAGCCCATTGGAGATCACCTCCGGCAACATGGGGATGACCTTGGTGGGCAAATACACGCTTGTGCCGCGCTTCTCGGCTTCGCGGTCCAGCGCCGTGCCGGGCTGGACAAAATACGAAACGTCGGCGATGTGCACGCCCAAATGCCAGTGTCCGTCCTCAGACCGGTTGAGTGAAATCGCATCGTCGAAGTCGCGGGCATCGGCCGGGTCGATGGTGACGATGGTTTCCCGCGTCAGGTCTTCGCGGTTCTCCCGACTCTCTGGATCGAAATTCTCTGCTTCGAGACGGGCGTCTTCGAGGACATCATCCTGGAACTCGTCCGGGATTCCGTACTCATGGATGATCGTCAGTGTGTCGACGCCCGTTTTGCCCCGCGGTCCCAGCACCTCGGTGAGGACCGCCTCGCCGGTCTGCCCCAGCGACGGAAAGCGGAGCATTTCGATGACGACTTTGTCTCCCTCCCGCGCCCCTTTCGCCCCAGGGTCACCAACCCAGATCGGCTCGTTGAAGTTCTTGCCGTCGATGAGCACCCAGCCGGCGTCCCCTTCGACGTAGTAGCTGCCGACGAAAACGTTGGTGGCCCGTTCGACAATATCGACGATGATGCCGCACCGCTGCCCGCCGCTGCGGCGGCGGCTGATCAGCCGCACAAGAACCTCGTCGCCCCGTTGGGCATCGCGCATGTCACGCCGGTCGATGTACACATCACCGACGAGGTTGGGGGGACGCGGCTCGTGGGGGATGAGGAAGCCGGCACCGGACGCCGTTTTCTGAATCACGCCCAACACGTATCCGGGCGGGACCGAGACGGCAACGCGGCCACTGTCGAGAAACCGCAGCCGTCCGTCGGCGACCAATCCGTGCAGGACTGAGTCGAACTCCGACAGCCGCTTTTTGGTGACACCAAGTTTCTTGGCGAGCGCCTTCGGCTTTTCCGGGCGATAGCCGTCGCCGGACGTGTAATCGAGGAGTTGTTGTTGGAGCGAAGGCATGAGCAGCGCGTCCGTTGTTAATCGTCGCGTTTCAGTTTGGTCCGTGTTCCCAAGCGCGTCGCGAAGCAGGAGCGTCTCAGGGAGGGCATTCCCAAGCGGAAGCTTGGGGACGAGGAGTCGCCTCCGATCCCTGGCCACCGCTCCCGGATCCCTATCCCCCCTCGGCTCACTCCTCGCTCGGTGCGCCCTTGAAGATTTTCCGCCCCAGGTTCGTATTATACGGCGTCCAGATGGCGTCGGAGTTGGGGTCGCTGTCGACCAACGACTGGAACTCGTTTGTCTTGGCGTCGAGATTGTCGAGATGGTGCAGGGCAATCGCTTCGGGGGTCATCGGCAGTTTGGGACTGCCGTATTCGTAACTGCCGTGATGGCTCAGAATCATGTGTTTGATCCTCAGCAGAGTCTCGGTCGGAAACGGCTTGCCGCTGGTGGTTTCGAGAGCGTGGACTTTCTCGTTGAGCATCTCGACCCCCTGCACCAGATGGCCGATCAGTTGCCCCTCGACGGTGTAGCTGAAGCTGGTTTCAAACTCCAATTCGCGGACCTTGCCCAGGTCGTGCAGGAACAAGCCGACGAGCAACAGGTCGAAATCGACCGTCGGGTACAGATCGCGGATGCGGTGGGCCGTTTGCAGCAAGTTGACGACATGTTGCAGCAGTCCGCCGTGCCAGGCGTGGTGCAATTTGACGCCCGCCGGTGCGCGGCTCAACTGCTCGATGAGGAATGAGTCGTCCAGGTAGACATTGATGAGCGCCGTCAGGTCGTCGTCTTCGATGGTCCCCAGAACGTCTCGCATTTGCGTGAGCAGTTCTGCGACATTGTGAGGCGACTCTGGCACGAACTCGCTGAAGTCGATGTCGTCGGCGTCGACCGAATTGATGCTCGTCAGAATCATCTGCAGGTTGCCCTGGTAAAGCTGCACGCGGCCTCGGACGCGGACCGGCTCTCCCGAAGCGACGCTGGAGGCGACATCTTCCCGGATGTTCCAGAGAAACCCGCTGATTTGCCCCGTCTTGTCCCGGAGCTGGGCCAGGAGGTAGGTTTCCGCATTCCGGTTCGCCCGGAGCTGTTTTTCGGCGAGGAGATAGACCTCGTCGACGGAACATCCGTCTGCGAGCGTATCGACGTACTGACGATGCATGGAGAATCCCAGCGTGGCTGACGTGCCACAACCTGATGGCGCCTCTTGTTGATCGGACAGAATGCGCAAACGCTGCGCATCTCACTTGTTGAAAGACTCCCACGCTGTCCGGCGGCGAAGCGAAACGGCGATTCTAGGGACGGGCGCAGCGGCTCACAACCGATGCTCCTCCGTGCTTGCGTTCTTCGGCCCCACGGTGGATAGTCAACGTGTCCGACTCAATTCCCAGGAATGCCCCATGCTCAAGTCCCTCCTGACCGCCGCTCGCCTCGCCGTCGCACCAATCAGCGTCACACTTCTCTGTATTACGCCGGCGGTTGCAGCGGTCCGATTGCCGAAAGTCCTCGGCTCTCACATGGTGCTCCAGCGCAACAGCCCGGTGAAGATCTGGGGCTGGGCCGACGCCGGCGAAACCGTCCGCGTCACCGGGGATTGGCTGGACGCGGCGGCGAGCACCCAAGCCGATGCGGACGGGCACTGGCAGGTCAGCCTCCAGACGGCCGCAGCGGGCGGGCCTCATGTGATCACCGTCACCGGAGAAAACACGATCACGCTGGATGACGTTCTCCTCGGCGAAGTATGGGTCGCATCGGGACAATCCAACATGGAGATGCCGCTCATCCCCGTGTCCGGGGCCTACACGGGGATCCAGGATGCCGAGGCAGAGGTTGCCGCCGCTACGTACCCGCAGATCCGCGTGTTTCAGGCCGGCAACTTCAGCAGCAAGGACCCGCTCGATGATGTGGAACCGGGAATCTCCATGTACGGCATCCCGCCCGCCCCCTGCCAGTGGCGGCCCTGTTCGCCGGAAACGGTCCCCACCTTCTCGTCGACCGCCTATTTCTTCGCCCGCAACCTGCACCAGGAACTGAACGTCCCCATCGGGATCATCGATTCCTCGTGGGGCGGGACGCCGGCCGAAGCCTGGACACCGGCGGCGGGTCTGAAGGATCTCGGCTTCACCGAGGCGCTGCAGCAGGCAGAGACCCGCCCGCAACAGCCGGACCAGAAGATTCCGACGCGGCTGTACAACGGCATGATCCATCCGCTGCGGAACCTAAGGATCAAAGGGGTCATCTGGTATCAGGGAGAGGGCAACGCGGGCCGGGCAAATCAGTACCATCAACTTTTCACGACGATGATCCGCGAGTGGCGGAAAGCGTTCGGCGACGAGTTCTCGTTCAACTATGTGCAAATCGCCCCTTACAACTACATGCGCGTCAATGCTGCCTACCTCCGCGAAGCCCAGTTGGAAACAATGGCCCTGCCCAAGACGGGAATGGCCGTGACGATGGACATCGCCAACCTCACCGACATTCATCCCAAGAATAAACAGGAAGTGGGCCGCCGTCTCGCCCTGTGGGCTTTGGCGAAGGACTACGGCAAGGACGTCGCGTACTCGGGGCCGCTCGTCACGGAAAGCATCGTCGAGGGCTCTCAGATCCGTCTCCGCTTCGACCATGCTGAAGGCGGCCTGGCGACCAGCGATGGAAAACCACCCTCGCACCTCGAAATCGCCGGCGATGACCAAGTCTTTCACCCAGCCGTCGGCATGATCGACGGCGAAGAACTGATCGTCTCGTCCGACCAAGTTTCCGCTCCTCAGGCGGTCCGCTACGCCTTCACGAGTAATGCGACCCCCAACCTGATGAACAAGGCCGGCTTGCCCGCCAGTTCCTTCCGGACCGACCACTGGTGAGTGGTGGGCGTTTGTGGCTGGTGCGATCGAAAACCACTGGCCGGTGAGCCGCGTGCAACTCTGGGGCCGTAGATGGTGAACGTGCCGCGTCACGGCCCCAGCGTTCGAACCGGGCACACACCCCCCGCCTTAATGGCGCCCCAGCCACCCGGCGCTGCGCCTCGTGTTGCAAATGTTACTGAAGAGTTTTCGGTTGCAACCCAGGCCGGTTTCGAGGCGGACCGGCGGTCCAAACGATCACCGCCGCTGCGAGGGGCGCCGCGATGAAGCCGCACAGCGCGATGTCGTAAGTCCCAAACCAATCGACCGATAACGCCAACGGGAGCGGACCAATGGCTGCGGCGAAGATCATGACCGCCATGGCCAGGCCGCGAATCGCGCCCTGGTTTTCGCGGCCGTAGTAGTTGATCCAGACGACCACGCCCGTACTCCGCAGAATGCTGCCGTGGAGGCCGAGCACGATGGCATAAAGCACGGCGACGATTGGAAACGGCATGACCAGGACGATCGTCCCGCTCAACGCCAGCAGCAGCATGGCCGCCGACAGCAAGTACCTGGCTTGAAAACGGTCCGTCATCCAACCGGCGACGAGTGCCGCACATGTCGCGACAATCGCCTGCAGCGAAATCAATCCCAAGGCCCCGCCTGGGGAGACGCCGCGGCTTCCCAGCAGGGACACCGCATGAAAGATCAGCCCGGTCCCGACCATGCCACTGGTGGCCGGCACCGCCAGCAGTTTCCAAAATGTCGAGTCGCGGACCACGTGCGAAACCGCCCAATCGCGGTTGGGGCCGCTCGCATCCGGAGTCTGTTCGCCGCCACGTGGCGACACGGGCGGATGGCCGACGTATTCGTCGCCATCGGGCGACCAGCCGAGTGCTTCCGGCCGATCGCGGACGAGAAACAAACTCGGCAGAAACAGCAGGCCCCAGACGCCGAATGCCAACGCGATCCATCCCGTTTGCCAGCCGTAATGGTTGATCAGCCACGCATTCCCCAGCGGAATCGTCATCACGGAAAGACTGCCGCCCAGGCCGGAAAGTGCCGTCGCGAATCCGCGCCGGCGGGCGAACCATTCGCAAACCAGCCAGGCTGCGACGAGTGACAACGCCCCCTGGCCCAGTGACCGGACGAAACTAAACCCGAGATACAATCCTCCCAGCCCCGACACACGCGACATCCCCAGGCATGCCGTTCCCAGCAGGAAAGCGATGGCCGGCATCATTGTCCGTGCCCCGTGCCGATCGATCATCCGGCCCACAAGCGGAAGCAGCATCCCGCTGACAATCGTGGCGAACGCATAAGCCAGGGAGTAGTTCGTTTCCGAAAGTCCGAGTGACGTCCGCATCGGCTCTTTGAACGCTGCCACCGAATAAGACTGGCCGGGAGCGGACATGAATTGAGCCGCCGCCGCCATACCGACCATCGTCCACCCCGGAAAGAACCGCCGCGACCGGCTGATCTTGTTGGGCTCCCGATCGACGGCCATTGAAGTCAGGTTCATCGAATGCTGCGGGGATCAGGGGGCGGGGATCGGGGGTCGGGGATCGGGGAGCAGGGAGAGCGGGGCCCGTCTGTTGGTCCGGGTGAGTCGCGGTGCAATGTCGTACCAAGACGGTCCGTTGAGTTGCAAGCGTGTCTGAAACACAGGGCACACGGATTGTTGAAGTTGGGGAGTCTCACTGAGATCGCCCGTCGCCGTTGGTTCCGGGCGAACTTCAGTGCTTGGCGACTGTTCGCCCGGAGGCATCGCCGACGGCAAGCCGACGACACCCCACCCGTCGTGAAAAACACGTTCGCCCTGTCAGCCCCCGTCAGGATTGCAGTGATGCGCCGTTCTCGGATCACTGGCCGCGCATCAGCAAGACGTCGACAACGCCCACCACGAACAGGCCAATGCTGATAACGGCATTCACGTGGAAGAAGGCTCTGTTGACGCGCGTGAGGTCATCCGGCCGCACGATCCAGTGCTCGTAGGCGAGCAGCAGGGCAACCAGGAAGGTTCCGCACAGAAAAACCGGCCCCAGCTCGGCCGCATGCCACAGCCCCAACAGGCAGAGGACCGTCCCCACGTGGCTGATCCATGCGAGCTGCAGAGCCCGCGCGACTCCCCACCGCGCCGGGATGCTGTGCAATCGCTGTTCCCGGTCAAAGGCGACGTCCTGGCAGGCGTACAGGATGTCGAAGCCTCCCACCCAGAAGAACACCGCTCCGGCCAGCAATACGGGCGTCAACGTCACCCCGCCGGTCAGAGCGATCCAGGTGGCAATCGGCGAGAGCATCAAAGCGGCGGAAAGCCAGTAGTGGCACCACGTGGTGAGCCGCTTCGCGAACGAGTACCCCAGCAGGAACAGGAGCACGGGCACCGCCAGAATCATCGGCCACGGGTTCGGCAGAAACAGCAATGTCGAGCTAATGAAGCCCAGGCAGCAGAGAACCGTAAACAGTATGACCGCCGGGCGGCTGAGCAGGCCCGCGGGCAAATGACGGCCCGCCGTGCGGGGATTGGCGGCGTCGATTCGGTGGTCCACCAGACGGTTGAACGCCATCGCCGCCGAACGGGCAAAGAGCATGCACAGCAGGATTCCGAGTAAGTCGCGGCCGCGGAACGGCGTTTCCCGCCACGCGAGCACGGCCGACAGCAACGCGAACGGCAGCGCAAACACCGTATGACTGATACGGATCATCTCCAGAAAATGTGTGATCGTGCCCGGCATCCGTCGAAATCCGTTCTTTCCGGTCGGTTAGGGAGCCGATTTGGTGGCGACGAAGAAGCCGGTTTCTGCGATCCACCGACGCCGGACCGACAGAGCCCAGCCGGTTCCGCAAACGATGAGTAGGCAGAAGCCGACGGCACTCGGCCCCATCGACCAAAACAGGGCGGCGAGAACCGTCCCTCCTTCCCAGGCGCAAGCCGCCCGATGGACCGAGTATCGCTGCAGCGCTGTCAGCAGGCCGGTCTTCCAGGAAAGAAACACCACAAGGACCCCCAGGACGACGACCGATACGGTTCGCAACAGGTTCCGGTTGATGGCCCACACCGTGACGGCGGAGACTTCGTCGCCAGATGGCTCGTCCCGCCGCTGCCGCAGGAGGACCGAGGGTGATGTGCTCAGGGATGCAAGAGGGGCGGACGTCTTCGGAGCATAACCTGCCGCCATGAGAGCATCGGAGACGGGTTGCTCGGCCGGCCTCAGCGCGGCGGATGAGGTCAGAAGCCCTTGCCATTCTGTGAGCGTTTCCCAAGGCCCGCCCGAATCGTAAAGAGAGCGGTCTGTTCCGAGAAAGAGGACCGTTTCGCTGACAACGGGGAGTTGCGTGACTCGCGGAAGCAAGATTGTGCGGCGGAGCGCGGACGACGGACTTCGCGACTTCCACCAGAGCCGCAGTTGCTGCGGTTGACGCGGGCGGCTCGTCAAGGTGGCCGGAACGGTCAGCGACCGGGTCCCTTCCGGAGGCAATGGCAGCAACTCGCCGCCCCAACTCGCCTGCACGAGCCGAAGTTGCACAGGGATTTGGACTATGACATCGGCTGCGCGGCCCTGGGCGACATCGGCGACGGTGATTCCCGCAAACCCGAACGGGGGGATCTCCCAGATCGCTGATTCTATCCGTGTGATCTGACTGGTGGCTCCATCCGGACGACCCCGCGCGAACGTCCAGGGGCCACCACCCGATGAGTAGGAAATTCGCGGCGTCGCGGCGTTTTCTTCGGGGAGAGAGATCATCGCCCGCAGGTCGTCGTCCAACGGCGTTTCCCGCGCATCACCGGCGACGCGGAAGGGGCAATCTCCGGAAAGCACCAGACGTTGGCGGCTCAGCGATCCTTGTGGAAGACCGATGTTGGCAACGGTCCATGACGGCTCCTCCGACCGCGGGAACGTGACGGAGAACTCCACGTTTCGGATGGGGGAACTTCCGGGCGGAGTGCCGAGGATGAACAGGGTGCCCCCATTCGGGCCGGGGGAACCCGGTGCCAGTTCCGGCGGTGTGGCCAGCGGACCGAAACGAGCCCAGTCCGCCGGGACGACGAATTCGATCCAGGGGGGGAGCGGGGCGCTTTCCGGAATGCGAATCAGCGTTCGCATCTGCAACAAATCGTTTTCCTGCGCATGAATTGAAACGATGCGTTCAAAGTTGAACGTCGCGGCTGTTTCCACAACCCGGACCTTCGCCGGAGGCGTGTCGGAAAGCAGGTCAAATCGGTGAGCTGCATCGGCAACCGGCGTCGCTTGTCCATCCGATGCCACGCTGGGTGCATTCTCAAGGAGCGTGCCAGTTGCGTTCAGCGTCTCGATGGCCCAGCCGGCCGGATTCCGGATTTCCAGTTCGTGTTGCGCGAGCTGGGCATCGCGCAGCGAGAACCGGGGAAGGTCGGTCGGTTCGTTGATCGCGAATGGGAAGTCTCCCGACACGCGGATCGATTGCCGGCCCACGAAGTCTTCGGTGAGCAGCAAAGTGATCTCGTGGGGGCGCGTCATCGACCAGCGAACCAGCCGGTCGGCACCGTCCTGCTCGACGCGGACCGAGCTGATTCGGATCCGCGGATCGACCGACAACCGATGAACGGCAATCGGTACTGATTGGCATTCGACGTCGGCCTCCGCTTCCCAAACGAACCGGGAACGGCCGACGGCCAGAATTTCGCGAACGGCGGCTGTGACAACCGGCCGGAGAGGCGTCAGTGGCAGATCGAGCGACCGGGGCGATGTCAGCGAGAACATCAGATCCGGGACCGTTGCGTCCGGCTCGCCCCACGCTTGCACGAAATGTGACGGCGTGACCGGCGCAATTCCTTCATCCACCAGTTCGGCGGCGCGGGAGCCGATTTGAAAACCGGGGCTTGCCGTCAGTGCCATCAGGTGCCGCGGGAAATCGTCCGCTGTGCCACCCGGGAGAAACGCGAATTCGGGAACCCGCACGACTTGGCCCGACATCTCCGCAGGAAGCGTGTACTCGATATCGACACCGATGCGGTCAGCGGGAAGTGTTTCAAAGGCGAGTTGCAAACGGGTCGGCAGGCCGTCCCGTCGAATAGCGGTCGAATCGGCCAGTCCGGGAGCACGGACATCGCGCAGCCGGGCGCCCGGCGGCAACTGCACTTCAACGGTGTGCAGTGACCGGTTGTCTGCGATCGGGTTCGTGCGAAACGAGAGCCGCGTGCGAACTTGCAAGCGGCGCGGATGGAGTTCGACGGAGGAGAGCGCGAGATCGGCGGCCATCGCTCCGTTCCCTGCGCCCTGCGGGGCGTCGCTCCAGTCGACTTCGAGTCTTGCGACAGGCCCCAGTTCGGTCTGAATGAAATCCTCGTTGTTCTTCGGTGCTCCGGCTCCCCGGGCGTTGAGAACTGCTGGTTCGATCCCAGCAGGGAACGTGCCCATGTCCACGACCGACGACAACAGGGGCGGGATCTCGAATTCGATTCGTCGGGACGTTCGCTGATCGCCGGACCGCGGGCGGAAGGAAAGTTCGATGCGAAGCAGGGAGTTGGATTCGAAGTCACCCGGTCCGGGGTCGCCGGGACCGTCTTCCGGCAACGCCCCGGAAACCGAGTCCGCAACGTCGATCATGATTCCCGCATCATCGCGCATGGGGATGACGGTGGCCTTGCGGCCGTTGACGCGGCAGGAGGTGCCGTCGTCGAACGCGATTCCGCGGAGCGGCAACACGATTTGTCGCGCAGCGGCCGGATCGGGCCGGACGACATCGAAGATCGCGGTGACACGCGGTCTCGACAAATAGTCTGCCGCGATGGAATACGAAGCCTCGCGAAGCAGATATGGCGGAGTTTCAGGGGACGGAGTCCGGGTTGCCCTCCAACGCGACAGCAAGGCCGAACTGACGTACACGACCGGGGTCTCTTCGAGCGTCGGTTCGCCGGACCGGATGGGAATCATGGCGTCGTAGGCCGGAACCTGCGCCGTTTTCGAGCCGGCGGCTGATTTCGGTTCCGCGTCGGATTTCGCGACGGGTCCTGTTTCGGCGGCAACAGTCGCCGCCACGCCCCTGTTGGCGACGGGTTGATAGGCGAATGTGTCGCCGGTCGCCAGCAGGGCAATCACCATCAACGGTGCCGCAGCTCCCGCGAGCATCTGCGTACTCCCGATTGGCTGCGACACTCCCGGACCCCAGACGCGGCGAAGCGGAAACCGTGACGGCAGCAACGTCCCGGCGAAGGAACCGAGGAACAGCCCTCCGCACGGGACGGCCAGTGCTTCCGGGACGAGAGCCGCAACCAGCGCGGTGGCAATGACCCAACCGGGGCGGATCAGACTGTGAGAAAGGAACGGAATCGACGGCATGAACGTGGTCGTCAACAACGCGGCGACGAGCAAGACCCATCCGAGATGCTGCGTCTTGTCGTGTCGCAGAATCTCCAATTTGAGTTCCCCCGCCGTGAACGAAACGGAACGTGTTTCGACGTGAAGCGTCGCATCGGGCGGCTCCGCCGTCGTTGTCTCCCCCGTCGTGTCCGCCGCGGAATCTGCCGCGTCAACCGCCGCTGCATCCGTCGTGCTCTCCTCGGCGGAAGTCTTGCGATTCGCGGGTTCCGGAGTTGCGTCGTTGTCTTTGGAATGGGAGCCGGTTCCGAAAGGCCAGAAGGCGGGCTCGGCCGGTGCGAGGCCCAATGGTCCCAACAGTCTCTGCCGCCACCCGGTCTCCCGAAAGCCGAGCGACGTGCCGCTCGTGGAGGAGCCGAGACGATACGAGTCGGGCAACTCCACGGACCATCGCAGACTCGCGGCCGGGAGTTGCGATTGAGGCAACGGAATGGTCCCGGTTCCCCGGAGCAGGGAGTGCGAGAACGGGACGCGGTATTCGATTTCGATCAGCACGCTCGCGTCGCCGGAGGGAATCCGGACAATTGCCGTTTGGCCGGTCACGACTGCATGGTCTTCGCTTCCATCAACGCGGGCGGCGATCAGTTCCCCAGGGACCGGGAGGCCGAACTGCAATTCAACCCCGATGGACGGACGGCGAAGGCGGTACGAAGCCGTCTGCACACAGACGCTTTCTAATGCTGCGGGGACTCGCGTGGCGATGGTGACATCGGCAAGCAGCGAACCGGACAGGACCGGCCCCTCCGGCGCGGCACTCTCCCCGATGGCAGCCGTCACGCGGCTCTGTGCCGGGCTGCCCGACCGGCCGTTTCCGGTTCGGCGCACCGTTCGGGAAGAGTCGCCGATCTGCTCCTGTTGCTCCGTCGTCGGGGTCGCGGTCTGCTCGGTGGGAATGACCTGCAGGGTGTCGGATCCCGATGGGGTTTCGGCCGCGATGTACAGCGGTTCGGCGGATGGCGGCGGATCAGTCAGCGGATCTCCCAGCCATTCGTCCCAGTCGTCGATGACATCCTTCCAGGCATCGCGCATGTCGGGGAACTTCAAGGGCCGATAAGACGAAGTGGCCGGTAACGTGAATGCCCGGCCCTGCGGGGACTGGATGGCCAGATGCACGTGCCGCAAGCCGGATGCCCGCGGCAGGACCACGGGCATGTCGACGGACGACGGCCACTGGTCGGTTGTCCGTGTCGCCCAGACTTCAACGAACACGGGAACGTTCTGCGCCAATGAGTCCCGGAATTCCATCCATAATTGCGTCGAACCGTCGGCTTCCGAGGAGGTCCGCCAGGAGGAAACCTGTGGCAGCCGGTGCCACGGTTGGGACGTCACGCGGGTGACTTGCCAGTCGCGGGGAACGTCACAGGTGAGTTCGTAAGCGGATCCGGAGCGGGCCGTCAGTTTCAGCAATGTTCGCGAGATGGGGCGGGCGTGTTTCGCGTCGACAACAGCGATCACGTCAGCGACCACATCGGACCGGGGGACTCCCCAGAAAACGGTCACCCGGGAGTTCGCGGCCCAGTCTTCGAATACCAGGGTGTCCGTTTCCTGGGCGGTCAACGTCGATGCGATGAGGCGGCATCGCGTCGCCGCATAATCAAGCAATTCCAACGGATGGCCGATCGTCACTTCGAGTCGCGAAGAGACGAGTGGGAAACTTCGGAGCGAGATCGTCGGCAGCAGCAGGCGGCTCTCCGAGGGAAGCGGCATCTCACCTCGCACGCTCAGTTTGGCGCGTCCGGTGAGGGAAACCGCCTCCAGCGGAACCACCACGGCAGCGCGGGCTCCTTCGTCGTCGTGGACACGCTGGAACGGAAGCTCGAGGTCCTTGCCCAGCGTGACGGAAGTCACCTCCAAGCCGGCGGAGACGTCGAAAACCAATTGGTCCTTCGCCGCACTTGCGCCCTCAACCTGAAAACCCGATTGAAGAACCAGCCCGTCCGGCGTCAGCGAGTGTCGGGAGACCCGTTCGGCGAATTGGTCTGTCGTGCCGGGCTTGGCCGGCTTCTCCGAGACGACCATCCGAATTTGCGACAGCTGGCCAAGATCCAGGATCCATGTCCGCCAATCCGGATCGGAGCCGGGGACGACCTTGACACTCACGGGAGCGTCCGCCGTCAACTGCCTGGAGGCCGGCAGCCGCAACTGCAACGTCGAAACCACTGCCGGCAGCAGGGTCGCCTCGAACTCCACCCGCCCAAAGATCGGTTGTCCGGCAAGCGACCAATCCCCGCGAAGCGTGCCGCAGTGAGAACGCACCCGTAACAGCGTCTCCCCGGTCGGACTCAGCCCCCACACGGCGGGCCGATCCTCCCACTCCAGGTGGCGAAAGGCACACGTCGGCTGTCCCAGCGAGATGTACGCCGGCGCCGAGCCACGAAGTTGTACGTCTGCCGTGAACCGGCCGTTGGTGAAGGAACTCCCGTCCATTGTCGCGGTGTAGAGGACTCGCCCCAGCGAAGCACGTGGCGGCGCATAGTCCTTCCCCGTGAGGTCGGACAGAATCTGCCGATATTCCCGCGTCGGCCGGGCCAGCCATTCGCCGTTGGGCCACGCGCTCGGCTCATCCGCCGGAACATAAACCTCACGAACGGCGACCGTTTTCCCGGCGGCCGCCGCATCGTCAGCGGCCAGTCGGGCACCAGCCAATGGACCGCCAGCCAACAGCAACGTGAATGTGATCAACGCCGACCATGCCGCGTGTGCCGTCCGCAACAAGCTTGCCCACAACAGGTTCGCCCGGTCCGAACGAAAGCATTCATCGTGCCGATGAGGCAAGCCGTCCGAACTTCTGGCCTGGAGAGCTTGGTTTGGCGACGAGGCGCACGACGCCGCGCCCTCTCTTGCATCGCGTCGCGCATCTTCTGCGCGTCGTCCATCGAGACGGGTCATCGGCCGAACAGGGACCGTCATGGCTTGATCCCGGAATCGGAAATAGCAGCGGGACGGACGTGTGTCGTTGCCAATTGGGGCTCCACCAGGGCGACAGGCGCGTATGCGGATCCGCTGTCCAGCGGCGTTCCGCGCACGTCAGACCGGGACAAGTCCGAAGGCGAAATCCGGTGCCGCCGGGAGGAGAGGCCTCCGTCGGTTGCGTATTCCAGCAGTGCAGCACACAACGGCAGGACAAGCCCGTAGGCGGCCGGCTGCAGGAGAAGCAGCATTGGTTCCAGATACCACAGCGATGCGGCTGTGAAAACCAGCCCCGCGCCCAGCCAGAGCGACGGATGCCTCGCGGCGGGAACTTTCACCAGCAGGAAGCTGAGCGTGAGCGTCAAACCGGCACCGAGGAACACGATCATCGACTTGCTCATGGAACGGAAGCGGACCTCTTGGGGGGACACGAAGCTCTTGAACGCGTAGACGTTCGCCGAACCGTTTGATGACGGCGGCTCGGCAAAGGAATTCGGCAGAATGGCGTTCCTCACGGATTCGAAGGCGGAGTTCGGCCGGCGGCTCCAGAAGATTTGCTCACGCTGCCACTGGAATTGGGGCGTCATCGTCTTGGGTGAGACGAACAAGTGCTGCGAACTGGGCAATGAGAGCTCCCACCAGGATTGTTCAATCCAAACGCCGTTCGGAAACTTGGGGAACACGACCGGCCGGCCCTCGGACCAGCGAGTTTCGGGACGGGGTTGGCGATAACGGATTGTCAGCCGAAAGGCGGCGGGCTCACCGGCCCGTGCGTGCGTCGGCGGGTTCAGCCGGAACTGGTGCGGATATTTCGGTTCTTCAACAGCCGCCCCGTTGGGCAAAGGTGTGCCGTTCCAGTCGAATTGGGGATTCTGGACGTCATCCGGCAGCTGCACGATCAGTCGCGTCTTGGGCCGCTTCATCAGATAGGTTGCCGTGGTCGACGAGTTTCCGACTTCGTCCAATTCTGTTTGCAGGAGCGCTTCGCTGATCGTCAATCGGAGCGGGCTGTGGGAAAGCGACCGATTGACTGCGATGGAAACGCCTTCGACGGATTGATTGCTGATCCACTGCGGTCCGCCGATCACGGTCGCCAACCGGGTCCATGCTTTGTCCGTAACGGTCACCTCCGTCGTGTCCTGCCCGGGAACCGACAGGCGCACCCTCTCGAACGGCTGGTCCAAGCTGCGAATGACCGGCACATGCAGCGTTTCTTGCTCCGACGCCGGACTCCGCCCGACGAAATAGCCGGCCACGACAATCTCGAATCCTCCCAACAGCGGCGACGGAAGATCCAGCGAAACGTCGCGGCCGGACCATTCGGCCTGCAGCGGTTTGTCGCCGTTCAACAGAAACTGCAGAGACTGCGGGCGAACCTCTTCGGGAATGAGTTCCTCAAGGGCCGGAGGAATCTGCAATCGAACCCGGGAGATTCGCCCATACTCGACGTTGTAGGCGATCCGCTGGGTCACGCTCAGGTTTCTTTCCCGCGTCGAGAGTTGCACGTCTGCGGAGGTCGTGATTTGCTGGGTCCGGACGGTGACCTCTGTTTCGAGGGTGGGAGCCGACTCCGAATCCGCCGTCGTCAGGCGATAGACCGTTTGTGGCTGCGTGCTCATCCATTCCGGCAGAGTGATCGAACGCCCCCGCAAGGCGGAGCCATCCTGCCGGAGGAGGGTCGTGCCCGCCTGGGCGTGTGCCGTCACTTCGACGTTGTCGGCGGTCGAGACGACCACCCACCCGGGGAAGGTTCGCGCGCCGGTGACGGTCGGCAGAGAAAACGACGGCGTCTCTTGTGATCCATACAGTCCAAAGAAATAAGCCGCCGACAAACTCACCGTCGTTTGCCGGTCGACCGTCTCAGGAAGTTGAAAGATCCACTGCCGCCCGGAGTCGTGTTCGGTTCCGTCGTCGACACCCCCTTCGCCGTTCCCCTTCACGGGAATGGGGCGCAGCTCTCCGGCAGTCGAGGGAGAAGCGTTGACGACCCACGGCTTCCCCGCTTTCTCTTGCAAGCGAATTGGCACGCTGCGGAAACTCCCATCGTCCACATGAATCTGAAACGCCGCTTGCAACTCGACACGGTCCGGTGAGATCAGCAGGAAGTAAAAGGGAGTCACCGACAACGAAGGAACGATCGGCTCCACGCGCAGCGTCAACCGGGATCGCCCCCCCGAAAACGCATACGCCAAAGCGGCAGACTGCTCGCTGACGTCGGTTCGCTTGATGCCGATCTCTCCCTCTTCAACGCGGGAGATCCGATACGAGGGAGACCCGACGACGGTAATGGTCCCGGTATGCTTGCGTGTCTCAGCCACTTCGAAGCCGTCGATCACAATCTCATCGTCCGATCCCGACGGCTGATAAGCGAACCGCCAATCCAGTTCGACGATGTTGCCGACGACACCGTCCACCGGCACCGTGACCCATGACGCCTCGTCCGGGGGCGAAGGCTGAACCCACCGGCCGTGACCGCTCCGGTCACTCACGCGAACGCCCTGCGGTGACAATTTGAAGTCGTCCGACGGCAGGCGGACGCGCAGGGCGTCCAACTGTCCCGTCTGCAACTGGACCTCCTGATGCGCCGTCAGCTCAAAGACGTCCTCCGCCAGCGTAAGCTTGATTTCCGTCGGCTCCAGGGTCATGGTTTCCGTCGGTTGCAGCACGACGTTCCATCGAAGATCAAGGCGTTCTCCCGTCAGGTCAGCGGAAACGATTGTGGCGTTCCCGTCTGTTTTTGTTCCACGCAGCCGGACCCCGCTCCCCTCTCGGACGGTCACGGCGCTTGATGGAATTCGCAACTCCATCTCACCCGTGAAGAGACCCAGAGCGGGCAACTGAAGTTGCAACCGCTCTCCCTCCGGCGTCTTTCGCAGCGGCACGCGCAGATGGAGCTGCAGGCGATGTTCCCCTTGCCCCTTGAGCAACCAGGAAATCCCCTCGTTCCCCGGGTGGGCGAGATCGGGAGCTGCGTCACCCGTTCCCTCGTGCTCGACCCCGATGAGCAGCGCCTGGTCGAATCGGAGCGGGACTCTGAGCCAGCGATCCGGGGTCACCACCTTGACGGCCACGTCGGCTGTCAGGTCGACGCCGATGTCGGTCACCGTACCGTCGAGCCGGAGCTGCGACAGGAAAGAATCCGGGACCTGGGGATCGTTGGCCGACGGTTCCCGAGATGTCGGTTCGATCTCATCGAATGCCGCAGAGTCCAGCGGCACCGGGCTCCACTGACCTTTGGCGTCCTGTTTGAAAATCGTTCTCGCCGGTTTTGTTGCCGAGCGGAGTGTTGCCGACCGTTTGGCGGTCGACGGCGTCCCCGCCGACGGTCCGTCAGTCCCATCCTCGTCAGCTCCCGCAGCCGGGGACACCGTAGTCGGACCACTCGCTGTCGGGGCAACCTGGGCGGATGCAGCACCGACCGGTCCGAGCAGACCGGTCAGCAGCAAGCTCAACATCGCGAGTGCCAGTTGTCGAGACACCGATTCAGCCTCTCTCGGACGACGGATCTTTCCCGTCGAACGAATCGTCCGGGAACAGCCGTGTCGTCACCACTCGGGAACGCCCGCGATTCACCGCTCAAGCCTGGGGCAAACGAATGACACTCCTGCGCCCCATGATGACGCAGGACACGGCGCGGTGCTATCGAAACGGCGGTGAAAGACCATCTCCCCGCTCCCTGTATCATATCCCCTGATCTCACACGGTTGAAGGACCCACTTGCTCAGAGCGGGTGTTCTCTCAGAGATCGCCGTGCCGGGACGGCCACAATCTCCTAAAGTTCCGGTCGGAACGGGATGTCCGTTTTCCGCAACATCGAGCCGCCTGCCGCTCGGAACCGAGGTTGTCGGAGGCGAAATGTCGAAGACACCCGGTGTCTCAATCTGTAGGCGACGCCTTGAGCGGGATCGGAGCCCGGACTCATGCAAAACGGCCGTTACCGATTCGCGACACCGGGTGTCTGTACGAATTCTCGGTACAAGCACTCAGCGGAGCCAAGGATCAGCAACTCAGCAGATCGACCAGTTCGTCGTGCAGCGGCGTCCCGTTCGATGCCAGCAGATCCGCTTCATCGACCAGGAACGTTCCGCCGCCCGTTCGTGTGACTCGCCCGCCCGCTTCCCGGACGAGTAGCACACCCGCCGCCATGTCCCACGGCTTCAGGTTGGTGGACCAAAACGCTTCCACGCGACCCGCGGCGACGGACGCCAGGTTAAGGGCCGCCGACCCCGTCCGCTGGACGTGCTGCGCCGCCTCCAGAACTCGCAAGAACCGTTGCACCGCGGGGTCGTCGCGGGTCGTCTTCACCGGCAGGCTCGCCATGCACAACGCCGCCGACAAGTCCTGCTGCGACGACACGCGCATGGGTTGTCCATTGACGGTCGCCCCTTTCCCCGCGGCTGCGGAGAACATCTCATCGCGGCTCGGATCGTAAACCGCGCCGGCCACCAGCACGCCCTCCTGCTCCACGCCAATCGAAACGGCGTAATAGGGGAACCGGTGCACGTAGTTCGATGTCCCGTCGAGAGGGTCGATGATCCAGCGAAAGGGCGAATTCCCCTCGTCCCGGCTGAGCCCTTCCTCTCCCAGAAAACGATGGTCCGGGAACCGCGCGTGAATAAACTCGAAGATCGCCTTCTCCGAGGCGAAATCTGCTTCGGTGACGAGATTCGCCGGACTCTTCTCCCGCGCGGTGAATTTGTCCGCCCACTCTCGGAGCACCTCTCCGCCAATTCGTGCCGCCGCTTCGGCTGTTTCCAACAACGTCACCCGAATACCTCCTTGGGAATTTATTGTTCGGCCATTGAATATGGGTAGCACGGGTTGTCCCAACCCGTGTCGCAACGCGAAAAGAAGCCTCTGGATTACTCGCCGGGTCAATCTCGTACGTGTCCAAGGATAAGCTTCCTGCCGCTGCGCGGCACCGGTTGGGACAACCGGTGCTACCCCGAATTCACCCGACAAACTGGTCAACGGAGAATCCACGAGATTCGATGTTTCGCAAAGACCGTGGAGCGGCTCACCTGTTCGTCTCAAGCCCAATCCAACGGACGTTGCCAACACTCCTTCAATCCGCCGATCGTTTCATCGACGAGCACCCGGCCGTCAAGGTTAGTCACCCGCATCCGGTCGGTATCCGTCACGACACCCAATCGGGCAGCGCTGCGTCCGGTCCGTTCTTCAATGAGCTTCGCAAACCGGTCCGCATCCGACGCCGGCACCTCGAACAGGAACCGCGTGCAACTCTCCGAGAACAACACGACCGTGTCGTCCATCGTCCCGAAAGCCTCCAGCGACACGGTCACTCCCCGCCCGCCCGCAAACGCCATCTCGGCGATTCCGACGGCAAGCCCTCCTTCGCTCAAATCGTGGCAACTCCGCACGAGGCCCGTCGTGATCGCCTCGTGCACCGCCGCAAAGACGGCAGGGGCCCGCTCCAAATCAACACGAGGAACCGTCCCTCCGCTGCCATCGGTGACCCAATGATAGTGGCTCCCTCCGAATTCAGCTTCAGTTTGGCCGACGAGAAACAGCACGTTCCCCGGCTCCTTGAGGTCCATCGTCACGCACCGGCGAATGTCGGCCACCTGCCCCAGAGCGGTGATCAGCAAGGAAGGCGGGATCGAGATCGTCTCCGTGCCCAAGCCCACGGGTTGCAACCCGTGGGCTTGGTTAATGTGCAACCCGTGGGCTTTCTCATACGTGAACTCATTGTTGAGCGAATCCTTTCCGCTCACAAACGGCGTCCCCAACGCCACCGCCGTTTCCTGACACCCGAGAGCTGCGCGAACCAGCGACCCGAGTGTCTCCGGACACTCAGTGTTGCCCCAGCAGAAATTGTCCAGGATCGCGATCCGCGACGGGTCCGCTCCGACGGCGACGCAGTTGCGAACCGCTTCGTCGATCGCTGCCGCCGCCATCCAATAAGGGTCGATGTCTCCGTACCTCGGATTCATCCCGCACGAAACGACAAGCCCCCGATTCGACGTCAGATCGGGACGCACCACCGCCGCATCGGAGGGACCGTCCTGACACACACCGACCAACGGCTTCACCACGCTCCCCCCCTGCACCTCGTGGTCATACTGGCGAATGATCCATTCCTTCGAGCAGACGTTGAGGGAGCCCAGAATCTCCTTGAGCGTGTTCCCGAACTCCTCAAAGCGCGAAGCGTGAGCGCCGGGTCCCGCTGAGTTAACGCTGCTCGCATTTGGTCGCTGACCGAACCCTCCCTGACGGTCGGGGCTGTGATCGTTCGGCCCTTCAGGGGCGGGGTTCTGATTGTTTGGCCCTTCAGGCTCGGAGCTCCGAAACACTGCCTCACGGATCACCGGCGGGCGACCGTCGTGCAGGAACGCCATCTCCAGATTGCCGACCTCCGTGCCGTCGTACTTGAGGACGAGCCGACGCGTGTCGGTGAATTTGCCGATCACAGTCGCTTCGACCCCTTCGGACGCACACAACGATTCAAACTCGTCCCACGACACCGGCGGGACCGCGAGCACCATCCGCTCCTGCGCTTCGCTGATCCAGATTTCCGTATAGGACAGGCCGTTGTACTTAAGGGGAGCCTTGTCGAGCCACACCTCCGCGCCGCACTCCTCGCCCATCTCGCCGACCGCGCTGCTGAACCCGCCCGCACCGCAGTCGGTGATGGCGTCATACAGGCCCCGGTCGCGGGCTTCGAGAATCACGTCCATCAGCATTTTCTCGGTGATGGCGTTGCCGATCTGCACCGCACCGCCGGACAACTCGTCGCTTTCGTGGGTCAGTTCGGCCGAAGAAAAGGTGGCCCCGTGAATGCCGTCCCGCCCGGTACGGCCGCCGACGGTGACGATGTAGTCACCCGGCACAACTTCTTTTTCACTCATCCCGCGGGGAATCATCGCCACGTTTCCGCAGTAAACAAGCGGATTGCCGAGATACCGTTCGTCAAAATACACCGCTCCGTTGACGGTTGGAATCCCCATGCGGTTCCCGTAATCGCGGACGCCGGCGACAACCCCCTGCATCACGTTTTTGGGATGCAGCACTCCCGGCGGGAGCCCGTCGTGCGGCGTGTCGGGCGGAGCGAAGCAGAACACGTCGGTATTGCACACCGGCCGCGCACCCATCCCGGTCCCCAACGGGTCGCGGATCACGCCGCCCAATCCCGTGTTGGCACCGCCGTACGGTTCGAGGGCCGAGGGATGATTGTGCGTTTCGACTTTGATGCACACGTCCTGCTTGTCGTCGAACCGCACAATGCCCGCGTTGTCCTTGAACACGCTCACGCACCAGTCGTCATCCCCCAACCGCGCGCGGATCGTCTGCGTCGCCGCGAAGATCGTCTCCTTGAGCATGTTCTCAAAGTGCCGCTCGCCCCGCTCATCCCGGTAGTGAATCCGCCCCGCCAGCGTCTTGTGCGAACAATGCTCACTCCAGGTTTGAGCGACCGTCTCCAATTCGATGTCCGTCGGCTCCCGGCCCAGATCGCGGAAATACCGCTGAATCGTCTGCATCTCGACGAGACTGAGATACAACTGCCCGACCTTGGACAACTCCTGAAGCGCGGCATCCGAGGCATCACAAATCGCGGTCGTTCGCAGGGAGAATTCGTAATCGCTGCCGACGGCGATCGACGTGAGCGGCAGAGGGCCCCGAATCACCCGCTCGATCGAATCGTTGGCGAGCACTTTGCCACAGAGCCGCGCGATATCCTCTTCAGTTGCCTCGGCGTTGATCCAGTACTTGCGACAAGTCGCCACGCGATCGACTTTCAGCCCAACGTCCTTGAGCGCCTGCGTCGCCGTCGCCCCCACGTTATCGGTCACCCCCGGCTTGAACAGCACGTTGAGGAGGTGAGGGTCGAGGGGTGAGGGGTGAGAGGTGGACTCCCCCACGCCCACGGGTTGCATCCCGTGGGCGTGCGCCGGCAACCGATGCACAGCACATCGCTCGACCACCCCATCGGCCAGCAAACCGACCGCCTCACCCGTAACCTCCTCCTCATCCAGTTCCCCCTCAACCAGATACGACCGCGCTGCCCGCACCGTGGTAATCGTCGCAGTCCCAAACGCAACCGCCTCACCGGTCGCACGAGTCCCCTCGCGGTCCGTCTGACCCTCGACGGGATGAATCTCAATTTCCCAAAGCATGCTCGAACCTTTGTTCCCCTTGAGGCCGTCTCGAAACCTGAACCAGGTGGCTGGGGTCGCTGGGTGGCTGGGGTCGACCAACGGCAGCCCCCAGACGCAATGCATCTGGGGGCTCGGAAAGCCTCGGCCCCAGCCACCCGCCGTTTTCACCCGCCGTTTTCACCGGTCGCTTTCGCCAGCCCACCGTCGGATGTTACAGAAGCCAATGAAGGGAACGAAGTGATAGAGACCGCCGTTTCGGGACCGTTCGCAGAACGGCCGGCCGGTCGCGCGGTCCGCGAAGGGGAGGGCGAGGCTCCGGGGTCGAGTTTTCGGACAGATTCTCAGTTCGCCGTTTCAGCGATCTCGGACGTTGCAGCCGCATGAGTTCCATCTGCAGCGGATCGTTCGTCGCGGTCCGCCGTGTCGGAAGAGTCGGCTGAGACAGGGTCGATCGGGGCATCCACATCGTCGGGCACACGGTTCAGCAGCCGGTCGGCATGCCGCAGACATGTGCCGCGAACCCACATCAACGCCAGTCCGTAAACCGGCAACATTCCGAGCAATACCCAGAACTGAAGCTCGCCCACCGGATTGTGGAGCGTGCCGCGCCCCTCGATTCCCCGGATGATGTTGGCCGGGCTCATGCTGCCGATCCATGCCGGCACGCCGATTCGAGCCATCGGCGTCCAACGTGACAACACAGTCTCCGCGATCATCGGCACCGCGCACACCGCGAGCACGGCGAACATCGACGTCAGCACTGCCTTCATCGTGCCGTGCAGGTGCAGGCCGATCCACAGCGCCCCCCATGTGACCAGCCACAGAAAGATAAACGCCGTTCCGAACGATCCGACCGCATAACCGATGTCGAAACCCCGAAACCAAAGTTGAAACACGTAGATCGATCCGAACGGAACCAGCAGCACGCCAATCAATCGGCGAACACCGGCCATCTTCTGCTTGACGATCTCGGCACCGGTCAGCGGCGCGGTCAGCAGCGAGTCGAGCGTTTGCCGCGAACGCTCGGCGGTGACGACCCCGGATGCATGCACACAAAGCAGCGCAGCAGCAATCACCCATAGGATGTACAGCAATCCTGTCACCGAGCTGCTCCCCCGCACCATGTCGATGTTCACGGCGGCGGCCACAAACAGGATCGGCACCTCCAGGGCGGTGAAGACACGAAACAGGTAGCGGGCCGTTCCCAGCGACTTTTTCGACGTCTCCCGCCACGCAATCGGGTCGTCGCCCGGCAACTGATTGCGGTCGTCGAACAGGACAACGCCCCCGGTCACCTTATTCAAGTCGTTATAGAACCGGTCGAGTTTCTGAAACATCTGCAGCAGCAAGTTGCGCGGCGGGACAAACGCCCGCGACTCAACGAACCGACTGGCGACGACAAGACAAACGAGGCTCACCAACATGGTGAGGAATGCGCCTGTCCAGGTCTCTTCCACGGCATTTGGAACAGTCGTTTCCGTCAACAGAGAGAAATGCAATTGCGGCCAGATGCCGAACGCTGCAAGTAGCGCCAACAGCGCGTATGTCGCGATGAATGCCTCTCCCGTTGTGCGACAATAGGCAGAGCACATCACCGCAACGGACGCGACTTCTGCGGCGAATAGCAACAGCAGACCGATTGCCCCGATCAGTTCCCCGGTCGCAACGCCCCCGTAACTGTAGGCGGCTGCCATCAATGGAAACGCCAGCAACAGAAACGACACCATCGGAATCAGACGGCTGAGAAATTTTTGCAGCACGATCGACCACGGCGGAATCGTCGTCAGTAACAGCAGCGCCAGCGAGTCGTGTTCCTTCTCGATGGTCAGCGCACCGCTGGCGGTCGCGGGCAGAAAGATCAGCACGAGCCAGAACTGCATCCGCACCAGATCGTGGAAGATGTCCCGCCCGGCACCGAGCCGGATGTCGCCTCCCGACTCTCCCCCCGCAATCGCCAGCAACCCCAAACCAAACAGCACGAACGCGTACAGAAACCGGACGATGTACGTCCGCCGCCTGTTCGCCTGCTCCGTCAACTCCTTCATCAGCAGCGGAAAGCGGAGATGTTGCAGAAGAGAGTCCATGACTCGATTTCGGTCTGTTGTGAGTGACCGCTCTTGAAAATACTTTGGCCCGTCACCGGCCCCACATGTTAGTCTGGGCCGGTTTTGGATTACGTTGCGAGGATGTCGTCATGTCCGTCACACAGGATGAACTGAACCGGTTTCACGAGTTTGCCTCCGCGAGACTCAACAACGGTGGTGGCGACGCATCTCTGCAGGAACTGGTCGCCTTGTGGCTCGAAGCAGACGTTGCCTGTGAAGAGCGGGCGGTTGTCAATGCGGTCCTCCGTCGCTCGATTCGAGAATTGGAGGCCGGGCGGGACCGTCCCGCAGCAGAGGTGATGGCGGAAATTCGGGCGGAGTTCGACTTGCCGGCGACATAGGCTGCTTGTTCGCTCACGCGGTTTTCCCCTCGGTGAGCTTCATGAACGCGGTCTCCATGTCCATTGCTTCGGGCTGAAACATGCGGATGCGGGCACCGAGGGCGTGGATGCGATCGAGCAGGTCCTCCGCAGTGATTTCGCCGGCGCGCATCCGCAGGGAGACGCGGTCGACCTGCGTTTCGACGCTCATCACGCCGGGGATCGCCTTGAGCCGCGCCGTCATATCGTCGGTCAGATTGAGGATCTGCACATGCACGACCTGCATCAGGCCGAGATTCGCGTAAATCTCTCCCAGCGATCCGGCGGCGACCAGCTTGCCCGCCTCGATGATGCCGATCCGCGTGCACAATTGCGCGAGCTCGTGCAGGATGTGCGATGAGATGAGGATCGTTTTCCCCATGCCCTGCAGCGCTTTGAGCAGTTCGCGGACTTCAATCCGGGCACGCGGGTCGAGCCCCGAGGCGGGCTCGTCGAGCAACAGCAGGTCCGGGTCGTGAAGCAGCACCCGGGCCAGTCCGAGCCGCTGTTTCATCCCCCGTGACAGGCTGTCGACCGGCTCCTCCGCCTTGTCCGTCATGTCGGTCAGGGCGAGCACGTCGCCGATGGTCCGGGTCCGGTGGCTGCGGGGGATCTGAAACGCAGCCGCAAAGAAATGTAGGTATTCGAGGGCAGAGAGGTCTTCGTAAACGCCGAAGAAGTCGGGCATGTAGCCAATGCGGCGGCGGATCGCCATTGGGTGCCGCGGCACGTCGATGCCCGCAATCCGCACGCGGCCCGAAAACGGCTTGAGCAGCGTCGCCAACACCTTGATTGTCGTCGACTTGCCCGCTCCGTTCGGCCCGATAAACCCGAACACGTCGCCCTGCGGGATCTCAAACGAAATCCCCCGCACGGCCCGCACATCGCCATAACTGACCCGCAGGTCCTCGATCTGCACAAACGACATCAGTTTTCCTTGCGAATCGGGTGTCTGTTGACTTCTCGTTTCATCATCGGTTGGCAACATCGCTTGCGGTTTCGCAGCGCGCCAAAGTTCGTTTGGACCTCACTGGGGTCGTGCGAAACCGCAAGCGACCTTCATGGAGACACGTGACTCGTTGACAAGAAATCACTCTTCCTCGATCAGCAGTTTTCGATATGCGACGTATTGCCCCTCCGTGGGCTCGGTCACGGCCACAACAAGCAGGTCCCCATCGCCGGAAGAGTCGAGGATCGCCAGGTCTTCCCATTGGCCGGCCGCTGTTGGCGAGACTTGCGAGACCAGCGTGAACAACCGCGAGTCCTCCGTGCGACTGATCGAGTTTGCGAATACAAAACGGGAGACCGCCAATCGCTGAGCGGCTTGTCCCTGCTCCGGTTTCGGGTCCGGGTCCGGGTCGCCGGCTTGCTCGAAACCGACGCCCCGCGTGTCTCCCAGGACCACCACGTCGACGGACGAGTCGTACTCCCGCAGTGCGCGCCACAATTCTCTCAGGCCATCCGGCTGAGCGAGCCGTTCCCGCGAAACCGACTGCCAGTCGAACCCGGCGAGCGGCGAACCGGCCAGCGGTAAATCTGATCGCAGAACCGGCGCGCCGAGTGTCGTCGCGCGGGACAGCCGCGGCGACCATTGACGCACCGTCCGCTCCACGACATGCCGTCCCGGCAGGTTTCCGATATACGTCCACGGCTCTTCGTAGTCAGGCGTGTATCCACGCACGCTCACCCGGGCCGCGGTCGATTCTTTCGTCTCCGGATCGACCGGCACCATTAGCGATCGCTGCTGCTCGTCGCGAACCGTCTGATTGAACGCCGAATACAACAGATCGATCCTCGAAACACGGACCGGCCGCCCGTCGCTCGACAGATCGACGATGGTGATCGAACGGCCCAGATTGGCCGACCCCAGGTGACGCTCGGCCAGTCCCATCATCAGCCAAGTAAACAACAGCGACATCGCCGGGAACAGCACCCACGTCCATCGCCGCCGCCGCAACCATCCCAACAGGAAATAGTCTCCCGGCGCGATCACCACCAGGAACAGCACAAGGATCGCACCGATGGTCAGCAGCGGAAGCCCCTGGATCGACTGCGGCAGCAACAGATTCGTCATCGGACCGACCGACAACGGACGGTTCGGCTCCAGGGAGAGCGGCACGAGATACGCTGCGTCGTAATCGTCGGTTTCGGCGACGGCGTCGAGCGGCCACTCGCGGCCCTGTTCCCAATCAGCGATCCGCTCCTGACGCACCTTCCACAGAAACAACAGGGCCCGTTGCCAGTCCTCGCCGCCGTAGTCGACGGAGCCCCGCGCCACCACCAGCCGGCCCAGCGCCGGTCGATGATGGCCGATCCCCACCGCCTCACCCGCGACCGGCAGCAAACGTCCCGCTTCCGTTCGCAGGTAGGGGGCCTCAGCGGGATCAGCGCCTGCCAAACGATTCACAAAGGCGACATGTCTCTCCGGCAACGGGCCATCAATCAGACAGCACAGGCTTCCGCCCGCCTCGACCCACGTAACCAGACTCTCCAGACACGGCACCGTCAGCTTGCCAAGACTTTCCCCCGCGATCACCAGCATGTCGAATCCCATCAGTTGCAGCGGGTTCGTGGGAACGTCGTCCGGGTCGACTTCGACGACCATCGTGCTCAGTTCGCGGGCCCGCAGCGGCGTCTTGATGAACTGCTCGAACCGCAACGACTGAATGAGCCGCACACGACGGGGAACTTCCGCGCCGGCCCCCTCCGCTTCCATTCTCAGTACGGGTGACCGGAGAAGGCCCACGACAAACGTCCGCCGCCAGTCGAGCGGCACCGCCAGATCGTGGATGTCGAGATCATAAACCTGGTCCCGGGTGACGAACTCCCCCTGCACGGAAAAGGCCGCCGCGTCCTGAGGCATGATCGCCGGCGGGAGCAGAATCGATCGTTTGATCCTGCTGTCGGCCAGCGCTGTTTCCGGGGAGACGTACGTGCCCAGGTGGGTCTGATCGACGTACCATTTGAGCCGCAACCGCCCCTCGATCAATGCGGAGTCCGACCAACCCAGCGTCACCTTCACGGCCAACGGCGCCTGGCCCCGGAACGCCCCGAACTGCGGTTCGACCGACATCTGCAGCCTTCCGTCGACGACACCGTCGGCGACTGCGGTCCGCGCGACCGTCGCCACAAGCAGCATTAGAATGGCAGCCATTGACCTCACGACGTTGGTCCTGCCGAGGAATCGCAGTGGCGGAAATGAGCCAGCCTCTGAATCATTCTCGAACACACCCCGGACTGCAAGCAGAACCCCCTCCCGTCGGGGTCAGGCACCAATTCGTGGGGCCGAGAACTTGAGGTGTTCGTCAACGCCGCTCTCCCACGAAATGGCACGAAAAGGTGCCTGACCCGAATGGCACTTGAAGTGTCGTAAGTGATTGGGTCTTCGATTGATAGAGA
>JAJDEI010000025.1 GCA_029259845.1 Planctomycetaceae bacterium | reverse complement strand
AGACGGGCGGGTTCGTCTGGGAGGGCGAGTATTTCGGGCATCATCCGGAATTCGTCTTGAAGGCTGCCATTCAGGAATGCGCGTGGGAGTAGAGCAGACAGCCGCACGCGGGACCTTGTTTCGTTCGCCTTATTTCGTTTGATGGGAACCATTCGGAGAGAAACTATGTCCGGCTTTTCCAAGCCCCTCCAGGTTGTGTGGCGTGTGACGAAGACGTTCGTCCCGCTGGCGATCGGCATGGGTCTGTTGGTGCTGGTGATCGCGTGGCTGGGCGGGGCCTTCGAGGAGAGAATTGCTCCGGGCACGCCGACGGTGCGGCGGACGCCTCTATCGAACCAAACGACCGACATCGTTCACGAAGTGACCAAGGAATACATTGAGGAGGCAATTGGCACGCTCAAAGCGGCCAGCCGGACCGTCATTTCCGCCAAGGTGCTGGCGACGATCGTGGAGATCACCGTCTCGGCGGGCGATCAGGTGAACGAGGAGGATGTGCTCATACGGCTCAACCGTCAGGATGTGGAGGCGCGGCTCAAGCAGGTGGAACAGGCGCTGATCGCTGCAACGGCGACTCGCAAAGAGGCGGAAACCAGCCATGAGCGAATCAAGCGATTGAGCGAAAAAAATGTCGTCTCGCAATCCGAGTTGGATACCGCCGCGCGTTACCTGGAAGTCTCGCGGGCCGAGGAATTGCGGGCCGAGCAAGCCGTCAACGAAGCGGCCGTCATGCTGTCGTACACGACGATCAAGGCCCCCAAGGCGGGACGCATCGTCGATCGGCTGGCCGAGCCGGGTGACACATCCCGTCCTGGGGAGCCGATCCTGGTTTTGTACGATGCCTCCTCCCTGCGGCTCGAAGCCCCCGTGCTGGAGCAGTTGGCGGTCAAACTGAAGCGGGGTGACCGGCTCAAAGTTTACATCGACGCGCTGGACCGCGAGGTGACCTCGACCATCGACGAGATCGTGCCCCAGGCCGACGCCCCCAGCCGCTCGTTTCTTGTGAAAGCCAGCATTCCCAAATCGGACAACTTGTTCGAAGGCATGTTCGGCCGTCTGCGAATCCCCGCCGGCAAGCGGCGCCATCTCTGTCTGGCAACCGATGCCATCCACCAGATGGGGCAGTTGGAGTTCGTCGATGTGGTCACTGATGACGGCCATGTTGAGCGGCGATTCATCCAGACGGGCCGGATTGGCATGCCCGGGCGGATTGAGGTGCTCAGCGGCCTGAAAGCGGGCGAGCGTGTGGTGGTGAAGGCCGCGGCCAAATCCGACGCCGCCGCCGATGAAGGGCACAGCAATGGATAGCCCGCTGCCGGGAAGTGACATCGAAGCCACGCCGCTGATGACGCGCGTCGTCGAAGCATTCCTGCGGGGCGACGTTGCGATTCTGTTCGTGGTGGTTTCTTTCCTGCTGGGAGCGGCTGCCTTGGTGCTCACGCCCCGCGAAGAGGAACCGCAAATCGTCGTCCCGATGGCCGACATTTTTGCCAGCGCCCCCGGCTTGTCCGCCGAGGAAGTCGAGCAGCAGGTGACCCGGCGTCTGGAGAAACTGCTGTACCAGATCGATGGCGTGGAGTACGTCTATTCGATGTCGCGTTCGGGGCAGAGTGTGGTGACGGTCCGGTTTTACGTCGGAGAGAACCGCGAGGACTCGCTCGTCAAACTGTACAACAAGATCAATTCCAACACCGACCAAATCCCGCCGGTCGTCGATGCGTGGGTCATCAAGCCAATCGAAGTGGATGACGTGCCGATCGTCATTGCCACGCTTTGGACCGACCGGACCGAGCTCTACGGCGACTTCGAGCTTCGTCGCATTGCCGAGGAAGTGCAGCACGAACTGCAGGCGATTCCGAACACGAACCAGGTTTGGATCACCAGCGGCCGTCCCCGGCGAATCCGCGTGCTGCTCGATGCCCAAAGGCTGGCGGCCCGGCAGACGTCGCCGCTCCAGGTGGCCAAGTCTCTCAAAGCGGCTAATGTCAATCGGCGGTCCGGTGAGTTCCAGCAGCAGGACGAACAGTTCATCGTCGAGACCGGCACGTTCATTCAGGACGTCACGGACCTGCCCAATCTGGTCGTCAACATCGCCGGAGGCCGCCCCGTCTACCTGAAGGACGTCGCGGAGATCATCGACGGGCCGGCGGAAGTGGAGAGCTACAGTTGGATCGGGTTCGGTCCGGCCGACGAAGGCGGACGCGCTGTCGACGACGTGTTCCCCGCCGTTCATATTGCGGTCGCCAAACGCAAAGGGACCAACGCGGTCTCGGTGGCGAACGCTGTCGATCGACGTCTGGCGGAGTTGTCGGAGACGCACCTGCCGGGCGGCGTGCATTACCGCATCACCCGGGATTACGGCGAAACGGCCAACGACAAAGTCAACGAACTGGTCGAGGGCCTGGTGGTCGCGGTGATCACGGTGGTCGGCCTGATCGGCCTGTCGATGGGCTGGCGGCCGGCACTGGTGATCGCGCTGGCGATCCCCGTGTGTTACAGCCTCACGCTGTTCGTGAACCTGCTGGGCGGCTACACGATCAACCGCGTGACCATGTTCGCGCTGATTCTGTCGCTCGGCCTGCTCGTGGACGATCCGATCACGGACGTTGAGAACATCGCCCGCTATTTCAGCATGCGGGTGCGACCGCCCCGGGAGTCGGTGCTCCGCGCCATCCAAGAGGTGCGGCCCGCTTTGATCCTTTCGACGCTGGCGATCATCGCCAGTTTCCTGCCGCTGTTTTTCATTACCGGCATGATGGGGCCGTACATGGCGCCGATGGCGCTCAACGTTCCTCTGACAGTCACTCTCTCGACGGTCGTGGCTTTCATGATTACGCCGTGGATGGCGATGGTCGCCTTGAGAAAGACCATCGAACAACCGGGCGATGAAGAGCCGTACGATCTGACGACGCGCCCCATCTACCGCCTCTCGCGGGCCGTGCTGGGGCCGCTGGTCGATCACCGTCCGCTCGCCTGGCTGACGCTGCTCGGTGTGGCCCTGTTGATGGCCGGAGCGACCGCGTTGCCGCTGTTTCGGGCGGTCCCTCTGAAAATGCTGCCCTATGACAACAAGAACGAATTTCAGATCATCCTCGACATGCCCGAAGGGACAACGCTGGACCGCACCGATGCGGTCGCCCGCCGCATCGCGAGTGAAGTCGCCGTTCAACCGGAGGTCCGCGACTACGAGGTTTATGTGGGACTTTCCTCACCGATGGATTTCAACGGCATGGTGCGTCACTACTTCTTGAGAGAAGGGCCGAACGTCGCCGACATCCGCGTCAATCTGGTCGCCAAGGAGAAGCGGGTCCAACAATCGCATGAGATCCTGCTCCGCATCCGCAGACAATTGACCGAACTGGGAAGGAGCCTCAACGCCAACATCAAACTGGTGGAAGTGCCGCCGGGACCGCCCGTAT
Organism: Planctomycetaceae bacterium; assembly: GCA_029259845.1. GTDB lineage: Bacteria > Planctomycetota > Planctomycetia > Planctomycetales > Planctomycetaceae > JAHBXU01. The sequence continues at coordinate 36,925 of JAJDEI010000025.1, read as the reverse complement.
TGTCGACGCTGACCGCAGAAATCTACGGACCGGCGGGCGTCGAATACAGCCGTCTCATCGCCGCCGGCAAACAGGTCGAAGCCCGGCTGGCACGGGAACCGGGCGTCGTCGATGTCGACATCAGCACCGAAGAGGATCAGGTCCGCTGGGTCTTCGAGACCGACAAACCGAAGGCGGCCCTCTCGGGCATCTCCACGGAACGGATCGCGCAAACCGTCGCCATGTCGCTGGGAGGCGACAAGACGACCGTGGCCCACAAGCCGGAAGAGGTCGAACCGCTGTGGATCGAACTCCACTTGCCGAGAGCCAAACGCTCCGCCGTCGATGAACTCGAAGGCCTCTACATCCAGGGCGACCAAGGGGACCTCGTTCAGCTCGGAGGGCTGGGCCGGTTCGTCGAACGAACCGAAGACAAGACGATCTATCACAAGAATCTGGAACGTGTCGTTTACGTGTACGGCGAGATTGCCGGACGCCCTCCCGCTGACGTCATCGTCGACATTCAGGTCGATCAGACGGCCCATGCTGATACGCCACGACAACTGCGAGGCGACATTCGGCCCATCGGGCAGCGCTCGTGGATCTCACCGGGCGGCGGTGACCACTGGTCGGTCCCGGACGGCATCAAAGTCCAATGGGCCGGCGAGGGGGAATGGAAGATCACACTGGACGTATTCCGCGATTTGGGGCTTGCCTTCGGGGCGGCCTTGCTGGGCATCTTTGTGATTCTCATGTTCCAAACCGGCTCGCGCGTGCTGCCGATGCTGATCATGCTGGCGATCCCCTTAACACTCATCGGCATCATGCCTGGTTTCTGGCTGCTCAACGTGATCTTCAACACCCCGGTCGGAGGTTACCCAAACCCGATCTTCTTCACCGCCACGGCCATGATCGGCATGATCGCGCTGGCGGGCATCGTCGTCCGTAATTCGGTCGTGCTGATCGATTTTATTCACATGGCATCCGAAGAAGGCCTGCCCCTGCGGGAAGCGATCATCCGCAGCGCGGCTGTCCGCACGCGGCCCATCATGCTGACCGCCGGCACCACCCTGCTGGCCAACGGAGTAATTACGCTCGACCCGGTCTTCTCCGGATTGGCCTGGGCGATCATCTTCGGCATCCTCACCTCGACGCTCTTCACGCTGATCGTGATCCCCACCGCCTACTGGCTGATTTACGGCAAGGCGGAATCAACGACCGGCTGACGCATGCGTTCACGTTCCGTTGACGTCGCCGATGCGACGGGTGGCGGGGGCGACGTAACAGCGTCCGGTGGTTTTGAAGCACTGATCACGGGGGCGATGTTGTTGTTGGAGAAACCGCTCACCGCCCCCGGATCGAAGGGGTTATATCGCTCCACGCTCCACTGCCGCCCCCGCCACCCGTCGCCTCCGCGAGAACCAGTCGGGCCGGCGGCAAGAAACTATATTAATAGTTTTATTGGTTTTGTTAGTTTTCTCACGGAATTCTCATTGAAGAAACGATCAGGACCATGTATTCATTGGATTGAATTACACAGCTTATAAGGTATGAGAAGGTTATACAGCATAGGTCGCTCAAGAGGCTGAGGGGGCTTACGCCGCTTGCAGCTTTCGTATCGTTGATCGTCATTCTGAAGCGTGTTGGCACGCCGAATCGACAAAGCAGGCACGCCAAGGCGACTCAAACCACAGGGGGTCAAGGCCATGCGTTCGTTCCGTTGGAGTGACTTTTCGTTCCGCAGTGTCCGGTCCCGCAACGTCAGACGATCAGCGAGACGTCATCACCGCCCGTCGCACACACCGGCGGTCGAGTCGCTGGAAGATCGCCTCTTGCTGGCCGGGGCTCCTGTCGGACAGGGATTCAACGTCAACGAGGCGGACCTGGCGTTTATTGTCGACCAGATCAAGATCGCCGAAGCGCACGCGGCCACCGTCTCTGCCTCGAACCCGTATGGGACAATGATTGGCACGGGCCCGAACCAGATTCCGGCTGGTCCGAACGCCGAGTTGCAGCCCCTTGGTTTGCGAACGATCGACGGATCGTCCAATAACCTAGTGGTCGGACAGGAAGAATTCGGAGCCGCTGACAATCCCTTCCCGCGGCTCACCACTCCGGTCTACCGTGACGCCGAGAACTTGACGTTCGACCCCGATGGTCCCGGTGGCCAGGCGATCGGCGATCCCACGTCCTACGCGCAGACGAGCGGCGTCGTCCAGGACAGCCAACCGCGGCTGATTAGCAACCTGATCGCCGACCAGACGACGGCAAACCCGGCGGCGGTCGCAGCCGCCGGCCCGGGTGCGGTGCCGGACCCGGTTACCGGCCAGTTGCACATCCCGAATGTTGCTCCGGACGAGGGACTGAGTGCGCCGTTCAACGACGTGTTCTTCGCCTTCGGCCAGTTCTTTGACCACGGTCTGGACCTGACGACCAAGACCGGCAGCCCCGTTTTCATGCCGCTGCTGCCGGATGATCCGCTGTTCGATCCGACTCCGGGCGCCCCGAACTTCATGTTGTTGTCTCGCGCGACCAACGACACCGGAGAACCAATCAATAAGGATACGCCGTTCGTCGACCAGCAACAGACCTACGGCTCGCACCCGTCACTGAACGTTTTCTTGCGGGAGTACGAAAACGATGCGTCGCTCAAGCCGGTTTCCACAGGCCGGATGAACACCACTCCGGGCGTCGGTGGCATGCAAACCTGGACCGCACTCAAAGCGCAGGCGGCGGGCCTGCTTGGCATCCAGCTCGTTGATCAAGACGTGCTCAATATCCCTCTTCTCGCCACCGACCCTTACGGTAAATTCTTGCCTGGCCCCAACGGGTACCCACAACTCGTGCTGGACGACGGCACGCTCCTGGAAGGCAACCCTGCGGCTAACGGTGGGCTCGGTGTTCTCGTTCCAGCCAACAGCGTTTCCAGTGGTTTCGCGTTCCTCGTCGACATCGCCCACCACGCGGTCCCCAGCACGTGGGATCACGACGGCAACCCCGCCACGCCGCGCGTCCCCCAGACGCCCGATCTCGATCCGGGAACAGGAGATGACGGGCTGCCCGGGACCTATGACGACGAGATGCTCGGCGCTCACTTCATCGCCGGCGACGGGCGTGTTAACGAGAACATTGCGCTCACCGCTGTTCACCACGTCTTCCACTCCGAACACAACCGGCTCGTCGACGACATCAAGAATGTGCTCTCAGCCGGCGACCCAGCCGTGCTTGCCGAGTACCAGCTTAGCCCCGGTGTCTGGAACGGCGAGCGTCTGTTCCAAGCTGCCCGGTTTGTCACGGAAATGGAATACCAGCACCTAGTGTTCGAGGAGTTCGCCCGCAGAATCTCGCCGCAGATCAATGTGTTTGACGCGTATGACGCGACCATCGACGCGTCGATCTCAGTGGAGTTCTCGCAGGCGGTGTACCGCTTCGGCCACTCGATGTTGCCGGAAGAGTTGAGACGCATAAGCTCCGGCGCGGGCGTCGACCCGGACGACATCGGCCTCATCGAGGCGTTTCTCAATCCTCCGGCATTCCTGGACGGCGGTGTTGCCGGGGTCCTCACGCCGGACGAAGCGGCCGGAAGCTTGTTCAACGGCCTGGCAAGCAACGTCTCCAACGAGATCGATCCGTTTGTGATCGAAGCCGTGCGAAACAACCTCGTAGGACTGCCCTTGGACCTGGCAGCCATCAATATCGCACGAGGCCGTGACTTCGGGATTGCGCCGCTCAACCAGATTCGCCGTGAACTCTTCGCCGCGACAAATGACGCCGCTCTCCAGCCTTACACGAGCTGGGTGGACTTCGGGTTCAACCTGCAGGTTCCGGAGTCGCTGGTGAACTTTATCGCGGCCTATGGCACGCATCCGAGCATCACCGGCGTCACAACGGTTGCCGATAAGCGTGCTGCGGCTGAAGATCTGGTCAACGGAGTTACGGCCGATAGTGCTGACTTCATGAATGGACAGGGCGCTTACGCGGACGCCGGCGGCCTGACCACGACCGGTGTCGATGACATCGACATGTGGGTCGGCGGCCTTGCCGAACAAAAAGCGCCCTTCGGCGGTCTGTTGGGCAGCACCATGAACTACATCTTCGAATTGCAGTTGGAAAACCTGCAAGAGGGCGACCGGTTTTATTACCTTCTCCGCACCGGCGGAATGAATCTGGGAGTTCAGCTCGAAGGCAACTCCTTCTCCGAGCTGATCCAGCGCAACACGACGGCTGCCAATCTTCCCGCCGTCGTGTTCGATCGTCTCGACCTGTTCTTCGACGCGGCTGTCCAGGGATCCGTGCCAGGCACGCCCATTGTCGATGACCCCAGCACGCCCTACGACGAGACGACTTTGCTGGTGCGGCAATCCGATGGGACGGTCCGCTACACTGGAGACCTCCACGTCAATTGGGGAGGTAGCGATTCGGCAGTCCCCGGCGAGGGGGATCGGATCCGTTCCGGAATCGGCGATGACACGATCCGCGGCAACGGCGGCAATGACCGGCTCGAAGGCGGAGCCGGTAACGACAGCATTATCGGCGGTCTCGGCAACGATATCATCACCGACATCTTCGGCGACGACAACATTAAGGGTGGTGACGGCAACGACGCCATTTCTTCCGGCCAAGGATTAGACTTGAACCAAGGTGGACTCGGCAGCGACTTCATCGTCGCCGGGTCCGATCCGACGGTCAGCTTCGCGGGTGCGGGGAACGACTTCATCCTGGACGGTGCTTCCGCCGGCGAGACCCACGGCGACGACGGGGATGACTGGATTGAGGGCGGTGCCCAAGGTGACAAGGTCGAAGGCGATTCGGGTTTGCCGATCCTGCTGGGCCCGGACGTCAACGCACCCGGCCACGACGTGCTCAACGGGAACGGCGGCGACGACCGGTACTTTGGCGAAGGCGGCGACGACATCCTCATCGCGGGGACCGGCTTGGAAAGGTTCCTGGGACAATTCGGCTTCGACTGGGTCACGCATTACAATGACCCGCAGCCAGCCGACTCCGACCTCGCCTTCGACGTGTTTGCCCCGCCGCTGCCGGTCATCGACTTCGACACCTTCAACGGTGTGGAAGGACTCTCCGGCTGGGACAAGAACGACACGCTCCGTGGGGACGACCTCACTTCCATTGATCTGATCGGAACGATTGACGGCACCCACGTGCTCGATGCCGCCGGTATCGCGCGGATCATCGGTCTTGCGGCCCTGCTGCCTCCTGGTACAACCTCATTCGCCGGCGGGAACATCATCATCGGTGGCGGCGGCAGCGACATTCTCGAAGGCCGCGGGGGCGACGATATTATCGACGGCGACGCCTATCTCATGGCGCAACTGATGGCGCCGGATCCGTCCGGCCCTCCGGGTGCCACACAATTGGTCGACAGCATGGTCGACCTTATCGCTGATGTGTTCGCGGGTTTAATTGATCCCGGAGATATCACGATCGTCCGCTCGATCGCCATGAGCGATTCGGGCACTGATACGGCCGTGTTTTCCGGCCCCTTTGCGGATTACGACATCAGCGTGAACGCGGCCGGCGTGATCACGGTTGTCCATGCCCGCGGCGACGGGCTCAGCATCGACCCGATGTTGAACAACGGCACCGACACGGTGACGAACGTTGAGCAGTTGCAATTTGCCGATCAGACGGTCACCGTGGCCGACGTGTTCTACTTCTCGACGCTGGGCAATACGACTGTGCCCGGCACGGGTGGCACACCAGACGATTCTGACGTCTACAAATGGCTGGGCGTCGGTGCCAACTACAGCCGCGTCGTTGATGCGACGATCGAGGGACTGGCCGGTGCGGCTGACGTCGACGGCCTGGCCGTGGTGGCTGAGGATCATTTCTACGCGTCATTCATCGGCGCGACAGCGGTGCCAGGAATCGGAACCGTTCAGGACGAAGACGTCGTTGAGTTCAACGCCGGCACATGGTCGCTGTTCTTCGACGGAAGCACCCAGGGCCTGGACACGTCCGCCGGACTCGACCTGGACGCGGTCAGCGTTGTCGGCACGAAACTGTACTTCTCGACACTCGCTAACACGACCGTCCCGGGCGTTGCCGGCACGGCCGACGATGCCGACGTGTATTCCTGGAACGGGACGGCGTTTGCCCGCGAATGGGATGCCTCGGCAATGGGATTGGCCGGCGCGGCCGATGTCGACGGATTGTCCGTCGCCGGGCCGGACCACCTCTTCCTGTCCTTCATCGCCACGACAACTGTGCCGGTTCTCGGAACGGTTCAGGATGAAGACGTTGTCGAATACAACGCCGGGACCTGGAGCCTGTATTTCGACGGTTCCAGCAACGGCTTGGGCGGATCGGCCGGCCTGGACCTGGACGCCATCAGCGTTCCGCGCTCCTCCGACAAGACGCCGCCGACCTGGACCGCTGGGGCAGTGACGGTCTCCAACGAAACCACCACCACCGTCGACCTGACATGGTCCGGCGCGGATGACTTCTTCGGCGTGACCGCCTACAACGTGTACGTCGACGGGGCGCTCAACCAGACGGTCACGGGCAACTCGGCGACCGTAACCGGCCTTGGCCCGCTCACCGCGTACAACGTCACCATCCAGGCCGTCGATGCGGCCATGAACGAGTCCCTCGACGGACCGTCCACGGTGGCCAACACCGTCGCCGGTCCGACCGACTCCCTCTTTGGCCGCCTCGACGACGGGCGGCTTTGGATCGCCCGCTCGGATGGCACAGCGTTTGCCAATCAGCTGTGGGACACCCGGCCGGCCGGCATCAATTGGCAGAACACCCAGGTCGGCGACTTCACCGGTGACGGCAGCGACGATGTCGCCGCCCGCGACGATGAGGGCGACTGGTGGGTCTGGACCGCCGGCACGAACAGCTTCACGGCTGCCGAATGGGGCGGACGCTGGAGCGTGGCGGTCAGTTGGAGCGACGTGCTGACAGGCGATTTCAACGGCGACGGACTCACCGACATCGCTGGTCGCGCCCAAAGCGGAGCGTGGTACATTGCCGAGTCGACCGGCAGCGGCTTCAATGCGCACGCCATCGGGGGCTGGACCACCAGCGTCACCTGGACCGACGTCAACGTGGGTGACTTCAACAACGACGGCATCGACGACATCGCCGGCCGCGCGAGCACTGGCACTTGGGCCATCCTGCAATCAACCGGTGTCGGCAGCAACCACACCAACATGTCCGCCGGTTCCTGGTCGACCGCCGTCACCTGGAGCGACGTTCGTGTGGGCGACTTTGACGACGACGGTAATGACGACATCATCGGTCGCGCAAACACAGGGGCGTGGTACGTCGCCTTCTCGAATGGCTCCGGCTTCACCAACAAGTTCGCCGGAGCCTGGTCAACCGCTGTCACCTGGCATGACGCCCGCGTTGGTGACTTCAACCGCGACGGCCGCACCGACATCGCGGCCCGCTCCAGCAACGGCACGTGGTACGTCCTGCAGCCGACCGGCGGTACCGGGACCAACACCACCTTCACGACATACTTCGCCGGAGCGTGGTCGACCGCCACCACCTGGCTCAACGTCGTTGCCGGCGACTTCGACGGCGACGGCAGAACCGACATTGCCGGCCGCGCGAGCAGCGGCACCTGGTACGTCGCCCTCTCCACCGGCACCGGCTTCGCCACCAGCACCTCCTGGGGAAGCTGGTCCGCCGCCGTCACCTGGAACGACGTCAACCGCATCCACGTCGCGTGACAGACCTCGCCCCCTCAAAGGCACCTCGTTTCCCAACTCCCGCTTGGGAACGAGGGGCGAAATCGGTGCGACGGATCAGACACTTCCAGCTACTCAAGCTGTAACAGTCCCAAATCAAGGGGCGGAGCAGACGCAATGTCGTCGGCAGCCGACACTGAAAAACGGAACCCCGATAGGCGACCGGCTGCGTGATTGCTGAAGCGAACGCTCAGCACGTAGTTGCCCGGCTCAACGTCGTCGATGCGGAACGTGCCGTCGCGGTCGACAGTCGCCGTGAAGTAAGGACTCGCGTCGCGGAGATTCTGGTAGGCTTCGTATTGAAGCTGCCATACTTTCCCCTCGGCGCTTGCCTGCCAGTCCTCCCACCACGCCTTGAGACGCTCCGCATCCTTCTGCACATCCGGCGGCGGAGTCGGTTGCTTCGGTTGTGGGAGGTCGAGTTGTGCGTTGACCAGTGCAAAGTTCCACAGCACCGGCTTGTCTGACTCCGCTCGTGGAGACAGTTTGCCGACGATGGCACGACCGTCGCCGCCGAGGTCGAGCGTCATCGTCTCCCCGGCCGGGAAGTACGTCTTGACTCGTTTGGACGACGTGACATCAGCGGCACCATCCTTCACCATCAATAGGATTCGCCGTCCGATCCATCCCTTGCCCGGGACCACCCGCTCGAACACGTACCGGCCGTCCGCCCCGGTTGTGACGTTATGATGTGTGAAGATGTTGGGAACGTCCTTCCCGTAAGAGTGCATCGTCTCGGTACTGATCGTGATTTCCACACCGGCGACCGGCGAGGGACCGACGCGAAAGACGCCTTCGACCCGCGCCCAGGGGGTCAGCTTGATTGTGCTCGGAATCTTCTGCTCGGCCGATTTGAGGTGCGCGAAACCGGACAGATGCGTGATGACCAACTGAAAGGGCTCGTCGCGCGCGGGACAGCGAAAGAAACCGTTGGCATCGGCGTCGAGCCGTGTTGCATAAGTCGAACTGTCGTCAATCTCTCCATTCTTGACGCTGATCTGCGAACCGGCGACACCGAGTGCGATTTTCGCCCGAGCGGCGGGTTTGCCGGCGGCTGTCAGGATGGTTGCGGCGATGTCCTCAGCCGGCTGAAGCTCGAAGTCGATATCAACCTCGCCCTCGTCCGTCATGATGTCGCGCGAGATGGCGACCTGGTAGCCGTCCGCCTCGATTCGCAACAAGTGGACAGGCGAACTGCGTGTTCGCACGATGCGGTACTCGCCGTCGGTCGCGACGTAGCTTTCATACGAATTCCACCAGTCCCCTGGACCGTGATCTGGCTGATTTCGGACGCCGGGCACGACACGGAATCGCTTGACCGGTTCCTTCGTGACCGCATCAATCACCTTGCCGCTTACGACTAGGGCGCGAGGCGGAGTGAAGACGTACTCCTTGTCGCGCGCCACAAGAGATTGCCTGATCAGTTGCATCCCGCCGGGGCGGCAGATGTCGGCCTGGAATTCGTCGAGCGGGGCTTCGTTCCATTCCCAGACGCCGTTCTCGTCGGCGTATTGGCTCACGTGGTCCAATTCAAAGTAGTCGAACATCCCCCGCCAGCGTTGAAAGAAGATGCGCGCCTTGGGGATGCCGTCGCCCTGTTCGTCAACCACGCGGATCCGAATCTTCCCGCCGGGCCGCATGCTGAAGTTGACCGGCCCCATCTCTGGATCGACGCGCACCTCCTGCATGTCGGTCGCCTTGCCCTTCGCGGAAACGACGACGCGCGTCGTGCGCGGCTCGCAGCCGACCAACGTGTAGTCCCCATTCGCATCTGTTCGCGCTTCGCGGATGTCGTTGCTGAATTTGGCCCGCAGCAGGGCCCCGGCAATCGGCTGTCCCTTCTCATCCGTCACACGCCCAGTGACCGTCAATCCCCTCTGCAACGCGATCGTCGCGACCGGCGGCTCTTCTTGCTGCAAACCAAACTCGCTGCGAGTCAATGCCCGCCGATTCGGCCTAAAGTTGGGATGACTGATCTCGACACCGACCTCATTCATGGAAACCGGTACGCTGTCGAATCGCCATCTCCCTTCCGCATCCGTCGTGATTTTCGTACCGACATACAACTCTTCGATGTCTCCCGGCCGCTTCTTGAACTTGATGCTCGGGCGCACCTTGACGCCCTCGATCGGAGCACCCTCGCTGTCGACAACACCCCCCCCGACGGACCAACCTTCCTCCAATTCGGCGACGAACCGCGTCGGGATCGGCTGAGGATGCTCGACGGAACTCCACCCCGCCCAGTAGGGGCCGTACCCGGCGGTCTTGATGCTCAGATTGAACCGCTGCGGCTGCTCGTCCGGGAGTCGCAGCACCAACCGCCCCTCCGCATCCGTCCGCGCGAACGGCCCATAGGTTGCCGGTCTGACGTATTCGCCGACCAGAACATCCTCGGCGGTCGGCGCCGGTTTCGTACGCACCTCCACCTTGGCCCGGGGCACCGGCTTTCCATTCGGCCCGCGAACCAGTAACTCGAACCGCCGCGGTTCAGTCTTTTCCGCAGAGGCCCTCGTGTCTTTCTCTGGAGGCGCACTGGCGGCGATGTTTCGCATTTGAAACGTGACTGCTGTGACCTTGCCTGCTTCGCAGTCGATTTCTTTTCCGTGGGGATCGACCACTGCGTACCCTTCTGGATACGCCTTCAAGCCAACACCAATACGGTGCTTGCCGGGCTCGAACAGGACGCGCATCTTCCCCAGTTCGTCGGACCGCGGACTCTCATACTGCGAGAGTCCCGTCTCGGCCTCCCAGCTACGATAGCCGTGAACGTTTCGACGAGGTTTGCCGGTGCCGGGAATTGGCTTGACAATCCACACCTCAGCACCCGGCGGCTGACCGGGAAGTCGGACTCGGTGGCGGCGGTATTGAACCGTACCCGGTTTCTCCAACCAGACGTCCGTCCCCCGTAGCGGTGCGCCCGTGTCTGCGTCGACGACCGTGATGTCAACCGGTGCGGCAGGTTGCAGCCGGACCGTCACCGGCTGCTTGGCCGATTCTTCCGTCACAACGATCTCCGCTTTCGTCCGCCAATAGGGAGTTTGGTATCGGGGGAACATCCCCAAATCGTAGCGGCCATCCGGGAGACGCGCTTCGACATAGCCATCCTCGTCGGTGGTCTCCCAGAACCCCGCTTTGTTGACCATGCCACCGACACCCACTTTGGCGGCCGGCTCGCCCGTGTCGTCATATACGACACGGATTTTCACCAGGCGCGACCGGGGAAAGACGACTTCAAAATCGCCCCGGTAGAGATGCTCGCGGCTTGCTGACAAGTCACTAACGTTTCCCGTCGCTGCATTGATCCGCCGCGGAGAGTGGCCCGGTGGACGGACCTCGATATCCCAGATGACGTTGTCCGGCAACCCGGTAAACTCGAAACGGCCGTCCGCATCAGTCGTGCGCACTCTTACTTCTGGCGGGACGATCGCCGCGGAGTTGAGCGACTGAAACGAGAGTTCTATCCAGGGTCCGCCCGGTTCGTCCGACTTCCACATGGTCCTGCAACTGCGGATCGCGAGCACCGCGTTCGCGATCGGCTGCGATTGGTCGTCGACGATTCGCCCGCGGATGGTCGCCGGACGGCCGAACATCATATCCAGATCAATCGGGTCGTCTCTCCCAAACCGGCTGGGCGGATCGACTTTGCTGATCGCCCCCAACTCACTCGCATGAAGAATGCCCGGATACACAGGCCTCTTCGAACGCCAAGCGAGGGCATACCCCTCTGCTGTGCCGAAAACTTCAATGAGGCCGACGTCCATCTCCGCATTCGTGTCCTTCTTCCTAATCGGCAGCGAAACGTTCTCGAAACGGTATGCGCCGTTCGCATCGGTCGTTGTTTCCGCCAGACGTTCATCATCCAGGCCAAGTGAGGCGAGAAAGATCTCCGCTCCTTTGATCGGCTCTCCCCGTTCATCAATCGCATGCCCACTTACCGTGATCGGCAGGGGCTTCGGATGATCAGTATGGTCAGCGTTCTTCGATCCGGCACCATTATCAGCCGCCTCGGAGACTTGGGCCGACACCGAATCTGCGTTGTCCTGCCAGATTGCTGGCCCGGTCAGCAGGAGCGCAATTCCAGCCAAGAGCACCAATAAACTCCCCCGCGACAGTCGCAGCGGTTCGTGGATTGGTTCGCCGAAGATGTGGGCGATGCGGCGGCGGAGTTCGGAGGGGGAACGGCCGCTCGCCGCTAACGTGGCGAGTTCGTTTGCGTTGGCGGATCGGCTCGTTTGAGGGCCGCCGGGCGTGGCGCGGCTGAGTTCGGCGACTCGTAGCAGGGCGGTGGCGTAGCGGGTGCGGGGGTCGGGGTAGCGAGGGTCGGGGGTGGCGCGGGCCATCGTGCGGCAGGTTTGTTCGTCGCAGCAGAATTCTCGCAGCGAACTCACGCGGCGGCTCAAATACCACAGGGCCGGGTTGAAGAACAGCACGGTCTCGGCCAGCCGTTGCAGCAGGTTGACCCACAGGTCGTGCCGGCGGATGTGGGCCAGTTCGTGGGCCAGGATCATCTGCAGTTCGTCGCTCGACAGGCCGGTGACGGCTGACGCGGGCAGCAGAATGGTCGGCCGCAACAGCCCGGCCACCTGCGGCACCACGATCTGTTCCGCCAGCGCCAGCGCGGGAGTGATTCGCATTGACCATTGCCGGGCCAGAGAGTGCAGCAGGTCGGCGACCGGACCGTCATGCAGCGGTTGGGCGTTGGCGGCCAGACGACGGGCGTGCCAGAGGCCGTTCGCGAGCCGCGCGAGCATCAGCAATACGCCGAGCGCGTACAGAGCGACGATCCATGTGGCGACCGTCGGCCAGATGGCGGCGGAGTCGGGAGCGATTGTGCCTGCTCGGTTTGTGGCAACAACCGGGACGTTTATCGGCGGAATGATGTCGGCCTGCCAGAGTTGCTTGAGTGCGTCTGTCCCGACAGCTGTCGGTGCGAGAATTGTCTCAGGGGGCGGTGTGGTGGACGATGCGTGCGAAACAGCAAGCTGAGTTTGAGCGATCCCCGGCGTCGGGGCGACGTCGACGATCGCGTAGGTGACCGGCAGTGCGACCAGGCCAGTGATGAGCGCGGCGACGTGGATCGCGTAGCTTCTCTCGACAGACCGGTCGTGTGGCGGGGGCGCTCCGACGGAAGCCCCCGGCGATGATCCCTGCGGGGGCTTCTGCTTCACAGAGCGCCCCCGCCACACTCCCACGCCCCAGGCAACTGCCGCCAGCAGGGTCATCTGCCACAACGAGTGCAGCAGCGTGAGACAGAGCCGCGCGCTGAACGTGGGATCGAGCAACAGTTCGGTAGTCATGATTGCTCCCGGGCCTTGCGGCTGATGAGGCGGCGGAGTTCGGCCAGTTCGTCGGCGTCGAGGTCGGCGGTCTCGATCAGGTTGAGCACCATCGCGGCAGGGGAGCCGTCGAAGATGCGGGAGAGAACATCCTCCATGATGCCGCCCGCCACCCGGTCGCGTTCCACCTTGGGGGAAAAAAAGAACGCCTTGCCCTTCTTCTGACGTCGCAGATAGCCCTTGCGGACCATGATGTTAAGCATGGTAATCACCGTGCTATGGGCGAGCGGTCGTCCGGCATGCTCCTCCAGCCGATCACGCACGTCCCTGACGGGCAGTGGGGCCTCATGCCAAAGCACCTTGAGGATCTCCAGCTCCAACTCGGTTGGATGTTCCGATTCCTTGCGAGCCATCAGACGTCTCTCCGGACAGAAGTTTTCGAGGCGATGCCACTCACCCCACGGACGACTCATCATCGAATTCGTTAGACGATCGTAACCGGCGCCGGCCCGGGCGCCAACCTATCTTCTAACGTATTAGAGGGTTTCAGAACAAAAGAGGTAGCGATGCACGAGCATCTGCTCAATGGAGGGGGCGGCGGGGCGCAATGCGAGTCGCGCAATTGTCGAAAGCGTTTCCTACCTGGGGCGATGGGCGCGTTCTCTGGACCGCACACAGCCCCAGAAAAAAGCGTGAGAGCCCATCCATGCGTCAGAGCGCCCCAGCCACCCTCCGGGCACTCTGGGGCTGCGGACAGTGAACGAACCGCGTCACGGCCCCAGTGTTCCGACCGAGGGCACGCGGCCGTTGCCTCAACATGGCCCCCGCCACCCGGCAGACGACCGTCAGGCGGCATCGGCTCGGAGCATGGCGATGAATTGTCGCAGCAGTTCTGTGTTGTCCTGATAGCCGCGGGCGGTGACGAGGCGTCCGTCGACGACGACCGGTTCGTCGACGTAGGTCGCCCCGCCCTGCTCGGCATCGAGCGCGCATTTGGGGACGGTGGTGACTCGTTTGCCTTGAATGCAGCCGGCGGCGGTGAGGATTTCGATGCCGTGACACAGACAGGCGATCGGTTTGCCCGCTTCCCAAATCTCGCGTGTGACCCGCAGCAGGCCGTTGTCGTAGCGGAGGTACTCCGGCGCCCGTCCGCCGGAGATGAACAGGCCGGCATAGTCTTCTGCACAAAGGTCGGCGAAGGCGACATCCGCCCGGAGGTGGTATCCCGGCCGCTCCTGGGTGATGTCCCACGGGACGTCCGGGTTGGGGGGGATTTCGTGAAGCACCGTGTGGTACAGCCGCGCCTCGGGGCCGGTGACGACCACTTCGAGCCCTTCTTCCGGCAGACGGTAATAGGCGTACAGGGTGTCCATCGTCTCGGTGGCGTCACCGATGGGCATCAGAATTTTGCCTTGCATGGGATGGCTCTCTGTCGTCGAATCGTTGAAAAAAACGCCCCGTGTGCCACCGCCGTGTCGGCGGTGCGAAGAACCGGCGCGTCTTCCGACGTCGGCACGGCTGACACAGCCGTGGCACACTGTCTTCAAGGAGCTGCTTCGTTGAACATTGTCTCGGGCTCGGAGGGATCGTCGCCGGATGGTCCTCACAGACCGGCGTCTGAGGCGACCGTCCGAAGGTACTCCGCCGTTCGCTGCGCGGTCACTGCGAGCGGTTCGTCTTCCAGTCCCGACTGATGCGCGGTCACCGGGCCTTGATAGCCAATCGACGCCAAGCCGCCGAACACGGCCGGAAAGTCGACGCCTCCGGATGTGTGGATGGGAATCTGGTCGAACGGAACCGGTCCGCGGCACCACGTGTCCAGCGTGATCGCGCCGTCCGGTTTGATGATGTGGTTCTGCAGATAGACGTTGACAATCCACGGCGCGAGCCGCGCGATCGTGGCGGGGCCGTAATCCTGGCCGCACAGTTCGAGGTTGGCCGGTTCATAGATCAGGCCGAAGTTGGGACGGCCGATTTGCCGGAGCGTGTTTTCGATTCCGTCGACCGTTTCGAACAGGCTCAGCGTATGACATTGATGGACGAGTTTCAGACCGCGCGGTGCCGCTTCGTCCGCGGCCTGTTGGGCGGCGGGGATGTCCTGTTCGGCCTTGAGGGCGACGCGGATCATCGGTGCTCCGAGCGTCTCAGCCAGATCGAGAAAAGGGCCGATGTTTCGCAGGCCCGCCGGTCCGTCGTCGTTGTTGTAGACGACGTCGAAGTCACCGGTGGCCATTGTCACGGCCAATCCGCGGTCGCGAATTTGCGCCGCCGCCGCCGCCTGCTGTTCTGCGGACGAATGAATCCCCACCTGGGACGCCCGCATGCAGAGAGCGTCGTAGCCGGAATTCCGCGCGAGCTCCGCGAGTTCATCCAGAGGAAGCCGCGCGTGCTCTTTGGAGAGGAATTCCTCAGCGATGCGGACGGACAAGGAGAGTTGCATACGTTTCGGCCTTGAGTGGTGCTGATTCCCTGCGGCTGGGTAAGCCGTGCCACGCGTCGGGCTATTCCGACAGAGTCGCCGCCGGCTGTCAACCAAGAGCGTGTGCGTTTTCGGGCGGTTGGCTGTTTCGGGCCGGGCGGTCGGGCGGTTCGAGCAGCGTGAGAAAGGGTGAGTACCGAATGATCGGGGACCGCGTCGCTAACGCTCCGGGCTCTGATTTTTCTCAACGCGTGCCCAGACACCCGGTGTTTCGAATCTGCAGGGAGGCGACAAAATGAACTTCAGCGGCTCATGCCTTGAACGTTTCGCGAGATCATGAGACACCCGGTGTTTTCTCCGCAAACTCCCAAGCTCTTCGGGCTCTGATGTTGCAGCCGTTGGTCAGCGTTTCTTGCTTGTGCGGGCCTGTTTCGTCCGACGTTTGCGGGGACGATAGGCCTTGAGCATACCGGCGGCGTGCTCGGCGATCATCTCCCGCAGTTCGTCCGGCTCAAGCACCTCGGCCTGATTGCCGTAGCCGAGTATCCACCAGGAGATTTCGTGGAGCCCGTCCACGGTGACGCGGAAATCCATCGTGCCGTCGTCGTCCCAATCGATCCGCTGTGTCTTGTGCCACGTGACCTCGGCCACGTTGGTGGCGACTTTGGGTTGAAAGCGAATCACCACGTCCGTCCGCCGTCCCCGTTCGCGGATCAGATGCCACGCGTTCCCCAGATAACGGGCGAGGGAAAACCGAGGCGGAATCTCATAACGGTCGTCGGTCAGTTCGGCTTCAACGATGCGGCCCAGATGGAACGTCCGCACGGCTCGGTGGACGGACGAGCGTCCGATGGCGTACCAACTGCGGCGGGCGAAGAACAGACGGTACGGACTGAGCAGCGTGCGCAGCTCCTTCTGCTCAAACAGACTGCCGTACCGCAAGCGGACCTTGCGACGTTCTGCCAAGGACTGCATGAGCAGTTCATGGTGGGGTTGGACATCGTCCAGGTGATTGTGACGGGGCAGGCGGATGTCGATGAGGTCGCCCAGGTCGCCGATCTCGTGCTGAAACGTCTTGGGGAGGTTGCTGAACAACTTGAGGCCGGCGTCGCGGGCCGCTTGAAAGAACGGAAGCCCGTCTTCCTGACGTCCGAGGCTTCGGGCGATCACGATCAAAGCCAGCGTCTCGGCCAGTGTGAGATCCGTCGGCGGCACGAAGGAAGCCGCCGCCATCCAGTAGCCCTGGCGCTGTTCGTCGTAGAGCACGGGCAGTCCGGAGTCCTGCAGCAGTTTCAGGTCGCGGAAAATCGTGCGGCGGCTCACGCCACAGAACTCCGCCAGGTCTTTAGAATTGTAGACCCGGCCCGATTGCAGCCGCTCGATCAGCTTCAGAAACCGACGAATTTTGTCGACCGACGCCATAGCCCGCGATGCCCGGCCAAGTTCGAGAGGGAAAACCAGGAACCTCCCGGCAAGAACTGCACAGGAACACATTCAGAACACGCATGACCGAGTCTACCGGGGATGGGCCAATAGAGAAACTCGGTCACCCAGGCTAATCCCCGGCGAAGTTCGGCGGAAGCCGCCGGTGGCGTGGTCAGGATGCAGTGAACGTATCGCGCCGACCGATTCTCGTTCGCCACACCCTGCCCAAAAGCCCCGAACTTTCTTCAGAAGCCTCGTTCTTGAAGTCGATTTAGCCGATGACGGTCGTCCGGGACCTCCGCGTCCTGTTTCGGCAAATCTTCGTCTTGATCCGGATTCCGATTTTCCGAGAATTCGCACCTCGCTCAGGCAAGGACGCCGGTCTATGGAACGTCTCGCGCAGCTATCCTTTTCGCAGAGTTTGACGCCCGTCTCGGCGGAAACCGCCAATGCGTGGACCCACGGATTCGGCTGGGGTCTGAGCATGATCGGTGCGGTTGCTTTGATGCGCGCCGTTATGCTGGACGGGGACGCTCTGGCGACGCTCGGCTGTGCCATCTACGTCTGCTCGCTGGTGTCTCTGTACGGTGCCTCCACGCTCTCCCATTCGATTGAGCACCCCGAGCGGAAGAGCCTGTTTCGGATGTTGGATCAAGTCTGTATCTTTCTGCTGATTGCCGGCTCCTATACGCCCTTTCTGATGGCACATGTCCGAACGGGCACAGGATGGGTCCTGCTGGCGGCCGTATGGACG
Source organism: Planctomycetaceae bacterium (assembly GCA_029259845.1). Taxonomy (GTDB): domain Bacteria; phylum Planctomycetota; class Planctomycetia; order Planctomycetales; family Planctomycetaceae; genus JAHBXU01. Next base: position 19,351 of record JAJDEI010000025.1, on the reverse strand, counting down.
ATGGCCGTCGTCGGGACGGTTGCCCGCGTTCGCTCCGGCGATCGGCCGGTCGCATTCTTCTGGTACGTCGCGATGGCGTGGCTGCCGGTGATGATTCTAGGTCAGGTGCTCGCCATCACCGGGCTTGTGGGATTGACCTACGTAATCGCCGGTGGTCTGGCATACATCGTGGGGTTGTGGTTCTTCCTCAACGACCACCGGCACCCCTATTTCCACGCTGTCTGGCACTGCTGCGTGATCGTGGGAACGGGGCTCCATTTTCTTTTTCACTACCGATTCGTCACCATCTGACGCGGCACCCCGGCGAGCTGAGCCGAACGGCCGCCGCTGGCCGACGGCGTAACAAAGGCGTGCCCGCACGCATCGCGGCGTGTCGTCTCCTGACCGGGAACACTGGCGTCGGGTCGGCGGCAGGAACGTCGCTCGCAGTCTCGTCAATGTGCATCACCAGGCAAGAAAAGGAGCCGCGGATCAAGCGGATCGGGGCGGATGGCCGCCGATTGTTGCCGATTGGAAAACCGATCCGCCCGGATCTTGTTGGTCCGTGTTTCTTCTCGCCGTCGAAAACCTTCCGGCCATCACGCGCGCGGCGGACTTCGCGGCGCTGTCCCCCGACGTAGCGGTCACCGGTCACCGGAACGTCACCGGGCCGCGATGCAGGGCGATCGTTTTATTGAGGTTGGAGCGTCTCACCGACGGCGAACGACCGCAAATTCACCCATCTTGAAAAACACGTTCGCCCTGGGCATCACAACGGCTTGCATTGGCGGGACGCGATCGGTCCAATCGGGGGGAACGCCTGGCCTCCTCGCCCCCTGGCCCTTGCGGGAAACCGACCGATGCTGACGTTGCGACGTGATCTCTCCAGAATTGTGCTGAACCGAGTTGCCTTCACGCTGCTCGTTGGGCTGATGCTTTTTTCAGTGGCCGGATGTGGGAACACGGTTCAGGTCGAACTGGCACAGGACGCGCCGATTTCGAATTCGGGTGGCTCGTCGCCACTGAAATCGCCGCTGGACGTCGCCGCACCAAACGATGCGGCCGATGGCCTGTCGTCGGATGCACCACCACCGGATGTCCCGGCTCCGAATCGGCCCGGCGACGACTGGCCCCGGTTTCTGGGACCGCTGGAAACGGGTGTTTCCTCGGAGACGGGGCTGCTGAAGGAGTGGCCGACGGACGGGCCGCCCCTGCTCTGGTCGCGCAAAATCGGCACCGGTTACAGCGCCCCGTCGGTCCGCGGCAACCGTCTCGTGGTCCATCACCGGATCGGGGACGAAGAGGTCATCCAGTGTTTCAGGGCCGATACGGGAGAACCGCTTTGGAAGCACGCCTCTGCGACCCAGTATCAGGATCCTTATGGCTACAACAACGGCCCCCGCTGCACACCGTTGCTGACCAATGACCGTTGTTTCACATTTGGGGCCGAAGGCAAACTCATCTGTGTTGAACTGGCGACCGGCAAGCCGATCTGGTTCCGCGATACCAAAGCCGACTTCACCATCCCGAAGGAGTTTTTCGGCGTGGGGGCAACGCCCATTCTCGAAGGAGACAGGCTGATTGTCCTCGTGGGCGGCCAGCCGAACTCCGGCGTTGTTGCGTTCGATGCTCGCAGCGGTGAGACGTCGTGGGAATCGGTCGGCAAGCAAACCTGGGACGGCGCCGAGACCCGGATCCCCAACAAACCCACGTACCAATGGACCGGCGAAGAGAAGGTCGTCAGTTACTCTTCGCCGATCGCCGCAACAATTCACGGGAAGCGGCAAATCCTCTGCCTGATGCGGCAGGGGCTCGTCTCGGTCGATCCGGAGACGGGAGCGGAGAACTTTCACTATTGGTTTCGATCACGGACTCACGATTCCGTCAACGCCGCGCGGCCGGTTGTGGTGGGCGATACGATCCTGCTCTCGGCGGCATATCGGGTTGGTTCTGTGTTGTTGAAGGTCGCCGAAGACGGCCAATCGGTTGAGCCGATTTGGTCGGATGCCCGCAACCTGCTCACGCATTGGTCGACGGCCATCCATCACGACGGGCATTACTACGGATTCAGCGGCCGGCATGAGCAGCAGGGCGAGCTGCGCTGCATCAAGGCAGACACCGGCAAGGTCGTCTGGCAAACGAACGGCTGGGGCCGCGGCCTCGACGCCCTCGCCCGCGGGCCGAACGGGACGGTCATTGATGCTGAAACCAAGCAGCCGATCCCCTGGCCCTTCTATGGACGCGGATCGGCCATCATGACCGAAGGAATGTTCGTCATCCTCGGAGAACGGGGTACGCTAGCGTTAGCTGACGTCAACGCAAACGAATGGCAGGAAATCTCCCGCTGCTCCGCGCCGCTCATGCACTACCCCTGCTGGGCCGCCCCCGTGCTTTCCCGCGGACGCCTCTACCTGCGATGCGAGGACGCACTGGTTTGTCTGGACCTGAAAGAGCCTGCAGACTGACCGGCCTAACGCGTTGCGAGTCGCGGGGTGCATCTGCTCAACGGTGCGGGTGGCGGGGGCGATCTGAAATCGATGACTGGTCAGCCGCGCGGAACACTGGGACTGTGGACGGTGAACGAACCGCGTCACGGCCCCAGTGTTTGGTCTGCGGACATGCTTCGGCTGCCTCAACAGCGCGCCGGCCACCCGAAAATGAGCGAGCATCACCATCGAACGACCACACCCCACGTCGCGTCCAACTCCGTTCGATGGCGACGAACGTGACGATCGTGAGGTATACTCTATTAGATTGATTCGTCCCTTGGATGCCGCCCATGCTTTCGCTTTTCGACTCAGCGAATTTTGGACGCCGCGACTTTCTCCGCGTCGGCGGTCTGGCGCTGGGCGGCCTCTCGCTGCCGGGACTGCTGGCGGCGCGGGCTGATGCGTCTCGCCGAAAACTGCCGCTGCACGACAAGTCGGTCGTGTTCGTCTTCATGCATGGCGGACCGAGCCAGATCGAGACGTTCGATCCGAAAATGTCGGCCCCGCGAGAGTTCGCCAGCGTCAATGGCGAAATCCCCACCGCCCTTCCCGGCGTCACCTTCGGCAGCTCCTTCCCCCTGCTGGCCGGCATGGCGGACCGGCTGACGGTTGTCCGGTCGTTCACCACCGGAGACAGCCGCCACGATATCAAGCCGATCGTCAGCCGATATACGTCGGACGCCAACTTGGGAACGCTCTATGCGCGGGTGGCCGGGGCCAACCGGCCGCAATCCGGCATGCCGACGAACGTCACGCTGTATCCGCGGGCCGTCGACGATTCGGCCATGCCGGCGATCAAGCAGTTCGGCGACTTCGAGTCGGCCGGTTCTCTGGGCAGCGGTTACGCACCGTTCGCCCCCAGCGACGGCGGCGATCTGCAGGAGAACATGCAGCTCAACCTGCCGATGGTGCGGCTCGACGACCGGCGAGCACTGCTCAAAGGGCTCGACCGCATCCATCGTCACATCGACCGGAAGAGCGCGTTCGCCAGTTACGGAGACCTGCAGGAGCAGGCGTTCGACACGATCCTCGGCGGCGTGTCCAGTGCCTTCGACCTCTCCCAAGAAGATCCCCGCACGATTGCCCGCTATGACACCGCCCCTCTCGTCCGGCCGGAATCGATCGACAAGAAATGGAACAATCACCAGCGATACGCCGATAACGCCCAGTCGCTGGGTAAGCTGATGCTGCTCGCCCGCAGGCTGTGCGAACGGGGTTGCGGCTTCGTGACGGTGACGACGAACTTCGTCTGGGACATGCACGCCGATGTCAACAACGCCACCATGGAAGAAGGCCTCCGCTACATGGGCGGACCGTTCGACCACGCCATCGCCGCGTTTCTGGAGGATGTCCGAAGCCGCGGGCTGAGTGACGACATTCTGCTCGTCTGCTGCGGCGAGATGGGCCGCACGCCGAGAATCAACGCCCGCGGCGGACGCGACCATTGGGGCGATCTTGCCCCGCTCCTGTTGGCGGGCGGCGGCCTGAGACCGGGCCAGGTGATCGGCCGCTCATCCCGCACCGCTTCCGAACCGGCCAGCAATCCAGTCACCATTCCCCATCTCGTCTCCACGGTCCTCCACACGCTGTTGGACATCGGCCAGGTCCGCCTGATGCCCGGCGTGCCGCCGGAAATCCTCCGCGCCGCCACAGCAGCGGACCCCATTCCGGGACTCCGCTAATCCGGACTCAGAAATGGTGACGGCACACGAAGTGCCAGACCTCCGGTTTCCCGGTCACTGATTCGCGGGCATCAGGCGTATTCCTGTGTCGTCGGTTTGATGATGATGTCCGACACGTGGGCCCGCGGCGGCAGGCCGACGATCATCGCCACAGCCGCCGCGACGTCTTCCGGCTGAAGGATCCGCGCGCGATGCTCGGCGGAGACCGGGACCGGTCGCTTGTCGAGAATCGGCGTCTCCACCTCGCCGGGATAGATGTTCGTGACTCGAATCCCGCGGTCCTTTTCTTCGACCGCCACGCAGGTGCTCAGCGCCGACATGGCGAACTTGGACGCACTGTAGGCCACGCCGCCAAGTTGGCTTGCGCGAATGCCGGCCACTGACGAAATGTTGATGATCAGCCCATCCTGCCGCACACGCATTTGTGGCAAGACGGCGTACATTGTGTTGAAGGCTCCCGTGGCGTTGACGCGGAGCACGACGTCCCAGTCTTCGGGCGAGGTCTCTTCCATCGACCGTTTCGGAACGTTCATGCCGGCCGAGTTGATCAGCACGTCGACCTGCCCCAACTGGTCAGTCGCCCACTGGACCAGTGCCGCGGCACTCTCCCGGTCGCCCACGTCAACAACGTGCGTGAGGATCGCAGGCTCTCCGGAGAACAGGCCGGCGACTTCGGCCAACTTCTCCGCATTTCGTCCGGCGATTGCCACGCGGCAGCCCTGTTCGGCGAGCGCCAAGGCACATCCGGCGCCGATGCCACTTCCCCCGCCTGTAATGAGGACCGTTTTCTCCGCGATGTCCATTGATGACCTCTGTTTTCGAGTCGTTCGTCCGAGAAACATCAGCATCGATCTGTAATCGACGGCTCACCCGACAAGCCCCCGCTACGGTCCGGTGGGCATCAGCCATCCGCCCAGCCAGAGACCGGCACCGACGGCGGCAAATCCGACAAACACGTTGGCGATCACATTGAGCCCCGCCAGTCCGACATCCCCGTCAAAAAACAGTTGCACACTCTGGTAACCGAACGTCGAAAACGTCGTCAGCGAGCCGAGGAACCCCATCACGACGAAATGTCGCGCTGCCGGGGAGAGCCAGTCCCGATGATGCAACGAGCCGACCACCAATCCAATCAACAGGCAGCCGGCCAAGTTGACGGCCAGCGTCCCCACCGGGAACCGCCGAACGAGCCAGGCGCTCAGCGCATACCGCGTCAGGGCGCCGCATGCTCCGCCGCCCGCCACCGCCAACAGCACTATCAGGCGGTCCATCGTCACGGCTGGGCGATCTTCCAGAGGTGGCCGTCGCTACGAACATAAATGGCCCCCTCGGCAATCGCCGGAGTGGAGAGAAACTTCTCACCGAAATCGTGTGAGCCGACAATTTCGCCCTTCTCATCCCCCAATTCGACGGAGTAGCCAACCCCCTGTTGGCTCAGAATAAACAGATGCCCGCCCGCGATCACCGGACTGCCGCTGAAGTTGCCTTTGAGCCGCAACTGCCACAGGCGGCTGCCATCCTGCAGGTCGGCGCAGGTCAGCACGCCACTCCGGTTGACAAGATAGAGCCGCCCATCGGAGGCGGTCAGGCTCGCCATACCCGGTTGCAGTCCGCCTGCGTTCCAGACAATCTCAGGAACCCCGGGCGTGCTCCTCCCGGTCCGCAGAGCGGTCACCCCATTGGAAGGGACGAAGACGGTCTCTCCGACAACGACCGGTGAAGACGTTGTCGAGGCGCCGTCGAGATACGCCCAAACCTCTTCCCCCGTCTCCGAATCGACGGCAGACACACCGGCCGATGACTGCAACAGGATCGGCGGCTTCTCCTCGGAACCGTCCGTCAACGCCACCGGAGTGGTCCAGTTGGCTTTGCGGGGCCGCTCCAGCCGCCAGCGGGTCTCGCCCGTCTCAACATCCAGGCCGGACGTGAAGGAGTCCGCATCACTTTCGACCATCACGACCAACGTGCTCCCCACCACGGTGGGCGACGATGCCATGCCCAGGCTGTTACTCGCGTTGGGGTAGTCATGCGTCAGCCCGCGATACCACAACAGGTTGCCATCCAGATCGAGGCAGACGACGTCGTTGCTCGAATACGACGCGAAGAGGCGCTTGCCGTCGCTCGCCGGCGTGGGGGCCGCCACGCAGGTGGTCGGGTGACAGGCGGTCCGACCGGTCGCCCAGAACTGTCGCTCCCATTGTTTCTCACCACTGGCCGCATCAAATGACAGCACATGCAACCGCTGCTGAGCCGGGCCCGAACTGCACGTCACGATCACCTGTCCGCCCACAATGATCGGACTGGCCAGTCCGCGGCCTTCCAATTCGGCGGCCCACGCAATCGGCGCCCCCTGCGACCAATCAGCGGGAACATCGGCTTCGGCCCGGCCATTCGACGCACTCCCGCGAAACTGCCGCCAGTCCGCCCCCGTGCCGAGGAACAGGACGGCCAACGCACACGTCCCCAAACTCAGTCTTTGCATCACATCACACCTTGTTCTGACATCGTTCCCAAACGGACGCTTGGGGACAAGAGACTCTGTTCGCGTTACCTCGGCTGTGCCTGTCGGTCGTCTGCAGGAGGGATGGCCCTCCCGGAAAAGTCCGTCACGCGGAATTTGAACTTGTAATCCTGCGCCCAGTCCTGTTCCTGCTCATTTTGCAGCACCTTGAGTAGGAGCACATTTTCTCCGGGCTTGAGCGTTCCCCGCACACGGTACTGGTCGAACAGCATGCCGCGATGATACTCCTCGCGGGCAAACAGCAACTCGCCATTCAGCCACAGTTTCCACGCATTCGCCGTCGATAGCCGGAACTCGACGTCCCGTTCGCGATCACTGGAAAACGTCGTCGTGGCGTAAGTCACCGACCCTTTGTGATTGAACACCAATTCGCCGATATCGAACTCTCCGTCAGGCTTTTCGCTGCGATACGATTTCCACCCGACCGGGCCGAGTTGCCCGTCGTAAGTCGCCTCAAAATCCAACACCTGCTCCGGCGGGTACGCGACATCAAAGCCTTTCATGTCCTTGTTGTCAAAAGGGCCGATCAGCTTCCACTCCATCAGCATGCCGAAGTGCCGGACGAGATCGACCTCTTCGCCCTGCTCTTTGAGCGCTGCGACGATCGTGTCGACCTGATCTTCGTCGACCGCTCCTCCCAAGGCGTGCCGCCATGTCGTCGTCGCCGTTGCGAGGTCGTCGTTTTTCGTCGCCTGCCGGGCCGCTTCGATGAGCCGCGCGACAGCGTCACGGCGAAGCTCTTCGCTGGGATCGTCCAACATGCCGGGAATAAGGCGGTCCGGGGCCGTCGGGTCCACGTTCGTCAACCACTCGTACGCCAGCCGCCGCACACGCGGAGCATGAGACGTGTCGAGAACGAACGCCTCCAACTGTTCCTGCGGCAGCGCCCCGCCCGACTGGATCGTCCGGTCGGCGATTGTCTCAAACGCCCCCCGCAGCCAGTTGACGGCAAGGACGTTGGCATCGTCGCTCGCTTCCAGGATGGGGAGCAGCGTGCCGATATCGCCTCGCATCAGTTCCTGCAATGCCTGCTGGGCCGCCCGGTGCCCCTCTCCCTTGGAGCCGACCGCCTTGATTTGATGCAGCAACGCATCGGTCTCGGCGGCTTGCGTGAGCCCTGCCAGCAGACAACCTGCCAACAATGCCATCCCGCCCCATCGAACTTTCCGCATGAATTCCCCTTTGAACGCGTCCCGACGGATCCCAATCTCCCGTAACGACAGTGTAGCCATCCATCCCGATGAATTCAGCCGGACGGACACAATCACAGTTTAGCCGCGCCCGCTAGGAAGCGCTCGACGCGCGGAGCAAGCTCCGCGGCTAAATCGATTCATGGCTGCGCGGCAGTTGACAGTCACCTTGCCGCGGGAGATCGCTGCCCCGCACGCAGCTTCCAGCGCCAGCCCAGCATCCCCACGACAACACCCGTGATCAACGCAAGACTCGCCGACGGCAGAAGTGCGAGCCCCGCGACAACCGCCGGGCTCACCACGAGCGCAACCAATCCGTAGCGACTGTTCCACGCCATCACCTGTTCGACGAACAGCAGCACCAGCACCGCCAACAGTAACCAAGCGGCGAGCTTTGGACCGGATGAGCCGGCCGGCGACGAGGCGGGCGTCCCGGAGGCCGCCCCGCCCAATTCAAACGGAATGCTCCCGAGGACACTGCTCTGCAGGGCGTCGTCAGCAAGTGACTTCAACTCGCTTTCCCGCAGGTCGACGTTGACCGCCAGCAGTTTCGTCTCGTTGGCCGGCGGACCGAACGCCAATTGATAGATGCCACTCTGTATGGTGTCGTCCAGAGTGACCGCGGGTGACTGTCCTGCATCGGACGGGTGCAGCATACTGCCTCTCCCGTCGGGGCGTCGTAATGCGACTGTTTGCCCCAGCCCCCCCTGCCGGGGACACGGGACATGCAGTGGCTGACCAACCAGCGTCGCCTCCGACGCCTCCCCACTGGCGACGTACTCCACAAGTTCATGCATCATTGGCAGAAAGCTGGGCCACAGCGCCCAGCTTCCCCAACGATCGTCGAGCGACGTCGTCACCAGCACAACCCGCCCGGAGCCAAACGTGTTCTCAACCATCGCCGGAGCGCCATTCGAGAATGAGACCGCCGTGCGGGCGGACGAATTGTCGGTCAAACGAATCTCGACATACCGGTAGATGTTCGCGGTCGTCAAACCGGACCGAGGATTGCCCGCAAACGACCGGGTGAGCGGATGACCGACGACCGGCTCCGCAAAATGAAACGGCTCGGTGTCGGCATCGTCCCCCCCGGCGACTCTCAGGAACTGCACCGGCAGCAGCCCGGCACCGTCATCGCCGAACTGCCGGGAGTATTCATCCAGGTGCACCTGTTCCCCCAGGCCGATCACCAATCCGCCGCCGCCCCGCACAAACGCCTCCAGACGAACAATTTCGTCATCACTGAAGAACGGCACATCACACACGAAGACGCCATCGAACGCGGACAAATCCGTGCGTACCAACTCGGCCTCACTGATGACTGTCGGTTGAATGACCCACGGCGAGCGCGTCCGCACAGGCCCCTCAGGATCCGCCGTCAATGTCGGCCGCAGCGCCAGTTCCACGAAGTCGGCCGCTCCCTCCAGCGCCCGCTCCGACGCGCGGCCATTGACCAACAGGACTGACAACTCATCCTTCACGTCCACGGTGAGCCAACGGTTGTTATCCGCCGCCAACGCATCATCCTCGAGACGAACCTGCAGCCCAACGGTCCCTGGCTCGCTCCATTGCGTGACGAAAAATACGGTCGCTTCGCCATACGGCGGAAGATCGGCCGTTCGCGTCTGCAGGACACGGCCGGCTTCGAGAAGCTGTACCCGTTGTTGTCGCTTGGCCTGCGGACCAAAGTTCCGCACCTGCGCGGTGATCGTGACGGCGGTGCCGGCGGCAACTTGTGACGAGTCCACACGGGCATCCTGCACTGCTGCGTTCCCGGCATCCGCCGTGCCGACCGGGACGAGCGAAACAGCCGCCCGTTTCGCAATGCGGGCGAGTGCCTGCCGCGTCCGTTCCCGGGCCGCCGGCTCCTCCAGTTGCCAGTTGGACTGCTGAAAGTCGCTGATGAGCACCAGTCGCCGCCGCGCGGCTGCCGGGGCCTCCGCAAGCAGGGTTTTCGCCCGGGACACCGCTTCGGGAACATCGCCGAAGGCTTCCGTCATCGCCAGCCGGCCAATCTCCGCCAGGACGTCGACGACGGAGAACGACGGTTGGCGAATCACCGCCTCCGGCCGTTCCGTGATCGTCACCAGTTGAAACGAGTCTCCCGGTTTTGCTGCCCGGACGAAGGTACGCGCCGCCTCTTTCGCCCGCTCTCCGGACGTCACCCCGTCGGCAGTCGCCTGCATACTCAACGACGTATCCAATAGAATGAGCGTGTGCGTCGCCACGTCGGTTTCCGGGAGCCATCCCGAGGATTCGAGCAACGGCTCGGCGAGCGCAACCGCCGCCAACAGGAGAATCAGCGTCCGCACACACAACAAAAGCAGCGACTCCCGCCGCAATCGCCGGGTCTGCGATTCCGTTGCCGCCCGCAAGAACCGCATCGCCGCCCAGACGCGCTCGGTGTACTTCCGCCGATGCAGCCACTGAATCAGCAGCGGCACGCCCGCGAGTAACAGCCCCCACAGCAACAGCGGGCTCGCGAAGCCAAACGCTAACAGAAGAAACGACGGCATCGGCTCACCTCCACAGACGCAGGAAACGGTCGGCGAAAGACACCCGGTGTCGCGTCAGTGGAACAACGCCCATTGGAAAATGACTCTCCCTTGTCTGTTGACGATCAATCGCACGAACGAGACACCGGGTGTCTGCACTCGTGCCTGCACCCAATATGGACGTCCTGCAGATCACCCCCGCCCATTCCGGAGGCCGCTCATCCCCGATCGACGCTTGAGCACGCGCGACAGCACGCCGTCGAGCGGCTCATCCGTCTGCACCATCAGGCAATCCATCCCCAGGTTGCGGATGCCCCGGTGCAACGTCCGCTGCGCCGATTCAAACTCACGGCAATAAGCGTCCCGCAACCCGCGCGGTTCGAGACGCCGCTCGCCGGTCCCCTCCAGTCCGTGAAACAACGTCGGCTCCTCAAACGGGAATTCCCGCTCGGCCCGGTCGATTACCTGCAGCACAATCACGTCGTGCCGCTGATGCCGCAGGTGCTTCAGCCCACGCAACACGCTGTCCGGATCATCGAACAAATCACTGATCAACACGATCAGCCCCCGACGGCGAACGTGCCGCGAAACATCCCGCAGCACGAGTGCCAGCGACCCGGCTTCGACTTCCTCGGAACCGCGTACGTCAGAGCCGCTTTCGTCCGACACGGCTGACAGGTCCTCCACCGACATCGCCCTTGATGCGTCCAGACGTTCGAGGACCGCGAGGTATTGCTCCAGATGAGACGATTGGCTCGATGGACGCAGCCGATCACAGAGCGAGTCATCGAACGTCATCAGTCCCACACCGTCCTGTTGCCGCAGAATGAGGAACCCCAGCGCGGCGGCGAGATACGTCCCGTACTCCAGTTTGGTCACCTCCGCCCACTCGGACCGATACCGCATCGACTCGCTGATATCCAGCACCACGTGACAGGCAAAGTTTGTCTCTTCCTCAAACTGCTTGAGGAAGAACCGGTCGCTCTTGGCGAACACCTTCCAGTCCACGTACCGCAGGTCGTCCCCCGGCGTGTACTCCCGGTGCTCCGCAAACTCGACGGAGAATCCATGATGCGGACTGCGATGCAACCCGGCGACAAACCCCTCCACGATTGTGCGTGCTTTGACACCGAGCCCGGACAGTTTCGCCAGCAACTCCGGCGTAACCGCCCCCGGCATGCGACTGCGACCAGCCGCCGGCGATGAAGACGCTTCCCGAATCGGTCCGCCTGCGTTTTCCATGACTCAATTGGCTCTTAACGACGTTTGCAACCCGGCGTGCCTATGAATTCTTCGGTGGAAACACCCGGTGTCTCATGACTTCAAGGATTTCGACGACATGAGCCGCTGCAATCAGGCCCTTCGCATCCTTGCGGATTCGAGACACGGGATGTTTTCTGAAACACCCGTCCTGCATCCCCGCGACAACCTCCATTCTGACGCGCTCACGATCAGACGCCAATGATGAACAGCCCAGAGGGCAAACGTTTCGTTCAAGTTGCGGTGCCGCACCGACGTCGGCCGTCGCCGTTGGCTCCGGGCTAACGCCGATTCATGATTCCTGTTAGCCCCGAGGCAACGCCGACGGCGAACCATCGACAAGTCCCCCATCGTAAAAAACATGTTCGCCCTGATGAACAGCCTCAAACGGGTTGGCACCTTCGTTCGACTCCCGTATCTTGGCGAGATTCATTGGCCCGCCCGCTCACGGCCCGCACTTGCCTTGAGTCAAAAATGCCTTCGTCTCCGACCAACATTCTGCCCGCCGCCCTGGCCGGTACTCCGTCCGTTGTACCAGCCGGGCATCTTCTGCGGCAGGTCGATGCGGCTGCGTTGCGGGTCGTGGAGCGTTGGACGACCTGTCCGCGAATGGGCATCATCCTGGGCACCGGGGCGGGCAATCTCGCCCGTGAGATCGACGATGAGGCGGTGCTGAAGTACGACGACATTCCCGGATTCCCGCGATCGACGGCCGCCGGTCACACAGGGCAGCTCGTCTGCGGGGGCCTGCGCGGCATTCCGACGGTGGTGATGGAAGGTCGGTTTCATATTTACGAGGGTTACCCCGCCTGGCAAATCACGCTCCCGGTGCGGGTGATGCACGCACTGGGTGTGCGGCTGCTCGTCGTTTCCAATGCCGCTGGAGCGGTGAATCCAAACTACCAAGTGGGCGACGTGATGGCGGTCGAGGACCACATTAACCTGATGGGAATCAATCCCCTCACGGGACCGACGAATGAGAAGCTCGGCGATCGCTTCCCCGATAGGGGCTGCCCTTATGATTCCTCACTGATCGCACATGCCCGACGAATCGCGAGGCAGGACAACTTCGTCTGCCACCGCGGCGTCTACGTCGCTCTCTCCGGACCGAATTACGAAACACGGGCCGAGTACCGGTTCGTCCGCAAACTGGGCGGCGACGTCGTCGGCATGTCGACTGTCCCGGAAGTCCTCGTGGCCCGCCAACTCGGCCTCCGCGTGCTCGCCCTGTCGACGGTGACCAATATCTGCCTCCCCGACGCCCCGATCCGAACCGACGGCGACGACGTCGTCGCAGCCGCAGCAGCCGCAGAGCACAAACTGCGCTCGATCGTTCTGGGCATTGCCCGCAAAGAGAGGCTATGATAGCTGGCAGGCAATCATGATCACGATTGAAACACTCCGAGACCGGCTGAATCAACATCGCGACGAACTGTCGGCACGCTATGCGGTCGGCACGCTCGCTGTGTTCGGGTCCGTCGCGCGCGGCGAGGCGGACCAGAACAGTGACGTCGATCTGCTCATTGAGTTTCGCCAGCCCGTCGGACTGTTTCACCTGATTGGCACAGAACAATACCTGCAGCGGTTGCTGGGGGTCGAGAAGGTCGATCTTGTCCTGCGCCGATCGGTCATCGAAGAGCTGAGACCAATCATTCTCCAGGAGGCGGTCGATGTCTTCCACGCCACGGGAATGGAAGTTCCGAGTTCGGCACATGCGGGAAGCCATTGACCGGATTCAGTCATACACCACCGGCATGGCACGAGAAGAACTGGCGGCGGACCAGTGCACGCTCGATGCCGTCGTGTGGAACCTCACCGTCCTTGGCGAAGCGGCCCGCCAAATCCCTGACGACGTCACAGCTGCCAACCCGGAGATTCCCTGGCCGCAGATTCGTGGAACACGAAACCGCGTCGTTCACGGATACGACCGGATCGATTTCGAAATCGTGTGGGAAGTCATCCAGCAGGAATTGGCGCCGTTGATTCCGTTTCTGGAGCACATCCTCAACGATTCCTAACGAGCAATCGCCAGCCATGAGCAAACTGAAAGTCGGAGTGATTGGAGCCGGGGGCATTGCGTCGAAGTTGCATCTTCCGGAGATGGCGACGGTCAAGGAAGCCGAGGTGGTGGTGCTCGCTGGTCGGCGGGAATCGCGGCTGAAGACGCTGTGCGGGAAGTTCGACGTGCCGCGCTGGACGCAGTCGTACGACGAAGTGATCGCCGACCCGGATCTCGATGCGGTCATCGTCGCGCTGCCGCATCCGTTGCACGTGAAGTACGGGCTGATGGCACTCGAGGCGGGCAAACACGTGCATATGCAGAAGCCGCTGAGCACGTCGCTGGAAGAAGCGGAGCAGTTCGTGCAGGCGGCGGAGAACAGCGACCGCACGGTTCTGGCGTTGCCGTTTGTCGCGCGGCCCCACATTCATGCGGCCCGCAAACTGATCGCGGAGGGACGGCTGGGACAGGTGTCGTCGGCTCATTCCCGCTTCAGTCACGGGGGACCGGAAGTGTACTACGCGACGATCGGGCAGATTCTGGAGGAAGAGCCGGAGGATGAGTTGTGGTTTTTCGACGCCGAAAAGGCGGACGTCGGGGCCCTGTTTGACATGGGCGTGTACGCGATCGCCACGCTGGTCACGATCCTCGGCTCGGTGTCGCAAGTCACCTGCCGCATGAGCACAGTCGCCAAACCGACCACGCTGGAGGACACCGCATCGCTCATTCTGGAATTCGCCGGCGGCGTCCTTGGAACGGCGGAGACCGGCTGGTGCGACGGTGCGCGGACCTACGGCTTTTCCGTCCACGGCACCGAGGGCAAGCTCGTCAACCCGAGCCTCACGTCAAACCTCGTCCACTACCGGCCAACGTCCCAGGTCGACGAAGACGCGCCGCTCAGCGAAACGCTGGTCGACACGTCCGCCTGGCCCGACGTGCACTCGCATCAGCACTGGATCGACTGCATTCTCGCCGGCAAGCAACCGTCCCTCTCCAGCGCCCGCACCGCCCGCCACGTCACCGAAATCATGCTCCGCGGGCTCGAATCTGCCCGCGAAGGCCGGACGGTCCATGTGCTGTCGTGTGTGGATGGCGCGATGCCACAATGATGCTGCTATGGCTCGGCGTAACCAATCGCAATGACTGCGTTCTCACCCTCCTCGCCTTGCGGACGTGTCGTGAAGAACAATCGCTCTCCATCGGTCGCCAGTCCATTTACGATCTCAGAAGTGGGCAAGGGCCGCATCTTCCAACGCAATGTTCCGGCTTCGGTATCGATGCCGTAGACTTGCCCTTCCATGTTGGCAAGGTACACCAGTTTGTCCGTCACAAGCGGCGTGCAGTAGATAGGTGATCGCTTGTCCGCAGAGAAATCGCACTGGAATGTCCAATTCCGGTTGCCAGTTTCCACATCCGTGCGGACAACCTCACCCGCGCATGAGCCAAAGAAAACCGATCCTTCATGTACGGTTGCTCCGGCTTCGATGCGAGACGAGACAGTGTCCGTCCACCGAACGTCGCCGTTCTGCTTGTTGACGCAGTAGAGCTTGCGATCCTGGCTACCGACAATCACGAACCGGTCAGTCAAGACAGGTCGGGCACCAATCCAACCTTCCGTGTGAAGCGACCACTTGAGCTGACCTGTCTCAAGATCGATGGCAATCATCCGCGACTGATCAAAAATCGGCAGAAACATCGTTTCCCCGTCGGTAACCGGCATTTTGGGTCTTGCCGGCTTGTCTCCCAATCGTGCTCGTTCCGACGATTCTGCCCCGGAAACAATATCGAGCTTCCAGATTTCCGAGCCGTCGTCGAGATCGAGGGCGTGGACAAATCCATCGTATGCGGCGATGAAGAGACGATCGTCCACAACGACGGGCGCTGATTCCGACGCACCGTGCTCGATCGGATGTCGCCACCGTACGATGCCGTCCTTCCAGGAGAGCGCCACAACGCCCATGTCGTTTGCGAAGTAAACGATGTCGCCGGCGATGGTCGGAGCCGCAGAGCGTCCGTGATCGTCTTTGCGGTAGCCCCATGCGATTTTTCCCGCCTTAGCATCGATCGCATAGATCCATCCCAGACGGTCGGTGGTGAAAAGCAATCCCTCATGCGAGAGGATGCCTCCGAAGTTCGGCGGCCCGAAACCCCGTCCGGTCAGATCGGGCAGCGGCGAAAGCTTCCATACCACTTCGGGCTGCTTGGACAACTCGGCAACAGCCGCGTCTCTCTGTCGCGGTCCGGAAGATGGCGTGTCACCTCGAACGGGAAGCTGAAAAGACGCGACGATGCTAGTCGCGACCAAGAGAATCCCAGGCGACATCCGATTGCCGCGGCAATTCATGTGCCTCGCCTCCTTTTTTTGTACTGCCTGTTCCAGCTTAACTCCTTCAGCGGATTGCGACTACTACCATCGTTGCCCCGGAAGGGCGTGCTATACATTGAGTGTGGTCATACATCGTGGTTTCAGAGATTTGATCCTCGGGAGAAACTCACTGGCGCAAACGAGAAGCGGCGCCAACAGCGGCAGCAGGAAGCGTTCGCCGGCTGCGACGGGGACGTACCAGGCGAACACGACGACGAACAGGACCGTCCACACGCCCAGCAAGAGGTGCTCTCTCCGGGGGCGGGCGAGCATGCCGATCAGCGCACACAGAGCGAGCGGCAGGCCGAAGAGCACGCGGCTGTCGTCGAGCGGAACGGGGCCCAGCATCCGCAGCAGGATGAACGCTTCCCACACGATGCCGGACACCTCACGCCGGACCATCTCGCCCAGGGTGTGCGACTGCCAGTAGGTCTGGGCGGTCTCCGCGACCGTCTGCTGCTGCGAGAGGGGAACCGGTTGTTCGAACGTGTCGACGAACAGCAGCCAACTGTTGACGTTGTACAGCGGCGTGCCGTACATCCGCACGTTTCGCACCAACAGCGGCGACGCAACGATGCCCCAGCCTGTGGCGATGAGCAAGACGGAAATCACCACCCCGCCTGCCGTCTGCCGGTGTTGCCGTCCGGGCGTGACGGGTGTGTCGTGCGGATTCGAGTCGCGAACAGCCGTTTTGAGGCCCGTCGCCACGGGTCGGGTCAGCAATGTCAGCAAGCGGCCCAGGAGCACCGCGAGAATCATGCCGGCCAACATCAGCAGTCCCGTGCCCTTCGTCAGGTAGGCGAGTCCGAGCAATCCGCCGACAGACAGGTCGTTGAGAAATGCGCGTTTCGCGACGGCACGAGACGCCAGCAGGAACACCACTCCGCCCCACAACACCATCAGCACGTCACAGACGATCCGTGTCGAGAACTGGCAGAAGGCCATGTTCGTCGCGAGCAAGATGCAGAAGATACCGGCGACGAACGTTCCTCGCGTTCGTGCCGTGAGCCAGGTGAGCAACAACAACGTCGCCAGTCCCACTGCAGCCGACAGCCCGCGACCGAAGAAGACTGTCGGCCGCAGCGCCAGCAGAGCGATGTATAGCGGGTGGCGGTTCGCTTCCGAAAAACGTCCGCCGTACAACTCGCCGATCAGATGCGCGGCACCGCCAGAGTCAGCGACCTCGGCAGCCGTTTTGAGAAAAGCCGCCTGATCGTCATTCGGCCGATTGATCGGCTGCCATAACAGACGTCCGACCAGCACGGCATACGTCAGCACTCCGAACGCCATCAACAGCCGCCCGGTCCGGCGGTGATCGTTGATCTCCACTGATCGGATCGCCGCCAGCAAAGACGCTGCAACTCCGACAAGCGACTGCAGAAGTCTCTGCGGCGCGAGCGCCAGCAGACCGGCGCCCGCACCGGCCAGTCCTGCGGCGATGGTCACGGCAATCATCAGCACGCTGGCATGATCCGTAGCCTGCATCAGTCCCGCAATTTGCCAGACAACGGCCGCGCAGCACATCGCGACCGCACCCGTCATCATTCTCACCCATCGGAATCTCATCGTGACCGGCGAACTCCGGGGAAGCGGGCGTGGTTCGGCAATAGTGCGTGCATCGTAAGTGAGTGTGCCATCGAGTTTAGCGGCATATTCCAAACGTGCCGCTAAACTTGATGGGTGGCCAAACTCGGTTAGTCACCGTCCGTTTTGAGCGGGATTTCCAACTGAGACGGGGGGGCGACGAGGTGCTGCCGGTGCTCTGTGACGAGGGCGTCGATCTGCACGAGCACCTCCGGGTGTTCGTCGTTGACGTTGAATCGTTCACTCGGGTCGTGTCCCAGGTGATACAGCAGCGGCGGGGTGTGCTCGTGCCGTTCTCGGGAGTCCTTCTGGTAAGAGCTTTGGGTGAAGAAGTGGGCCTTCCAGGGTCCGAGCCGCGCGGCCATCAACTGCGTGCCACGATAATACAGGACAAACTTGCGATTTGACGGTCCATTGTCGAACAGGACCGGTGAGAGGTCGACGCCGTCGGTCACGCGGTCGGCGGGGACATCGACGCCGGCGAGCGTCAGGCAGGTGGTGAAGATGTCCATCGTGCTGCCGAGTTCAAGGGTCACTCGCCCCGGGGCAGTGATGCGGCCGGGCCACCAGGCGATTGTCGGCTCGCGCATGCCTCCTTCGAACGTCGTGCCTTTGCCGTCGCGCAACAGGCCGGCTGTCCCGCCGTGATCACGGAACGGCAACCACGGGCCGTTGTCGCTGGAAAAGAACACGAGGGTTTGCCGGTCCAGTTTGAGATCTCGCAATGTCTGCAACACTTGCCCGACGGACCAATCGACCTCTTCGACACAGTCGCCGTACAGGCCGCGGGCACTGATGCCCTCGAACGAGGCGGACCGAAACAACGGCACGTGCACCATGCTGTGCGGAAGATAGACGAGGAACGGGTCGTCCCGATGTTCGTGGATGAACGAGACGGCCTGTTCCGTGTAACGGCGGGTGATGGTCGTTTGATCGGTTGGCCGTTCGATAACTTCGGTATCCCGCATCAACGGCACGTTCCAGTATTCGGTTCTTGGCTCCCAGAAGATGGCCCGTCCTTTGGGACCGGCACCGGCAATGCGGTCCATGTCGTTTGAGTAGGGGATGCCGTAATAGGTGTCGAACCCGTTGCTGGTCGGGAGGAACGGCGGGAGGTGTCCGAGGTGCCATTTTCCAAAGCAGCCGGTTGCATAACCCCTCGTCTTGAGCGCTTCCGGGAGGGTGATTTCCGACGCCGGGATGCCGCCGCCCGAGTCGGGGAACAGCACGCGGCGTTTGTCGCTGCACATGCCGCTACGAATGGGAAGCCGTCCGGTCATCAGAGCCGCGCGGCTCGGTGTGCAGACGCTGGACGCCGAGTAGAACTGCGTGAAACGGAGCCCTTCGTCCGCCATGCGGTCCAGGTGCGGCGTGCGGATCGTCGGATGTCCGAAGCAACCCAGGTCCCCATAGCCCAGATCGTCCGCATAAATGATGACGAAGTTGGGGGGCCGCTCAGCACCCCGGAGGGCCGGCCCGACGCCACCCAGGAGCACGAGCACGGCTCCCAAAGCTTTCGTGAAGGAAAAGCTGCTCAAGTTGTCTCTCATGGTGTCCTCAAACAGGCAAACGCTTTACAGGGGATTCGTTGGGCGGCCTTCAGTCTAAAGCAGCCGGGGGCAGGCGAACAGCGCCGACAAGGTGAGCCCAGGGCCATTCAAAGTTTCACTTGGGAGAAGACCGACCGGGACAAGCTCAATGGTCACCCGAAGCGTCAGCGAGGAAGCGAACGTGAGTGAGCGATTCGTCCCTCGCTGACGCTTCGGGTGACGAGGTTGCCCAGCTTC
>JAJDEI010000240.1 GCA_029259845.1 Planctomycetaceae bacterium | reverse complement strand
GGTGCAGGAACGGATTGTTACACGCTGGGGTCAGGCACCGTTTCGTGGGAGAGCGGCGTTGACGAACACCTCAAGTTCGCGGCGCCGCGAATTGGTGCCTGACCCCGACTTCTCCGCTGACGCAGCCTTGCAACAAGAACTGACTGCACCCGCTGTGATGATCGGGCGCATAAGCGGATTATCGTGGGTGCAATCGGTTTTGATTGCGAATCTGGGCCAAGTCGTGCCACTGCTTCGGTCGGACACGGGCGGTTTTCATCTGCTCACCGGCACTGCTTGTCCGTCCGAAGCAGTGCAAAAGCCGTTTTCGACGTCGAACGCGGACAGCCAGGCAGTGACACCGAAATCCGCGCGTGCACCCGATTCTCTTCCCTTTCCGGTAAGACTTTGCCAGAAGTGGGTCTCATGAGGTATACTGGCGACCAGTTCCGGGGTCCCCGGCCGGGGCCTCGTTCACAAGGAATCGACACGGACCGGAGTCGTCGGGATGATTGCACCGCCCAGCGAGGATGTGAATGTGATCGGCAGCGTGGCTGGTCGAATTTGGAACTATCTTAACGACCGGGGAGCCGTGACCATGACGCAGCTCACTCGCGAGGTCGACGCCCCGCGCGATGCGGTCATGCAGGGAGTCGGCTGGCTGGCCCGTGAAGGGAAAGTCACCATTTCCCGCACCGCCCGCAGCCGCCAGATTCAATTGAGTGAGAATGGATGCATGTGATTCAGCACGCACCCCCATCGATACGGCCCGCGCAGCTTGAGACAGAATCTTCATGACGACCTCCGCTGAACTTGACGGACGGCTTGGTCAAGCGAAAGAGTGCGTCCGTCAGCGCGAATACGCGCAGGCGATCGAGCTCTACCGCCAAGTCCTGGAAACCGACGGGCGTCAGGTGGCCGCGCACGAGGGATTGGCCAAAGCGGCATTTCTGTCCCACGATTACGATCTGGCGATTGAGCACTTTCGGCGGATTTCCCAGATCGAACCCAAACGGTCGCATGTGCTCGTCAACTTGGGAGCCGTGCAGAATCGCAAGCAGGACTTCCCGGCAGCCGTGCAGACGCTCCGCAAGGCGCTCTCGAAAGACCGTAAGTGCGCTGAGGCATACTACAATCTCGGACTCGCACACCGCGGACTGAACCAGCTGAGCATGGCGGTCTCCGCGTACAAGGAGGCGATCCGCCTCAATCCGGAAATGGCGGAGGCGTATCAGAACCTGGCGAATGTGTTCGTCGAAATGGGAAATGCAGACCAAGCCATCCTGCACTATCGTCGCGCGCTGGACATCCGCCCGGACTTCGAGCGCGCCCTGAGGGGCCTGGAGAGAGCCCAGGGAGCCAAACAAAAGGCCAAGAACGCCATCAGTCCGTTTGGCCGGCTCGTCGACATGTCCCAGGTCAAGAAAGCGGGGGACAGCCCGTCCGCCCGTCTGATGACGGACAAGGAGCGGTTCGACGACCGGGCTGCGGTGTACGCCAAGGCCAAGGACGCGCAACGGGCAGCGACTGCCGTTTTCCAGTTGCTGCAAACCGATCTCGAAGACGATCTGCTGGAGCTGACCCGGTCCGTCAATCAAAGCAAAGATGCCCGAGGGTTCTGGGACGAGTGCCAGCAACTCGCCGAGTCAGCCGAGGGTTTCGAGCGATTGGCCGACGTCCTCCTGAAGAGGACCGAAGAACTGCGGGCGCACGAGGAAGAGATCGCCCGCATCACGTCGCAGCCGACCGGCGCATGACCTCCGCAGGCCCCGGACGCTTCGTTCTTGCAGGCATCCTGCGACGCGCGAAACGGAGTTTCGCGAAAGTGGGTTCCCAAACAGAGTTTGGGAACGAGAGCTCGAGGACGAGGATCGAAGTGAGTGCCGTTCCCCTCGATGAGAATCAGAGCCGGGGTCCGGGATTCGGCTGATGGATGGGCGGGCGGCGCGAATTCGTGCTACGATCGCATGTCTCCACGAATCACCATCCTCGGATTTCCCCATCCCCATGCAACGCAGATTCTTCACACGGCTGCTGCCCTTCACGCTTGTTTGCCTGGTCGCCGCGTGCCGGTTCACCCAATCTCAAGAGACCCAACCCGGGGATACTCCCGCGAACGCGGTCGTCTTCTACGCCATGGGAGATGTTCCCTATTCCCCTGCTGACGACCAGTTGCTGCCCCGGCAAATCGCCCAACTGCCGCACGACGGATTGTTTGCCGTCCATGTGGGCGACATCAAGCCGGGCAGCGCCCCGTGCGATGAAGCGGTCTACCGGAAGGTCTCCGGCATGCTCGGCCAATCGCCGCTGCCGATGTTCATCATCCCCGGCGACAACGAGTGGAACGACTGCACCGACCCCGCTGCCGGTTGGGCCTACTGGCAAGAATACTTCGCGCGTTTCGACGAACGTTGGCATCACCAACTGCCGGTCTTTCGTCAGTTGGAACGTGAGGAAAACTTCTCATTCGTGCACGAAGGCGTGCTGTTCATCGGGCTGAATCTCGTCGGCGGCGCGTTGCACGACGCCGACGAATGGCGCACGCGGCTCGCCCAAAACATCGATTGGACGCGACGCAATTTCGGCCGGTTCGGCAACCATGTCCATGCAGCGGTCATTTTCGGACACGCTCACCCGCGTCCGGATCACAACGGTTATTTCAACCCTCTTTCGACATTGGCGACCGAGTGGGGCAAGCCGATTCTCTACCTCCACGGCGACGGACACCGTTGGTTGAAGGACCGCCCGTTCGCCGCAAAGAACATCCTCCGCGTGCAAGTCGACCAGGGCGGCATCGCGCCGCCCCTCAAGGTGACCGTCACCAATGATGCCGACGAACCGTTTCACTTCGACCGCCGGAAGTAAGAGGAACCACGGAAGTCACGAATCTCAGGGATTGGGGTTCGACTTTTCGCCTGTGATCCGTGCCCATCCGTGAAATCCGTGGTCCGTTTCCATCAGCAGACAAGGCCAACGCAATGAGCAACGTACGACGCTTTGGTGCAGCGGGCGATGGCACGACAGATGACACCCAGGCCATTCGGCACGCCCTGCGTGATGGCGATGGCGTGCTGCACTTCCCGCCGGGGACATATCGCATCTCCCAGACGATTGAAGTCCCGCTCGCCGATGTCGGCCCCTGCGGCATCGACGGCACCAGCGGCACAGCCGGCCTCCTCATGGCCGGTCCCGGTCCGGCGCTGCGGTTGGTCGGCACGCACGGCGGCACCGGCAATCCCTCGTCCGTGACGGGCAACGTGTTTCCGACACAGCGGCTTCCCACGATCAAAAACATCGACATCGAAGGCGCCCATCCCGAAGCGGACGGCATCGAACTCGTGCAGACGATGCAGTCGGTCTTCGAAGGCGTCCTCATTCGCCGCTGCCGGCACGGGATTCATCTCGTCCAGCGAAACCGCAACGTGCTCATCAGCCACTGCCACGTGTACCACAACACGGGTGTGGGCATCTTTCTGGACAGCGTGAACCTGCATCAGATCAACATCGCCGGCAGCCACATCAGCTACAACCGGCTGGGCGGCATCCGCATCGAACGCTCCGAGGTCCGCAACCTGCAGATCACCGGCAACGACATCGAATACAACAACCATGCCGAGCACGGCACCGACCCCGAACCGACCGCCGAAATCTTCGTCGACACCTCCGAGCCCGGTGCCAGCGTGTGTGAGGTGACCATTGCGTCCAACACCATCCAGGCAACGTCGTCCCCCGGCGGCTGCAACATCCGCATCCGCGAAACGCCCGGCGGCAAAGACCTCACGCCGCATTTGTGGGCCATCACCGGCAACATCATCGGCAGCCAGGAGACCAACGTGCACCTCACGCACTGCCGCGGGATGACGATTACCGGCAACTGCATCTACTCCTGCTCACATCGCAACCTGTTGATCGAGGATTCGCATCACCTCAACCTGAGCGGCAACGTTTTCCGCCGGCACACCCCGAAAAAAGGGACCGGCGTCCGCATCGAACGTTCCCACGACATCGCCCTCACCGGCTGCACCATTCACGACGAGCACGAAAGCGGACAGGAGTCGGGCGCCTCCCTACTCGAACTGTCGGACTGCCAGCGCATCAACATCTCCGGTTGCCAGCTTTCAGACGGCGTCCCCTGCGGCCTCGACGCGGCCAACTGCAGCGATGTCAGCGTCACCGGCTGCACGATTCACGACACGCGCGCCGAACGAAAGAGCCGGCACGCCGTCCGTTTCACCGGCACCGGAATCGGCAACCTCCTCGCCACCAACAACATCGGCCCGACGTTGGAATCAGCCCTCGCACTCGCCGAAACCTCAGGCGTCGACGTGCAGTCGAACGTCACGCCGTAATGCGGCGCCTCGCCAAGTTTGATGCCCTTTGGACTGGTGAGGCCGCTTGGGGCCGGTTGATTCAGAGCGGGCGGGGGGACGCAGCGAATCGCGCTGCAAGTTGACGTCTCTCAATTGCGGGCCAGGCAGGTCAAGCAGCAGCGGCGAGAGACCGGTCAAAGCGGAAACCTGCGAGACCGCGTTCCCGATCAGTTTCCCGAAGCCGAATGCCGCAACGATCTCCGCCACTGCGGATACCGAGACACAAAAGACGGCGCCGCACTCAAGGTTGAGCTCCAACCACTGAACTCTCGCGCCCACTGCAGCGCGAGGCAAAACGCTCGTCCTACTCACCCCCCGGGCGAACCGTGTGATAGGTGTTGATCTCGGGGCGGTCGAGGCGGGTCAGGGTGCCGTTCGGCCATTGGACTTCGATGGTGTCGACGCTATCTTGCGATCCCAGTCCAAAGTGCCGGGTCAGGGAGTGCTGCGCCAGATAGGCATCGCCGGTGACGACGTAGGCGGTTTGCGTCTCCTCTGGCGATTTGACGCGAACGACCGCACCGATTGGCGACACGCCGGGCGTCCGGTCGTCGAGATGCACGCCAATCCAGTTTCGTTCGCCTTCGAGCGAGCCGAGGTTTCGCAGGACGTGCACGTAGCTCCTGTGGGGCTCCTGCGCGAGCACGACTTGGCCAACGATGAGGTCCACGTGGCCGTCCGCGTTCAAGTCTCCGCTGACAACTTGACGCGCGTCAATGTTCATCGCCACGTCCATCAGGAACCCCGCTTCGAAGAAATCGCGGCCTGATTCGTTGATGAACAGACAGTTCTTCTCAAACGGGTTCCAGGACCATTCGGGAAAGATGGAGAGTTGGTCGAAGTAGCTGGTCGCCGCCGGCTTCGTTTCATCGCCGCCGAGGTAAATATCGTGGCACCAGAACCGCGTGCAGTAGTCCTTGGCGGAGTCCCCCGACCAGAAGCCATTGGCGACGTAGACATCCTGATCGCCGTCGTTGTCGAAGTCGAGCGCCGTGGAGCCCCACGACCACCCCGAACGGGCGATGTGGTCGTTAAACGGTGCTTGTGTGAACTTGCCGTCGCCTCCGAGATACAGCCGGTTGCCGTACCCCATTTTTCCCCGCGCGGCGGTCACATCCTTGCGAAACGACGGCGCCAGTCCCATGCCGTCCAGGCGACGGGCCGTCGTGGAGCTCATTCCGACCACCAGAAAATCCAACCGGCGGTCGAGGTTGAAATCGGCCAGGGTGAGCGACATGCCGAAGTTGTAGGTTTCGTCGATCACCTGATCGGTGACATCGGCAAAATGGCCGCTGCCGTCGTTGAGATAGACGTCCACGCCGGCGAAATCGCTGACGACGACAAGGTCCAGATCGCGATCTTCGTCCAGGTCGGCGAAAGAGGCGCTGAACGTCCGCCGCCGCCGCTTCGCCCCCAGTCCCATCGCCCCCGTCGCATCGGCAAAGTGCCCCTGGCCGTCGTTCACCAGCAGGAACGACGGGTGCGAATCATTGGCATCGTAGTACTTCGCCGGCATCTTGCCGCCCGCCCGGGTGTAGGGGTCCATCCACTGTCCGAGCCAGACATCGAGGTCTCCGTCCGCGTCGATGTCTCCGGCGGTGAGGGTCATGGGCATCTTCAGGTCTTCGGAAGGGGCGGCGAGAATCAAACGGGCCGGCTTGGTAAACCGTCCTTCGGAGTTTCCAGGGACCAGGTACAGCCCTCGGCCGGGCGGAGTCGTCAGTAGATCGGGGATTCCGTCGCCGGTCAGATCGGCGATCAGCGTCGCCAGTCCGCCGACCCGAAGCTCCTCGCAAAGCACCTCCGGCTCGAACTGGAAGTCGCCCCGGTTCCAGAACACGCGATTCTGGCCCGGCAGGACCAGCTCCGGCAGCCCGTCGTGATTCAAATCGTAAAGGAGCGTGCTCGTGACGCCCCGGGGCGGATCACCGTCGCGGGGATCCAGCTTCAGCACCGCCTCAAATCGCGGCGGCCCGGTATGTTCGAGGATGGTGAACGTCCCGGCGTCCAAGGCGGCTGCCCGATGATGCCCCTCTTCGTCCGACTGGTCCGACCATAACACCTTCAGATCGCCCCGCACCACATAACGGGTGGCCGTCTCCGGATGCCGGGCGTTGATCTTGAACGAAATCGTGGAACGCACCGGCTGCAACGGCTCTGCGTCGAAGTGGCTGTGATGCCATTCGGTTTCGACGATCTCGAAGCCCTGATCCTGAAACGATTTCAAGAACTCCCGCCACTGTGCCGGGTCGAGAGTCTGCCCGCCGGGGACGAAGTTCCGCACCGTCACGCCATCCTCTCGCGCGCTCGTCCCGCCCGGCTTGCCGAGCGAGATTGCCTCGAACGGAAACTCAGCCAGCGGCTCGAACTTGTCCTCAGCAGGTCGCAGGCGGTCCCACAGTGCGACGAACGTCTGCTCGTACTCCTGCGCAAGCCGCTCCTGTTTCCAGACCGTCTCGTCCAACGTTTCGATCTGTTCCAGCACCTCACGGACACCATTCTCCGGGGGCGTCGCTCTTGTGTGGACGGCCTCTTCCGCAACGGGCGGTTCCGGATCGCGCGCACACCCGCCGAGACAGGCCGCCAGAACCAGAGTGGCTGCTGCAACGGTCGTCACAATCCCGCCGTCGAAGATTAGTTTCATCACCACGTGATCACCGTGAAACGACTCATCCGGTTCACTCAGAGACGCTGCGTCCGCGCCCGACACATCATATCATCTCCTCGCTTGCAGTTTTGAGTCAACGCTGGCGACGGAGGGGGCGGGTAGCGTCACAGTTCCGAGAAAGGAGGCGGGTAGCGAACCGTGCCGGTTACGCCCAAGAGCGCCCCGGGGGCCAGTTCGAGCGCCATGAAGGCATCGCCCTGATAGGGACTTTCAAGACGGCTGGCCGGTTCATGCAAGAAGCCGAACCGGGGATAGTACTTCGGGTGCCCCACGACGAGCACGGCGCGGTGCCCTTCCTCGGCACACAACGCAAGCCCCCGCTGGACCAGCGCGCTGCCAACGCCCTGCCGCTGGTGCTCCGGCACGACCGCCAGCGGAGCAAGTGCGAGCGCATCGGTCGTCTGTCCATCGCTGTCGATCCACATTCGGCTGAACAGAATGTGCCCGATGACTCGCGTGTTCCTCACCGCGACCAGAGAAAGACAAACATCCCCGGCGTCGCGCAGCGCGTCCACGAGCCGGGCCTCTTCGTCTCCTCCAAAGGCCGCCCGATTGACGTCCTGGATCGCTGAGACGTCGTCGTCCCGCTCGTGCCGGATCAATTGATTCATGTCGCCACTCATGGTTCCACGTCACTTCGGTTTATCAAATCCTCAATCCGAGCCTCACTGCTCGGCAATCCGGGCACCGGCGTCACTCGCCGATGACCTTGACCAGCACGCGTTTCGCCCGCCGTCCGTCGAATTCGCCGTAGAAGATTTGCTCCCAGGGGCCGAAGTCGAGTTTACCTTCAGTCACGGCGACGACTACTTCCCGTCCCATGATCTGCCTTTTCATGTGGGCATCGGCGTTGTCTTCGCCCGTCCGGTTGTGCATGTACCTTTGAGGAGAGGCGTCGAACGGGGCGAGCTCTTCCAGCCATTTCTTGTAGTCTGCGTGCAACCCCGGTTCATCATCATTGATGAACACACTGGCGGTGATGTGCATCGCATTCACCAGCACCAGGCCCTCCTCGATGCCGCTCTTCGTGACGGCGGCTTTGACCTGCGGCGTGATATTCACAAACCCCACCCGTGCCGGAATGTTGAAGGCGAGGTATTCGGTGTGAGATTTCATGGGGTGGACCAAGCCTTCTGAGAGCATGTCTTCAAACTGGGAGGGCGAGGCTCCTGCTGAGCCGCGCATCGGTGAACGCCCCGTCAAATGCGGCTCAGCAGGAGCTTCACCCTCCCGTTGGCGGCCCGAAGAGTGAATTTGAAGACACGCTCTGAATGTGTGTGCAGCGAACAACGATTGCCCGGACGATGAGTATGGCCGGTCGTGGGCGCCCGCTCAATGCCATTGAAAGTACGCCGGAAACAGACACCAGCGACTTCCGGTGGACGGCCGATTGTGGCAACATGCAGAGCGGAAAGCTGTGATGTTTGACACAACCCCCGAGAGGACGGCTGCCATGAACGGTGATTGCATCGACACTTCACGATTCGGCGTGACGTTTCTCGCGAAGCGCCGTGTCCTCCTGTCCCTGCTTGGCCTGCTGCTGTCGTGCTCCCCGCTCACCGGCGAGGAGCTGTGGAATAAGCACATCATTCAAGAAGGCATGCCCAACACGGTTGCTGTCGCAGCCGACTTCACGGGAGACGGCCGGCCCGACGTGATCAGCAACAGTGACGGGAAGACGCGGCTGTTTGTGGCACCGGACTGGAAGGAATTGATCATCGACGAAACCCCGGGCTACGATTTCATTCATGGCGAAACGTTCGATGTTGACCGGGACGGCGATCCGGACTTCATCGGCGCCCGCTACTCACCGGGGCTCATCGTGTGGTTGGAATGTCCCGACGACCCGGCCGCCGGCTTGTGGAAAGCCCGGATCGTCGACGACCAATTGAACGGCATCCACGGTGTGCTCAAGGGGGACGTCGATCGGGACGGCTATCCCGACCTGTTCGCGAACAGCGCTCAGACGGTCGGCGAATTCCCCAACTCGGCCGCCTGGCTCAAGGTGCCGGAGCATCCACGCCGCGCGGACCGCTGGCAGAGAAACCTGTTCGCAGCGGGTGACGCACCCGGTCTCAGCCATTACCTCGGCTACGGAGACATCAACGGCGACGGCCGTCCGGACATCGCCCTGGCGGCCAAGGGCGGCGAGCAGGACAAGTCCGGCCTCGGTGAGTGGTTCGCCTGGTGGGAAGCGCCGCAGGACCCAACACACCCATTCAAAAAGCATCCCCTCCCCGGCAGACATCCCGGCGCGACCAACATTCAGCAGGCGGATCTTAACGGCGACGGCAAAGTGGACTTGTTGGCGTCGCGCGGGCACGGGCAGGGACTGATTTGGTTTGAAAACCCGACCTGGGACATCCATGACATCAACACGGAGCTCCGTTCCCCACACTGCCTGCAAGTGCTCGACATGGACAGCGACGGCGACATCGACGCTGCCACCTGCGCCTACGACAGCAAAATCGCCGCATGGTTTGAAAATGACGGGCGGGGCAACTTTACGACAAACGTCGTCGCCCGCGACCAGGCGGCCTACGACATCCGCGCGGTGGACATGGACAACGACGGCGACATCGACCTGCTCATCGCCGGGCAAAACAGCCGCAATGTTGTGTGGTACGAAAATCCGCGTTGTTGTTCAGGCACGAATCCCGCCGGCGAATGAACGCCGGCTCAGGGCGTCCCATGGGAATGAAAGATTTGCAATTCTCATTTTGGTGTTGTGGAGCACGCTGTTGCTGTTTCCAGACCGAATTCGCGGGGCCGACGCGACTAATCTGGCGTTCGACCAGCGCTGACATGATGCGTTTTGAAACAGTCGCTTCTCAGAAAGTTGAAAAAATCCGACTGCGCTGTGAAAAAACATCACAATTGTGCGATATCACTCATTTTTTGCCAGCCTCCATCTCGACAGGTGGCATGATTCTCGCAGTGTGCTTTGCCAATCCTGGCAAAGAGTCATGCCCCCCTCTGAATCTGTTCGATCCGGTCGTTCTCCCCATGCAAGCATCTTCGACGACATCGGTCCCGACAATACCCTCCGTCGCGATCCAACTTCTGGAGTTGTATGACAATCCGGACGTCGCGATGCGGGAGATCGTTGAGCTGCTCCAGAGCGACCCCGCGCTCACGGCCAAGATCGTCAAGGCGGCCAACTCGCCCGCCTATGGCATCGGACGCGAAGTCGCCGACCTGAAACAGGCGGTCTCGCTGCTCGGTAAGGCCATCGTGACCCCCTTGGTGCTGAGCTTCTCACTCGCCGAGAAGTCGATGCCCTCGCAGGGGACCGCCGACCTGTTCAGCCGGTATTGGCTGCAGGCCATTGTTCAGGCTATCGCTGCCGAGTGCATCGCCCTCAAATACGCCAAGCCAAAGGCGGGGGAATGGTTCGTGGCGGGGTTGCTGTCGAGCATTGGCCGGCTGGCGCTCATCAACCAGGATGCCGAGAAGTACGACGAAGTGATGGCTCACGCGGAGGCCCAAAAGACCAATCTGCACGAAGCCGAAGAACGGCTACTGGAGACGACCACCGTCGACTTGTCGGCGGACCTCCTCCGTGAGTGGAATCTTCCGCAACGCTGGGTCGATGCGGCCGCGAATCAGTTTCGCATGGTCGAGCAGTTGGAAGCGCTCCCCGACCAGGGCGTCCCGCATCAGCAATTGTTCGTCGCCATTGCGACCGCCTCGGCCGTCGGCTCGTATTTCTGCCGCAATTGCCAGGGGGAGTCGCTGATCCGGATTGTGCACGTCATGGAGGAAGGCTTTGGGGCGACCGAAGAAGACGTCACGGCTCTGCTCGAAGCGGTCCGCGAGCGGTTGGACGCCGTTTCCCATCTGTTCCAGGTGCAGTGTTCCTCGCTCGCATCGCCGATGGAGCTGACGACCCTCGCCATGCAGCATCTTGCGCGTCTGGCCGTCGAGCAGGCCATGGAGCAGCAGCGGCAGGAAGCTCCCAGTGAGGCAGCCGTCGAGGAGAGACAATGCCTGCTGAAGCGAATCGACCGTCTGATGCGACGCGCCTCGACCGACTCGCTGACCGGCACTTACAACCGGGGGTACTTCGACGACCGTTTCGACGAGCAAGTGGCAGCGATGATCGCCGCCTCCCAGACAATCGGCCTTGTCTTTATCGACGTGGACCACTTCAAAGCCGTCAATGATACGCACGGCCATATGGCGGGCGACGAGGTGCTTCGCCAGGTGGCCGAGGCGCTCAAGTGGGCAACCCGGTCGACCGACATCGTGGCCCGGTACGGCGGCGAAGAGTTCGTCGTAATGGTCACCGACCCCCGCCGTGACGATCTGGCCCACCTGGGCGAACGGCTTCGCACCCAGGTCGAGCAGATGGGGATTGTGTATGAAGGCACGGCGATCCCCATCACCATCAGTGTGGGGGCAGCGATGGGCCGTCCCATTTCCGTGGTTGACAAGTTCGGCGAGCGATTGATCGCAGCCGCCGACAAAGCCATGTACGAAGCCAAACGCGGCGGCCGCAACCGAGTCGTCGTCGCGGACCAATCGGGCCACGGGCAATCGGATGAGTCCGCATCATACGGCGCGTAGCAACTCCGCCCACGCCTGACGATCGACAAGCCGACCATATGTGTCAAGTTGCACACCGACAGCGTGGAGAAACTGCGTTCTGCCAACTTCGCCGAACAACGACAACATCGAATCGAGAAACCGATCCATCCGCAGAACGTAAATGTTCTGACCGCTGTTGAATTCTTTCTCAATCAGCTCATCCAAGCGAGTTTCGTCTTGCGTCTGCTTCCCAATGGAGGAGAGGAAGAATGCCTCGCGAATCTGCTGCTCTCGCATGAGTGAAAGCTTGTCCTCCACTTGGCGTACGGTGACCTCGCGGTCCTTCGCTTCGACTGCGATGACGACTTTCCCATCGACATCAAGACATTCGACGTCCGCCACAGTTCCAGCGCGTTGGTCGGCGGCGTTGACCTGGGAGCAACGAACCTTGTCAAAGAGTCGAAATTTCTGGCCGATCGTTTCAAAAAGCGCTGCAACAACCGCCTCGAATCGAACGCCACCTGATTTTTCGCCAAGGAACTCATCGACCAAGTGAGTCGCGTCTCCAAGACTGACCCGATTCGGAGTGGGGTAGGCGATCCGCACCGTCTCAAGCCGTTTCGCGATTGCATGCAGCACCACATCCAAGACATGCGTCGATCCGTATCCCTCGGTACGTGCCTGGACTGCTTCGAGAATCTTACAGAGGGTGTCCCACCCAGCCTTGTCTTTTTTATTCCCGCGAAATTCCGGGATGACCGCCTGCTCTCGGAGTGGTTTGCTCACGTACGGCTCCGACGACCCGCCGAGGTAACCGTTCACACCCCGGATAGCAGGGTGGGGGGTGGTTGGCTGGCGAAGTGGGCTTTGACGGCGTCGGTGACGAAGGTGAAGACGTTACGGTTCTGCTGGCGACAGGTTTCGATCACGCTCAGCAGCGTCTCCACG
>JAJDEI010000239.1 GCA_029259845.1 Planctomycetaceae bacterium | reverse complement strand
AGCTTCTTCAATCCGTAGGGGTCACCGAACTCAGACAGCTTGTTGCCGTTGTAGAAATAGTCTTCGCCATCAATGCGAACACCGACGTGGCCGAGTCCGTCGAACTGAGTTCCAACCTGACCGATCTCGCCACTGACCAGTGAGTAGGGTGGGTGCAACGAAGTGGAACCCACCGCCTTGACGGTGGGCTTCGCGTTGCTACACCCACCCTACTTCACTGCTGCGCCGGCGTCGCCTGCCGACGCCTCGTCAAGTGTCAACTGCGAGGTGACGAGATCGAATGCCGGTCGCTCCCTTTGCCACCAGTCACGTGCCTGTTGTTGCAGCGCAGCAGTCGCGATGTCGCGGCTTGGCCGCGCCGACGCATAGCTGACAATCGAAGTCTCGATGTAAACAGTGTCCATCACAGTCTCTTATCGGCACGTTGAAAACGAACAACGAGGCGGGATTCGAACCCGCAAAGAGGCATTGCTGCCTCCCAGCCAAGTCGATCCAGCTTCGCTGGACGACGGCTCACATTCGACATTCAATCCGAGTTGCGTCCGGCACAGCCGGACCTACCTGGCTGACCAGTGAGTAGGGTGGGTGCAACGAAGTGGAACCCACCGCCTTGACGGTGGGTTTCGCGTTGCTACACCCACCCTACTTCACTTTGTCACCCGCACGATTCGCTCGAAATTGACTCCAAAGTCTGACCTCGTCACTTGGGGTGATGTGACGATTTCCAATCAACGAAGTAACATCCAACGCGTTTCACTTCCAAACGACGGTTTGAGCGTCGTTTTATCACGTTTCGACGTGCGATTGCCGTGTCCTCAATCTGAATCCTCGATCTTTCGAAAGGGATTAAGATGATGAGCCAGATTAAGAGTAAGAATATCAAGTGGGTTATTCAGTACTCCTGGCGGGCATCGGCGTTCCAATGGTACAGGGTGCGAGCCGAGGCGATGCGGTGGAACTCTCCGGCGTCGCAGCCGATCTCGGCGGCGGCGAGCAACCGGGAGACGCGATCCCGGTCCGCCGGCTGCATCGGTTCCTCCTGTGCGTCGGCTCCCAGGCTGTGGACGCGGCCGCGGACATAAATCGTCGCCTCGTACAAAGAGTCGCCCAGATTGGGACCCGCATCGCCGCACACCACAAGGGTGCCGGCCTGCGCCATGAAGGCGGAGAAATGGCCCACGCTGCCGCCGACTACGATGTCGCAGCCTTTCATCGAGATGCCGCACCGCGAGGACGCGTCCCCCTCGATGACGACCAATCCTCCCCGCCCGGACGCTCCAGCGGATTCGGAAGCATGCCCTTTCACGCGGACCGTTCCGGACATGATGTTTTCCCCCACGCTCCAGCCGACGTTGCCGTGAACGGTCACCGATGCGCGTTGGTTCATGCCCGCGATGAAGTAGCCGGCGTGCCCGCGAATGTCGATCTGCGCGTCGCAGTCCAAACCGGCAGCGATACTGTGACTGCCGTCCGGATTGAGAATCTCGACACACCCGATGCCGCTGCCGGGCAGCTCTTGGTGCAGATACTGATTGGCCTCGCGGACGCTCAGTTGCGACAGATCGAGTTGCTTCACACGGTCCATGAGTAGATCTGCTGCGGTGCGGGTTCAAACACGCGGGCCGATTTGATGCCGGGAAGAGGGGCGAGGGAACGGAACTCGGAGGCGACGGCGACGTAAGCGTCGGTTTCTGCCACGACGGCCGGTTTGCAGGCGAAGGCGTCCCGCACCAGCACCATCCGGTCCGCAGTCGCCATCAGGAACGTGAAAAAGCCGTCCAACTCGCTGAAGGATGTCTCGATGGCCTGTTCGAGCGTGTCGCCTTCGCGCATCCGCCATTCCAGGAACCGGCACCCGGCTTCGGTGTCATTGTCGGTTTCAAAGGTGATCCCCCGCCGCTCCAGCTTGCGGCGGACGCTGTACGGATTGGACAGCGACCCGTTGTGCACGAGACAAAAATCTTCACCAGCCGTGTAGGGGTGCGCATGAGCCGGCGAGACGGCGGACTCGGTCGCCATCCGCGTATGCCCCACGGCATGCGTCCCGCTCCGGCCTGTGAAGCGAAACCGCTCCGCCAGTTCGCCGGGCGGCCCTTCGTCCTTGTACATCTCGATGGCGCGGCCCACTGAGATCAGATGCACGTCAGAATACGTCCGCTGCAACCATGCCTTGAAATCGGCAGGCGTGATGGACGAGATCACTGTCGCATGGTTCGTGACCGCCTGTATCGCTCCGTCGCCGCCGGTGCCTTGTCGAAACTCATCGAGAAGCGTCTGCCAGTCGAATCCCCTGTTGCGGCAGAATAAGCCGAACCGCCGTTGCGGTGCGTCGAGTGGGTCCAGAAAAAAAGCGAGTCCGGCGGAGTCGGACCCGCGCGTGCCCATGCAGACCAGCATGGGCGTCACCAGCGAACCCAACTGTGAGCGAGTCGCATTCGTCTTCGCCAAGAGTCCGACGATCCCGCACACAGTGCTGCTCCGGAGCCTCAAGGAACCGCTAGAAAACGCCGCTCCGCATCCCATTGCTGTTTCGGCAGTGGGATCAACCAGCGGTTCTCGAAGTTCGGCACGGCTGATACAGCCGTGGCACCCATTGTCCACAGGCGGAGAATCTTCGATGGTTCGGTTGGTGACGGAACGAGCGCACACCGTTATACCCCGATCACCGCGCCCGCAACAACCGACGCCCATCTTGAACAGGGCCGTTCAAAGATTGCAGCTGGGCAACCTCGTAACCCGAAGCGTAAGCGAGGGACGAATCGCTCACTCACGTTCGCATCCTCGCTGACGCTTCGGGTGACCATTGAGCTTGTCCCGGCCGGTCCTCTCCAAAGTGAAACTTTGAATGGCCCTGCATCTTGAAAACAGCAACAACACGCGACCGCATCTGGGCGTCGCAATCGACAACGGCCGCGTTGTCCCGTATCCTGAAGCAGGCGGCGGCTCCGCAAATCCGCACGCCCTGATGTGTCCTGCCTGTTGCCGAGATGTTTCGTTCCCGCCCTCGGAATCGCGATGGGAGTCAGCATGACTCGCCGATGGAGTCGCCCGCGGCCGTTTCCGCTTCGCGCTGTCGTAACCATCGGTCGACCAACCGACTGGCGTGTTGTGGTCGCTCTGCTGATCGCGGCAACGCCCCTCCTGGAAGGGGAAGCGATTTCAGTGGAGACGGTCACGGCGGTGACGGCCGCGGGGGAAACGGCCGACTACGTTCGTGACATCAAGCCCATTCTTCGCGACCGTTGCTACGCCTGTCATGGCGTGCTCAAGAGCGAGAGCAGCCTGAGGCTCGACACGGCTGCTGCGGCTCAGCGAGGGGGGGACAGCGGGCCGGCACTCGTGCCGAAGAGCCCGGAAGAAAGTCTTCTTCTGCAACGGGTCGTCGCGACCGACCTTGCCGAGCGGATGCCACCGGAAGGGGAGCCGCTCTCGTCTGCACAAATCGCGCTGCTCACCGCATGGGTCGCGCAAGGAGCGCCGGCACCGACGGACGAACGTCCCGAAGAAGACCCGCGCGATCATTGGTCGTTTCGCCCTCCAGTGCGGCCCGAATTGCCAGCGGTGGAGGATTCTGCGTGGGGTGAACATCCCGTCGACCGGTTCATTGCCCGTCAGCATGCGCTGCACGGCCAGACTCCCCGCCCACCTGCCGGCAAGGCAATGCTGCTTCGTCGCGTCTCTTTCGACCTAATCGGCCTTCCCCCCACCCGGGACGAGCTGCACGCCTTTCTGGCGGACAGGTCTCCCGATGCGTATGAGCGCGTCGTCGACCGGTTGCTCGGCTCGCCCCGGTACGGCGAGCGATGGGCGCGGCACTGGATGGATGTGTGGCGCTACGCAGACTGGTTCGGCCGCCGGATGGTGCCCGATGTCTGGAACAGCGCGCCGCAAATCTGGCGCTGGCGCGACTGGATCGTCACGTCGCTGAATGAGGACAAGAGCTACGCCCGCATGGTCCAGGAAATGCTCGCGGCCGACGAGATCGCCTCGGACGATCCGGAAGCCGCTGTCGCCACCGGCTTCCTCATTCGCAACTGGTACGCGCTCAACCCCAATGACTGGATGCGCAGCAACGTCGAGCATACGGCGAAGGCGTTTCTGGGACTGACCTACAACTGCGCCCACTGTCACGATCACAAGTACGACCCCATCACCCAGGACGACTACTTTCGCCTGCGGGCGTTCTTCGAGCCGGTCGGCATCCGACAGGACCGCGTCCCCGGTGAAGCCGACCCGGGGCCGTTTCAAGATTATGAGTACAGCGTCTTGCGAAAGATCGTGCGGCTCGGTGCGGTCAGCATCTACGACAAGCATCCGGAGGCGCCCACCTGGTTCTACTCCGGCGGGGACGAACGCAACCGCGACACCGAGCGGGGCAGCATCGCTCCCGGGCTTCCGGCCATCTTTCGTGCCGAGCAGCCGGAGATCGAACCGGTCAAACTGCCACCGGTCGCCTACTACCCGTCGATCCGGCCCGAGATCCGGGAGACAATCCTGCGGGAGCGTCGCGAAGCTGTCGCGGTCCGCAAGCAGGAATTGGCCCAAGCTCGACAGGCGGGCGAAGCGGCATTGCCCGAACTCCGCCAACAATTGGCGTCCGCTGCAACCCCCCTGAACAAGACCCTCAACCGTGCGAAAACTCCCCACAGCACGCAACTGGAGAAGGGCGAAACGGCGGACGACGTTGACGCCGAACCTCCCCATGAAGAAACGCAACAGCAGGTGTCAGCGCGGCTGGCGGTCGAGGCTCAGGAACTGGCCATTCAAGTCGCCGAGATGAAGGCGGCTGACGCAGAAGCAGCGCTCGCAAGTGTCGAGGCGCGCATGGCCGCCGACCGGGCCCGCTATGTGGAGTTTTCACGTTCGGACGCCGAGTCGCTTGCATCAGCTGCCATTCAGGCCGAACGAGCAGCGACGGTCCAAGCCGCTCGAACGGCGGTTGTTGAGCAGGAGCAACGGCTCGCCGCCGCTCAGGCGAAGCCGGCCGACGATGCCAAGCGTCAGGAAACCATCGACGCCGCCAACGAAAAACTCGCCGAACTTCGCAAGGCGTTGGAGGACGCACAGGCCGCCCCCGCGGCGACGGCCTACAAGCCACTTGGACCGGTCTACGCCGACCACAGCACCGGTCGCCGCAAGAGATTGGCCGAGTGGATCGGCAGCCGCGACAACCCGCTCACGGCCCGCGTTGCCGTCAATCACATTTGGATGCGGCACTTTCATGCCCCGCTCGTCTCGAGTGTGTTCGATTTCGGACGCAACGGCGCTGCTCCGACACACCCGCAGTTGATCGACTGGCTGGCGGTCGAACTGATGGACTCCGGTTGGAGCATGAAACACCTGCATCGCCTGATCGTCACCAGCCACGCTTACCGCATGGCATCCTCGCAGGGGGACGACGCACACAACGCCGAGGTGGACCCGCAGAACCAGTTTCTCTGGCGGATGAACGTGGGCCGCATGGAAGCGGAGGTCGTGCGGGACAGTCTGCTCCACTGTGCCGGCAAGCTTGATCCGCTCATGGGGGGACAGGAACTGGAGAACAAACAGGCGATGTCCACCTGTCGCCGCAGCCTGTATTACAGTTGTCAGCCGGAATCGGACGGCAAGAGCCCGCTGGGGTCGCTGTTCGACGCACCGGATGCCAACGACTGCTATCGCCGCACACGGAGCGTGGTCCCGCAGCAGGCCCTCGCATTGGCCAACAGCGACCTTGTTCACGCGCTCAGCACATCGTTGGCAGACACGCTCCAGGAACAACGGGAGCAGACCGTTGCGGGACAGGAAGGCGAGGCGAGTGAAGCAGGCTCGGCGACGCAGGTCTTCATCGTGGCCGCCTATGAACAGATTCTCTCCCGTTCGCCGACATCCGACGAACTGGCCACGTGCGTCGATTTCATGACGCGGCAACAGGAGTTGAGCAGCACACCACAATCGGAGGATTCACTCCGGCATGCGGCGGCGAGCCTTGTGAGAGTCCTCTTTAACCATAACGACTTCGTCGGAATCCGCTGAGGTCCGTATGACAATGCGACATGAAGAGGGGGTCAGGCACCATTTTCGGTCTGAAACTGCGTCCGATTCAGAGAATGTGTGGACCGAAAATGGTGCCTGACCCCACCGCGTGCACGCCTACTCCACTGAGGTCCGTATGACAATGCGAAACAGAAATCGTGGCTGCGGCTCGATCCCGCGCCGAACGTTTCTGTCCGACTGCGGGATGGGATTCACCGGATTGGCTCTCGGTGCTTTACTGGCCGAGGACGGCATCGTGCGCGGCTCCGAATCGCCCACGTGGACGCCACCCGATGGCCGCGCCCATCACACACCGCGGACCAAATCCGTCATCTGGATCTTCCTCTCCGGGGGGTACAGCCATCTGGAGACGTTTGATCCGAAACCGGCGCTCAACACTTACGCGGGCAAAACTTTCGACGACACGCCTCTGGAGAACCCGTTGCATTCGCCGCTGCATAAGAAACGGTTTCGCTCCGTGGCCGCGGAGGAAATCAACGTCCGCGATGTCTATCCGACGATCTACCCGATGCAGGTCGGTTGGAAAAAGCATGGCGAAAGCGGAATCGAGATTACCGATTGGTGGCCCTACCTCGCCCAACAGGCCGACGACCTGTGCTTCGTTCGCAATATGTGGACAACCGACAACGACCATGCGGCGGAGAATCAGATTCATACCGGGCGGCATCGGCTCGACGAAACACAGCCCAGTATCGGTTCCTGGGCGCACTATGGGCTGGGCACGCTGAACGAGAATCTCCCCCAATTCGTCGTTCTCGGCGGCCCGACGCGTACCGACACGCGGCAGTCGATCGACTCCTACTATCTCGGCCCCCAATACGCCGGCGTGCCACTGGAACTCGCCGCCGAGACCCCGCTGCCCTTCGGAAGCCGACACACTGGCCAAAGTGCCAAACAGCAGCGCAACGAGTTCGCCGCCATCAACCGGCTCAACGAATTGACGGCGGTCGAATATCCGGAGGACCAGGAACTGCGGGCCCGCATTCGGGCCTACGAACTGGCGTTCCGCATGCAGGCGGCTGTGCCCGAGGCGATCGATCTGTCTCAGGAAACAGCGGCGACAGCGGAAATGTACGGACTGGGAGACGAGGCCACCAAGCTCGCGGGCCGACGGCTACTCGCGGCGCGGCGGCTCGTCGAACGCGGCGTTCGCTTCGTGCAGGTCTTTCCTTCCACCTACGGCAAGTGGGACTCGCACCGAAAGCTGAAGGAACTTCACGGCAAGATGTGTGCAGGCGTCGACCGACCGGTTGCCGCGCTCATCGCCGATTTGAAACAACGGGGCCTGTTCGAGGACGTCACCGTCGTGTTCTGTACGGAGTTTGGACGGACTCCCGGTCTGGAGCTTCGCGGCGGCGGGAAAGACGGGAGGGACCATCACCCCAACGGCTTCACCGTGTGGTTCGCCGGAGCGGGCATCAAACGGGGCGTGGTCCACGGCGAGACCGACGAACTCGGCTATCACGCGCTGGGGGAAGGCCATTACGTCACCGACATGCACGCGACGGTGCTGCACCTCCTCGGCCTCGACAACCGCCGTCTGGAGATCCCCGGCCGCAAACGTCTCGAAATCGACCACGGTCGGCCGATCCACGACATCCTGACTTAGTCCGGGAGGCTGACCGACGAGTCTGTTCTCAGTGGCG
This sequence comes from Planctomycetaceae bacterium, assembly GCA_029259845.1. GTDB lineage: Bacteria > Planctomycetota > Planctomycetia > Planctomycetales > Planctomycetaceae > JAHBXU01. The sequence continues at coordinate 35,269 of JAJDEI010000239.1, read as the reverse complement.
ACCCGGAAACGGAAGGGCCATTTTATCGGGAGCCTCGCCCTCCCATCAGATGCCGACAGCCTGGAATCGCGCTTCCGGCGACGCCCTCAATGCTCGATCTGCGGCCAGTACTCATCGAAGTCGAAGTCCGGGCTGTTCTCGTGGTCGTGGCAAAGGTGGCAGACTTTCGTCTCGGCATCTTTCCTGGTGACCGACATTGCCGCCCGCTCGGCGAGCAGGTCCGCCTCGGCTGCATCGGCGGATTCTTCCAGTTCCACATGGCGGCTGCCCGGTCCGTGGCAGTTCTCGCAGTGCACGCCCATCAGTTGGGGCGTCTTTTCCGCACTGAGGTATCCGCTCTCGAAACGCAGGACCTCCCGCGTGTCCCAACCGACGGTGTGGCAGCAGATGCACTCCGGGTCGTGGATGCGGTCGACCCGGACGCGGCTGGCCATCGACGGGTCGTCGCTGGCTTGGGCGAAGGCGACGGTCAGGCTCTTGAAGCCGACGGTGTGGTGGTCGGACTCCTTCCAGACGTCGTACTCCTCGTCGTGGCAGTCCGCACATTTCTCCGACCCAATGAACCGGAACCCGGCTCCCCGGGGATGGACAATGGCCGGTTCGGCTTCGACGAGATTCTCCGCTTGCAGTTGCTCTTGATAGGCCCGCATGCGGTCATCGATGGCCGGGTCGTGGCCGAAACGAAAACGGTCCAGTTCGACGACGGCGAAGCGAAACTTCTTTCCGTCCGCCGCATCCGGATAGTAGCCGACAATGCCGGCGTTCTTTCCCTTGGTCCCCACGCGGAGCAGCAGTGTTTCGCCGACGTGATCGGCATCGCCCACCGGGTCCTCCGGCCCCCCGGCGGTCACGACCAGGTCGAAGGCCGGAAACGCCTTCGCCAACGCTTCGCTTTCATCCGGCTTGGCGTAGGCGAGCAGCAGCATCACATCCGGCTGCTCGGCTTCCATCTGGGCGATGACGGCCGGCAGCACCTCCGCAGGGGCATCGGCCCGCAACGACGAGGGGTCCGGGTTGACGCCGCCGGGAAATAGCTCGGACCGATAGCTCACGCCGAACACGGCCGTCGCCGCGATCTTGACGCCGCCGACGTTCGCCGCCCGGTACGTCAACGGGGTCCCAATCTCGCGAGTGTCGAAGAAGGTCACGTTCGCCGAGAGAGACGTCAGGTCGAAGTCCGGCTCGACATCGGTGCGGAGGAACCACTCGTAGAGTTTTTCCGGACCGAAGCGGAGGTCCTGCGATCCGAACCCGAGTCCCTGGTAGCCGATGGTGTTTAAGGCATCGCGGGTGAACTCGTACTTGAGTTCACTCTGGCGCCGGTTTCGCTTGACGGCCCCCCCCAGGTCAAAGCCGGTGACGGACCACCCCCGTGCACGCAGTTGCCGGGCGAAGTCGGCGCGCCGGGCGAGTCCGCCGGACTGTCGTTCCGAACAACCGCACGGCTCCAGATGCCCATGCTGTTCGCCCGTCAGCAGGATCGCCGCCGCGGGAGCGGTCCAGCCCTCCAGCAGAGGTTTGGCCCGGAGGGTCTCCGCATCGCCCTGCGGTGCGGAACTTGTCCCGTCATCCGCATCCGCTGCTGCCGGCTGAGGCTCACCTCCTGGTGGAGACGGATCCTGTTGGCTGGCCGACGTGGGGGGCTCGTCGGTCGAAGCCGCCCCGGGACACCCGCAATTGGCAAGGAGACACAGCACGAAGGCCCCGCCCAGAAAGGAGCCAACCGGCGTGCCCGGCAACGGGCGGGCTGCGAGTTTGTCGTTCAACATCCCAAGAGTTCCTTCTCTCCAAACTTGCGTCCACCAAGAACCAGCCTGTGCACACATCGCGGATTTCTGTGAGACATTCGCCGCCAGGTTGCAGCCAAACCAACTCCAGTGCGCTGGGGAGCCACCGAACCGCGACAGGCGTCTCAATGTTTACGTTTTAACGGCGGCGAAGCGTTGGTGCCAAACCGTGACAACGCAGAGGCAGGCCGCTCGGTCCGCGCGCCGAGAGCATGATAGCGATCTGAACCGGGGGCGTCACATCAAGAGGCGGCAATCCGCAGCAAGGGTGCCGGAGCCAGTTGTTGCCCGCCGGAACGTCGGCGCTCCCCTGCGGGAGCGTGGACTGCTTCTCGCCAAGTCTCTCTCGTGCGGTGTGGTCGCCGACGCGTCAATGGCGGGAGCTGCTCTTCATCAGCAGCCATCCGAAGATGCCGATGCTGATCAACAGCATTCCGTACTGGGAAGGCCCCATATGGTTCCAGGCATCGAAGAAGTAGTCCTGGTACCACTTTGCATAGTATCTGGCCGATTGGTACATCGTCTGATCCTGCTGGGGGAATTGCCGCGGGAATGCTCCCAACAGGCCCAGGCGGAGCGAGTGCGAAGCGGAGGCGCGTTCCGGAAAAGCCTACGCCGCCAATCGGCCCTTGGCAAACCGCAGCGATCATTGTTCGTTCGGTTGTGTGGCGACTGATCGGGCCAGTTCGGTGAATTGAAAGCCATCAATCCGCAGAACCGTCAGAACACACACCAGCATCTGGGCCGCCAGGACCATCGTCACGAGGGAGACCGTCCACGGGTCAGATGAGTTGGCCCGCGAGGAGCCGTTGCCTGATGTGCCGCTTCCCGATGCGATGCTTCCCGAGGGGGCGTCCGCAGCGGAAGCATCCCCCGCGAACGACGCCTGCGAGCCGTCCGGCCTGTTCCCAAACGCGGGGGCGGCGCTCATCACGACCCAGGGCATCAGCAGGATCCACAGCCGCGCGGCTTCGCCCATATTCTTGCCGGACGCCCACAGCAGTCCCCACACAAGCAGAAAAGGCACCAACAGCGCAGCCCGTCCGGACCACAGCCTGCGGCCCTTCACAAGCCCCCCCAGGGAAATCGCTCCCGCCAAACAGACCGGCAGCCCGGCCGCCAGCGCCAACTCCAACGGGTTCACCAGCAACCACTTCCCCCAGGTGCGCACGTTGTGCTCATAGAACAAGGCATGATTGGCCAGGTTCCACCGCCAGACGTTCAACAGATTGATCCCGGAAAAGACGCCCAGACAGACGCTCGGTACGACAAACCCCGCCGCTCCCGCCAGAAGCAACATCGCCCGGTCGCGGCCAGTCGTCGCAGGAGCAATGATGCCCTCCGCCGGTGCGTCGCGATCTCCTTGTACGATCCTCCATTCCCAGACCGTCATCACAGCAATCAACAGGCCAATCGTTACGTATGCCAGACTGAGCAGCATGCCGAGCCACAGCACGAACCCCGCGCCGAACGCCCGCAGCAGCGAGCGGCGGTCACACGAAGTCAGCCAAAGTGCGGCTGCCCCGACGGCGAGCAGCGGGTACAGGGTGTCGGACTTCGGATGAAACACGGCGACAGCCGGCACGAGCGGCCACAGCCCGGCGACCGTCCACGCGATCGCCCGGTCGAAGTGCCGGCGGACGAGCACGTAAATCCCCACGGTTGTCGCCGCCGCCGCCAACAGCGTGATGAGCGCCGCCAGCCAAAGCGTGGCCCGGTCCGCCGTCGTCACCGCCTGTCCGCTCCGCGCCGAGAGTGTCGTGATGGTCCGAAGCGATTCATCGACTGAAGCGGGACAGGTCGCGAGCACCGCTTCGCAGAGGCCGGGCGACGATTCACAAATCGCCAACAGGCCGCGGTACCCCAGCGTGAGACCGGGAGGGTGCGTGCCGATGTGCAGATAGTCCTGCTCGGCCAGCAGTTCTTCGTAGTTCGCCAGAAAACGGGCCGTGTCGGCCGCCTCATGGCGGGCCTGCGAGAAATAACCCGACGAGCGCGGATAATACAACACATAGGGGACCTTGCCGAGATTGGCCGGCGGATCCACACATTGTTGAATGGTCGCAAGCCAGGCGAATGCGACCGCGACCAGTAACAGCAACTGTCCCGCCGCGGCGACACGGCCGCGACTGCCGATACGCTGCCGCCCCCACAGCACGAAGCCCACATACAGGGCTCCGGCGATCAGGGCGACGCCCGCTCCAACCAGCGTCTCAACGGTTGTCGGGAGCCGCGGCCAGACCCACTCTCCCGGTACGCCCAACGGAATCGTTGTCCCCCACAGCAGCGTCCCCGTCACGACGACTAATCCGACGAGTACGAAACCGGGGACGCGAGCGTTCATGGGGCGACAGGCCGACAGAAGCGGTTCCGTGGAACACGGTGCCGTGTCGGAGAAGCGTTCAGTTTGAGGACCACGGATTTCACAGGTGGGCCACCCGTATGTTCCCGTCTCTTCCGTGTTCTCCGCCGACCTCAGAAACTTCTACAAGAAGCGACACTTTGAAGCCTTCGTCGTGCGGACGGGCACGGATCAGTTGACGCTGCGAACCTCCAGATCGGCATCCAGTATCTGACGGATGCGTGCCTGACTGTCGAGCAGATGGGCACGGGTGTAGTCGTCCAGTTTCAGTTCCTCGGAGCCAAGTAGTTTGGCCGCCAGCGCGTCAAGCTCCTGAAGATGCATCCGGGCCAATGTGCGGGCATCTTGTGGGGCCGAGTAGGGGATTCGTCGCGGGTCGGCGTTTCCGTCAACGACCAGCCGTCCCAAGTGGTTGAGCGTTTCCCGTTGCAAACCCCGCCGATAGCTGGAAATGAGCGGCTTGCGATTCGACAGCTCGCCCTCCGCTTTCGGTGCCGACCACTCCGTGAACGCTCCGTCGACGATCCGCCGGAGATGCTCGGCCAACGTATACGCCTCATCGTCACTGCTGATTTTGACCTCGTTGTCCTGCATCCGCGTCAGTGCCGTGGAATCGAACAGTTGACGCAACACCATCGCCTGCAGCCGCGCGACGGTCTGATGAATCGGGTAGTCGAGCCGCAACGGCTCGCTCAGGCCCCAGTGGCTCCAGCGGGTTGCCGCCAAGTGATTCAGCAGGTCGCCGTCATATGACGGCGCGGCAAAGGTCGATTCCACCAACAGGTCCATCGCCGCCCGCTGCGACTTGGGGTCGACGATCTCGAACGGTGCCCGCGATTTTTCGTCCCCTTTGTGATCCCGGTGTACGACGACACCGCCCGGGAGGCGGGACGCGAACAGCGCGGTCCGCCAGTATTCGCTGAGCAGCAGTCCGAAGGCGCGGCGAGCCCGTTGATACCCGTCGCCATCCTCGACCGAACGCTCCACGACTTTGGGGAGCAAAGCCGCGGCATGTTCCATCTGCTGCCGCGCAAAGGCGACCGGATCATCACCCAGATCGAACCGGTTGGAAAACGGATCGGAATCGAAACTGCCGGTGTCTTCGTCGGTGGCATAATCGAGGCCCGGCTCGGCGGATCGGGACGCGATCTTCGCCAGTTCGTCGTCCTCTTTACTTGAGATCGGCTTGTAACCGTACTCGATCGCCCACCGGTCGTAAGGGCCGATCGTTTGTGTGAAGTACAACCCCTGCTCTTTGCCGGGCGGGGCGATGATGGCCGGATTGTAGTCCATCACGCTGGAGACCAACGGCTCGTCCGGATCGGCACCCGGCTTGGTGATCTCCTCGAGGTTCTTCCAGGCACTCGCTTTGAAATTGTGCCGCAGCCCGAGTGTGTGGCCCACCTCGTGCATCACGACCTCCTTGAGGCCCTGATGAACGAACTCCTCGGGAAGCTTGCCCTTCTTCGCGATTCCCTGAACGGACAGGGCGGCCGCGCCGAACCCCATTTGATGCTGCATGCCGTTGCAATACAGGCAGTGGTGCCCGGCATGCTCACGAACGTGCGGGTGCCCGTCTTGCAGCCCCTCCTGTGAATCATCGAAGGGCGACCAGTTGGGCCGCAGCTGCGCGACATCCTCATCGGACAGCGTTTCGTAGTCCTGCTTCCAATAATCCAGAAAGCTCGCGTCGAAGATGATGTCTGCATCAAGGATTTGCCCGGTGCGGGGATCGACACGGGACGGTCCCATGGCAAAGCCGGCGTCGGCCGTCATCCAGCGAAACGTGTTGTAGTTGATGTCCTCCGGGTCCCAGGTGGCGTCGTCTTCCTGTTGCAGGACCTCGATCGCCCCGGCATACCCCAAATCGCGAAAGGCCTTGTTCCACTCCATGATTCCGGCTTTGACCGTCGGCCGGAGCCAGATGGGCACGGTCTTTTCGATGTAGAAACGGATCGGCTCTTCCGGAGGCGAGAGCTTGATGTCCGTGTCTTTTTTCTTCAAATGCCAACGATTGATATGGCGGACGAAGTGCTGGTCGTCCTTCTTATCGGAGAAGTCCTTGAGCACGGTAAGGAAGTACCCCACGCGGTCGTCCGCCTTGCGGGGCTTGTAGCCGTTGGAGCCGACTTTGGGCAGTTCGCTGATGCTGTAGTGGACATGGATTTGCACACCGCGCGTGTCGGCGACGGTGTCGAGCAATCCGGGCGACAGGCTGCTGGGACCAGAATAAATCGCCGCCACCTGAAGCTCGAGATTCTTCTTGAACGGCTTGACCTCAGCGAAGGTTGAACGGTCGCTGACAAACCGGAACCCCGAGCCGATGAACCGCCCGATCTGCTGGTCGTCGCTCATGAAGATCTTCGTCATGTCGACGAGCTGCCCCCCCGACGTCTTCGTCAGGATGGGCAGTGCATACAGGACGCTGTCGCTGTAGGCGAGACGCACGGCACTCGCTTCCGGGCTCTTGGCCTTGGCCCGAAAACGGACATTGCGGCGGATGACGTGAATCTTCTCCCCGACCTTCTTAAAGGTCCAGATGATATCGTCACCGAAGCCCCAGCTCATGCCACCCAGGACCATGCCGCGGCTGATGCCCTGGGCGATCGAGGTCAGGATGATATAGTCCTTGCCCAGGTCTTTCGTCTTCAAATCGACGAGCAGCTTTTGATCTTTGCTGTAGCTCGTCCACATCCCCTCGTGCTTGGTCATGTCCTTGACCAGGTCGTCCAGTTTCTTCGTCGCCTTGGCTTTCGAGTCCGTGTCGGGTTTCTCCTTGGACTCGGACGCTTTTTCCTCTGCTCGAATCGGAGACACTGCCGGGCCCAGGCAGACCCCCAGCAGAGCCAGACAGACTGTCCCGGGGAGGAGGATCGTTTTCGACATACTTTTCTCCAACGTCATGACCAGTACCATCGGCAGAATCCACGCAAAACGCGCGGCCTCTGCCGACGTGCCATTGTAACGTACGAGCCGTTCCGGGACAGAGTGATCTTTCCGGAAATGTTTTCGTCCACAGCCGTTACCGGTCAGCGATCGTGCCGATGGAGCGGAAATGTTGCACTCCGGCAGCATCACCGATTGTCGGCCCGGCTGTCAGTGGCACCGAGGAGCCGTGGGGAAGACTTCAATCTGCCACAGGCCGGGTGAATCGGTTTAGTCGAAAACCTCTCCCTGATGTCGGCGATCGAACAGCCCCAAAACCGGCGGGTCCGGGAGTGATCCCGAAGCAGGTCACACCGGTTGTCGCATTCGTCTTGGCCGCCATGAATACTGAAAAACTGGCCAGCCACGCAGCCATTCAACCCCAGCGGCGGCTTGATCCACACGGAAATGGCATTGGTTTGTTCTGGCCAAGCTGCCAAGATACGCAAGCGACGGATCCCATAGGACGCACGGAGGAGAACGGGCAATGGCTGCAATGATCGGAGATTTCGTCAGTCGGGCACGGATGGTATGCCTGCTTGGGCTCGGGGGGCTGCTGTTTGCCGACCAAACCAGTGCCGCTGAGGCGTACCGCCTCGCGGAACCGCCCAGCGACGCGCGGGTGAAGTCCGTCAAGATGCAGGTCGCCATCGGCGGCACCCTGGTGACCAGTGCCGGCGCCGGAAAGGAACTGTCGCATCCCCTCAACGCATCCGCCGACTACCGGTTTCGTGAACGACGTCTGACCGGCGCGGGCCGCGACGCCGAGGCATTTCGCTGCCTGCGCGAATTCGAGCACGCATCGGTTCGAACCGAGATCAGCAAGCGCCTGACGACACAGACTCTGCCGCGACGACTTTCTGTCATCGCGGTTCAGGGACAGCGTTACGGGATGCTCCGGTACTCGCCGGACGAATTGCTCACACGAGATTACCTGGAGTTGATTGACGTTCCGGGCGATCCGCTGACGATTGTTGCACTGCTGCCGACTCGCGAGGTCGAGGTCGATGAGGAATGGGAAGTCCCTGATTGGGCCGTGCAAATGCTGACGACTCTGGAAGCGGCATCGACGGCCAAGATGACGGCCAAACTGACCGATGTTTCGGACGGCACCGCGCGGGTCGAGTTCGATGGCCTCGCCGAAGGAACGCGGCTCGGAGCGGTGACAAACGTCAAACTGTCTGGCCACCTGTTGTATGACCTCAAAAGAAACCTCATCAGGTCGGTTGACCTGAGCCATGACGAGAAGGGCACCATTGGACCGATCACGCTTGGTATCGACTCGCACGTCCACGTGACCATCAAACGTTCCTTGGCCGACAGCCCAGGGGCGTTGACTGACAAGTTCGCAGCGTCAATTCCTCTGGAGCCGCCTGCGGATCGCCTACCGCTCCGCTTTGATGCGTCTCCTTGGGGACTGCAACTCGTGCATAGCCGCGGATGGCATGTCTACCACGCCAACTTCGATTCCAAACCCGAGGTCGTGATTCTGCGCCTGCTCGACGGAGGGGGCCCGATCTGCCAGTGCAATTTCTCGCCGGTCCCGGATGCCGCCCCAGGCGAGCACACCCCGCTCGATGAGTACGAGGACAGCATTCGGCAGTCGTTGGGACAGCAATTCGGAGCGATCGTCGCACGCGACAGCATTCCCACTTCGGATGGCCACAAGATATTCCGCGTCACGGTCCAGGGCGAGTCGGAGAGCCCCGACGGTGAGGAAACGAAAGCATACCCGATGAGTTGGATTTACTATCTGTGCGCCGCCCCGTCCGGGAGACAGGTCTCGTTCGTGTTCGCCGTCGAACCGGCCATGCGAGAACGTCTGGCGGGACAGGATCGGCAGATGGTCGAGAGCCTGTTGTTCACCAAGCCGTCCCGTTGAGAGCCGTATTCCGATCGCCCGACCCCACGGGGCGCAGCCCGTGGGCTTCGACTCTCAACTCTCAACTTCCAACACTCAACTCTCAACCCGATGCGTATCCTCGTTACCGCCGGGCCCACGCGCGAATACCTTGATGACGTTCGCTATCTGACGAACGCCAGCAGCGGTCGCATGGGGTATGCAATCGTCAAGGCTGCGGTCCACGCCGGTTGGGACGTAGTGCTGGTCAGCGGACCGGTCGACCTGCCGCGCCCCGTCGGATGCGAGCTGGTGGCTGTGGACACGACCGATCAGATGCGCGAGGCCTGCCTGCGGCTTTTTCCGAGCTGCGACGGCGTCATCGCTGCCGCTGCAGTTTGCGATTACAAGCCTCGCGAAAGAATCGTCGGCAAGATCGTCAAGACGGGGGGGCCGATTTCACTCGACATGATCGAAACCGACGACGTCCTGGCTGAGTTGGGAGCAATCAAGGAACAGCGCTGGGTTGTCGGTTTCGCACTCGAAGCACGGAACCCTCGCGAGAACGCCCTGCAAAAGCTCCGCCGTAAGAACTGCGACTGGATCGTCGTCAATAGCCCGGCTGCCATCGGTTCGGAGCGAAACGAGGTCGAATTGCTCGCCCCCTCCGGAGAGCCGGTCGCCTCCTGGTCCGGCTTGAAGACGGAAATCGCCGATGCCCTGATCGACTGGCTGCAAGAGTCCATCTCCGACTCATCGACCACCGCGCGTAAGTGACGTCGTTGTCTGAATCTGCGACCGTTCATCGAGGCTGCGCGAATCAGAGCCCAGAGCGTTAGCGACGGGGAACGGGAAGGGGAGCCTCAGACCCGCACGCTGACAGGTGGCCGTGGTGCGTGCCGGTGTCTCGGTTCCTCTTTGGGGATCGTCTCCGGGACCGTCCCGTCGCCAACGCTCGGGGCTCTGACGGTCACGTCACGCCATCACCCTGCCGCTGCGTTGTTCCGACACTCCGACACTTCGACACGGGTCCGCACAGGCCCGTCTGCCCGTACGGACGCGCCACCAGCCGCCCGCGCCTGCACCGAGAACGGCCTTCGGCTGTTGCGTCGCCTCGATGTGTGCGTCAAACTCAGGTTCGGCTGATTCGCAGTCTGCGCTCACCGGTTGGGGGTCAGGCACCTTCATTCCGGCGAAAACGGCAGGTCATTCAGAGCGAGCGCTGACCGAAAAAGGCGCCTGACCCCGCCATCTTTCCAAACACAGAGAGCTTTGCGATGCGACACTTCGTGCTGACGTCCCTCACCTTTGCACTGTCCGTGATATCCGTGTGCCTGCTGCCCGCGACGCCGTTGCCGGCGGATGACGCAGACGGTGTGGCGGCGGAACTGGTGTTTCCGTTGCACGCTCAGCACAACCATGCTCCGGGCATCGTCGAGTGCCCCAACGGGGATCTGCTTGTCTCCTGGTATCGCGGCTCTGGAGAACGCCGCGCGGATGACGTCGCCGTCTACGGAGCGCGGCTCAAGCAAGGCGAACGTGAGTGGAGCGAGGCATTTCTGATGGCCGATCACCCGCAGTTTCCGGACTGCAACACCTGCATGATGATCGACAGTCAGGAGCGGTTATGGCTGTTCTGGCCGATCATCCTGGCGAATTCCTGGGAGTCGTGCCTCACCCGATTGAAGGTTTCCAGCGACTACCAGGGTGACGGACCGCCCGTCTGGGACCGTCAGGACACGATCTTCCTCAAACCGGACGACTTCGGCGACGAGGCCACGCAGTTGCTTGACCAACTTCTGAAAGACTCCAAAATCACGCCCTCCGCAGAGCAACAGGCGAAATTGGACAGACTTCGTGCGCAGCTGAAAGACAAGTTGCTGCAACGACTGGGATGGCAGCCGCGCTGCAAGCCGACGGTGCTCCCTTCCGGGCGGATTCTGCTGCCGCTCTATTCGGACACGTACTCGTTTGGCCTGATGGCAATCAGCGATGATGAGGGCGAAAACTGGTACGCGAGCGATCCGTTGATGGGCTTCGGTAGCATCCAACCGGCGGTCCTTCGCAAAGACGACGGCACACTGGTCGCCTACATGCGGGAAAACGGTCCCCAAGACAAGATTCGCGTTTGTGAATCTCCCGACGACGGCATCAGCTGGGGGCCGGTCGGCGTGATCGATCTTCCCAATCCCGGTTCGGGGCTCGATGCTGTGCGCCTCCGGAACGGACACTGGGTGCTGATCTACAATGATTCCGCACGGGGTCGCAACAGTCTCGCCGTCTCGGTCTCCGACGACGAAGGCGAAACGTGGAAGTGGACCCGGCACCTGGAGCAGCACGAGCACGGGTCGTACCACTATCCGGCCATCATCCAGGGACGGGACGGCACGATCCATGCCGTGTATAGCTACTTCGTCGAAGGTGGCAAGAGCATGAAGCACGCCGCGTTTCCGGAAGCGTGGGTCCGCGGCGAGTGAACTCCCGCGCCGGGAGCTGGGAGTTGGAGTTCAGCCTTGAGGCTGCAGGGCAAGCTAAAGCTTGAACTCCAACTGCCGCCCGCTCCGTCACCCATTGATCGCAGCCGCCAGACAAACTCTCCGCCCCGATTCTTTGAAACGCCTGGGGATCCCTGTTGAAGCCGCGGAGGCGATTGCGTTTCATCAGGCAGGGACGGAACCGTTCACGGCCCCGCAGCGGGAACGCTGTACGGTGAACGTGCCGGCCGCAGGTTGACGCCGATGCGAATTCGATTCCTCCGGGGATTTCCTTGAGCGCCGTTGCACGCCGAGATTGTTTTCCGCCGCAGGATCGCCGCAAGTGGTATGCTTGGATGTTAGCGAGCCCCATTGGCAACCTTGTCACGTCGGACGGTCCCTCAACGGAGATGCGTGCAGCGATGTGCGATGCGGACGATCAGCTCGATCCGGTGATCCAGCGGATGATCAAGGGGGACGAAACAGCGCTCGCGCAGCTGTTTTCGGCCTATCGGGAGCGGCTGTGGCGGATTATCAACTTCCGCCTCGATCGCCGCCTGCAGGGCCGCGTGGATCCGGACGACATTCTCCAGGAAGCGTACCTCAACGCGGTCCAGCGCATGGACCGGTTTCTCTACGACCACCCCCGCTCGTTTCTAATCTGGATGCGGATGATCGTCACCCAAACCTTGATCGACGTGCACCGCCGGCACATCGGGGCCCAAAAACGGGACGCCTCCCGGGACGTGTCGATTCAGGGCCGCTGGTCGCCCGCATCGACCTCCTACTCGCTGTCATTCCATTTGCTCGGCCACCTCACCTCGCCATCGCAGGCGGCATTGCGGGACGAACTGTCCGAACAGATCGATCTGGCATTGGACGGGATGAGCGACATCGACCGGGAAGTGCTCGCGCTGCGGCATTTCGAAGAACTCAGCAACCTGGAAACCGCCGCGCTCCTCGGCCTGAGCGAACAAGCCGCCAGCCTCAGATACATTCGGGCGATCAGCCGGCTGCGAGACGTGTTGGAGGCAATTCCCGGATTCTTCAACGAGTGATTTCCCGATGTCCCGGATTGCAAGCTTCAAACAGCAATCATCGATCGAGATGAGAAACACGATCAAACCGTCTGATGCCGCAAACCATTGGAAATCGACAACAGCGCGTGAACTCGATAAACCCCAGGAGGGATCACGGCAGAGGGCGCGGAGGATCGCAGAGAGACGTGTAGCGAAACTTTCCTGTGTGCTCCTCCGCGCCCTTTGCCGTCAAGCCTTCTGCGGTTCGGTTTCGCTCTTGGCCACCCGTCGAGAACTCGCCGTTGGAGTTCAGGCTTCAGCTTGCCTTGCAGCCCGAAGCCTGAACTCCAACGTCTCAATCACGGCGGGTGGCGGGGGCACGTTGATGCGTGGAACAACAGGGCCATTTTGATCCGGGGGTGATGAACGATCTGCCCAATAACGACATCGCCCCCGTGATTGGCGCGGCATGGCCACCGGATGGTGTTGCATCGCCCCCGCCACCGGTCGTCTTGCGAAAACGAATGTCGTGACACCAGTCGCCCCCATCACCCACAATGCCATGACAGACGACTTCTCCGCCGAACCGCTCGGGCTGCCGAAGCACGACTCCACGGCGGTCTCGCCATCGCGCGAGACCGTGGAAGTGCTGGCGACGCAGTTCATCGAAGCGCATCGCCGCGGAGAGTCTCCGTCCATCGATGATTACGCGCTGCGGCATCCTGAACAGGCCGGCGAGATTCATCGGCTGTTCCCGCTTGTGGCCGCGATGGAGGACTGGAAGTCGGACAAGTCGACCGCCGCCAACGCCGCCCCGTTCATGCGACCGCTTGAGATCGACCGTTTGGGGGATTGTCGAATTGTCCGCGAAATCGGCCGGGGTGGGATGGGCGTTGTGTTTGAGGCGTATCAGGATCCGCCCGGACGTCGCGTGGCCGTCAAAATCTTCCCCTGGCAGCACGGCCCCGACTCCCCCTGGCGGGAGCAGTTCGCCCACGAAGCGCGGCTCGCCGCCCGCTTGAGGCATGCCAACATTGTTCCCGTTTATCAGTACAGCGAACAGGCCGGATTCAGCTACTACGTGATGCCGCTCATCGCCGGTGTCGGGCTCGACTGGATCATCCAACGCTTGTCTGAAGACGACGGCGTCGTTTACGCCGACGAGATTCGCCGCGCCCGTGCCGCGACCGGGGATGTCCCCGCAGAGACACCGGGCGCAGCAGCCGGTCTCAGTGAAAGACCGGCCGGCGAAGGACCGGTTCCGAAAGGACCGGCTCCCGATGGGTCGCCGACGCCGCATGGTCCGGGCCGGGCGTCTTCATTGCGCGGGCGGCAGTTAACCCGCAGTTCCTGGAAACAGATCGCGAAGATTGGCGTGCAGGCAGCGGCCGCGCTCCGCTACGCTCATCGTCAGGGCTTGTTGCACCGCGATATCAAACCGGGCAACGTCCTGCTCGACGCGGACGGCGTCGTCTGGATCACCGACTTCGGACTCGCCCGGCAGATCACCGACGTCGACGAGTCTCCCGATATCGTCGGAACGCTGCGGTACATGTCCCCGGAGCATCTCGTCGGCTCCGCCGATGAACGCAGCGATGTCTACTCGCTGGGCGTCACGCTCCACGAACTGTGCACGCTGGCACCGGCTTTCCAGGCGCGCACACGCAGCGAACTCAAGCAGGCCATCTGCCGCGGCGACGTGATTGTTCCCCGGACGGCCAATCCCAAACTGCCGGTCGCGCTGGAGGCAATCATTCTGAAAGCGGTCGCCGCTGATCCTCAACGTCGCTACCAGTCTGCCGACGAGCTGAAATCAGACCTGCTGCGCTTTATCAACGGCCAACCGGTCACCGCCTCCGACCGTCGCTGGCTGCGCCGCAAGCGAAAGCCGCAGCGATCCCACTGATCCAACGCCATTGGCCCCGGATTTGCCAATGCATCGCTGGAAGTCGCCCGACCACTGTCCGGCGCGTTCGCGACGGGACGGCGGACGTCTCGCTGCTTCCTTTTTTCGTGCGCCCGACGAGCGTTGGGCTCGCCAAGCGCTTTATCTTGAACGGCCCCACGCGAAGAGGTGATTGCGGGCCATTTTCCAGGAAATCGCGAAACCTCTGCACGCCCCCTGGGGTTCAAAGGGTGCCGCTCCGCGCGCCGGTTGGACGAGAATCTGCCCCCCCCCCCCCATAAACGGGAGAAGTCGATGCGACACACATTGCTGAACCGGACGATTCTGGCGCTTACGTGCTGCCTTTGCCTCATGGGAGCCGACGCTGTCCCCGGTCAGGACCGATCATCAGCCCCCAGGCGCGGCGGCCGACGATTGCGCAAGCCGGGTGAGGTGATCACTCGTCCTGACCGAAGCGCCCGCTGGGTTAATCGGCTGCAAGCAGGAAGTGTCGCACCGGAGTTCACGCTTCCGCTCCTTCCCGACACCGGCAGCCGCGCGGTGGCAGCCGGGAAGAAATTCGATTCGCAGAAGGCCGGTGTCGAACAGGCCGGCCGGACCGTTTCGCTTCACGATCTTCGCGCCACGCAGCCGGCGGTGCTGATTTTCGGAAGCATGACCTGCCCTCCGTTCCGCGGGCAACTCACCCGGGTTGACGCCGTTTATGAGCAGTTCAAGGACCAAGCCCGGTTTCTGTTCGTCTACGTTCGTGAGGCTCATCCGGACTCAGTCCTGTCGGTGGTCCGCGAGAACGGGCAGGAAACCCTACTGAAAATCCCTCAGCCGACAGACAACCAGACGCGGACCGCGACAGCGACGATTTGCCAACGCACGGCCCGGCTCAATCTCCCGATTGCCGTGGACACCATCGGCAACAGCGTTGGCAAAGCGTACGCCGCCAAGCCGAATCGCATGGTCGTCGTGGGCACCGACGGGACGATTCTCTTCGCGACAGACCCGTCGCCCCGCGGGACGGACGCACAACTCCTCAGAAACTGGCTGGCAGAGAATCTGGCGAGCAACAGCAACTAGAAATCTGTCAATCCGGCAACGTCTGGCAGGAGTTCAGCCTTCAGGCTGCGAAACCAAGCGAACGCTTAAATTCCAAGCGTCGAATCAAAGTCTGTCAAGACACCAACCCGTTCCGGCATTCCGGCGGAACGATCCCGGAAGAAGCTGGCGTCCTCGCAGTGCCGGCATCGCGGTCCGGTCGCGGTTGTCCCGTCGTCGCGGTCTTATCTTGCCGTTTCCTCCGCGAACTTCCTACGCTCTGCGTCGAACGCCGTCGATGTGTGAGAGTGTCCATCTCTCCACGAATGGGAAAAATAGTGCGAGGACTGTGAGTTGACGCACAACCGGATTCGAGGTTTCCCGCTACGAATGCTCTTATGGTGCGACGGCTTCCGATGGGAAGGCTTCCGTGACAGCAGCCGTTGAACAAGGTGTGCCACGGTTGTGCCAGCCGTGACGTTACGACAAAGCGTGTTGATCGTTGGCACTTCCGGCAGGGCAGTGGTACACCGCAACGAGGTTTCAACGGGCGGCACGGCACTCTTCTTGCGACCCAGAATCTATGCGAGGCGATATGGAACAGTCCGCAAATGCAACCGTTGAACCTCAATCGCCGGATCACGGCCGAGGGCCCTTGCTCACCGCGAAGCGAGCGTCGATTCTCCAGGGAATCTCGCTTGCGATGATACTGGCCGCCGTGCTGTTGTTCATGCGAGCCTTGCCCATCGGCGAGATGCAAGCGTTCGTCACCGGCTGGATCGAAGGGCTGGGACTGATGGGCCCTGTTGTCTTCGCGCTCATTTATGTGGTCGCGACGGTCCTGCTGATTCCCGGTTCTCTCATCACGTTGGCCGGCGGGGCCATTTTTGGACTGGGGATCGGGTTTGTCGCCGTCTCGGCGGGGTCGGTCGCGGGGGCCGCAGCGGCGTTTCTCATTGCCCGCTATATGGCACGCGCGCGGGTCGAGGAGATGGCCCGGTCGCGTCCCAAGTTTGCTGCCATCGACGAAGCGATCAGCGAGGGCGGTTGGAAGATCGTGGCCCTGCTGCGGCTCTCACCGGCCATTCCCTTTAACGTGCAGAACTATCTCTACGGGCTGACGGACATCAAGTTCTGGCCGTACGTCATCGCCAGTTGGGTGGCGATGGCACCGGGACCGTTCCTGTACGTCTATCTGGGCCATGTGGCGGGGGCCGCAGCGACGGCGAGCGGAGGCCGTTCCGTCGCCCAAGGGGCCATGCTGGCCGTCGGGCTCCTCGCCACCGTGGTGGTCACCGTTTACGTGACCTGGCTGGCGAAACGAAAGCTGGACGAGAAGACTTCGCTCCACACCAGGCCGCAGGAGCAAAAGGCCGCGGCAACTTCGGAAGACGGGTCACAACCAAGCTGGGGCCGCACGATCAGGCTCGGAGCCACAGCCGTGCTCCTGCTCGCAGCCGCAATCTTCGCTCAAACGCAGAAGCCGGCGATCGCACAACTCCTGGGATCACTGGTGGGAGCGCTTCCCCCTCAGGTCGAACTCACCGAAGCCTACGCGCCGTCAACGGACGGTCCGCACGTGGACCACAGTTTGTGGGACGCAATTCTGAAGTCGTCCGTTCGCGAGGGAGGCTGGGTCGATTACCAGGCTATCAAGGCGCATCCGGAACAACTGCAAGCGTATCTGGATGCCGTCGCCCAGGCTCCGTTTGACGAACTGGGCCGCAACGAAAAACTGGCACTGCTGATCAACGCCTACAACGCCTTTACAGTGCAGTTGATCGTTGAGAATTCTCCGCTCGAATCGATCCGGGACATTCCCGGCAGTGAGCGGTGGGAGGCGGAACGGTGGCAGGTCGGCAGCCACGTCTGGAGCCTCAGCCAGATTGAGCACGAGCAGATTCGCCCGAAGTTCACCGAACCCCGAATTCATTTTGCCCTCGTCTGTGCGGCTGTCGGCTGTCCGCCACTGACGCGGGAAGCCTACCGGGCTGCGGACATTGGGGACCAACTCCAGCGACAGGCGGAGTACGTTCACCATCACAAGACCTGGTTTCAATATGCGCCGGAGAGCGCCGTCGTGATGCTGACGCGGCTGTACCAGTGGTACGGCGGCGATTTCGCCCAAGTGGCCGGTTCGGAACTCCGATACGCAGCGCAGTTCTCACCCGCGCTGCAGGCAGCCATCGAACGGGACCACTTGCCGCGCGTGCAGTTCATGGACTATGACTGGCACCTGAACGACGTCGCGAACCAGCAGCCACGGTAAAGCGGGTGGATTCGCGGCAATGTCGGTGACTGGATGTTTTCGCCCTCCAGCGGGATGCGCTGCTTCTCTTCCCCCTCTGAGTGGCACACAATCTTCGCAATCCCCCAAACATTACTGAACCTCCACGGCAGTGCAGGGTGCTTCAGTTATCGAATCTGACACGCAGCTCGCGTTTCTCCGCAAGGCGAAGGTTTCGGTCGAGCCGTCCAATCGGAAAAAGCGCGTTCGTGTGAGAAACCTCACGATGCCGACGTTGGTGATTGTCCGATCAAGAGAGGGGGCCCATGAGGGGCCGCGCTATCTCTCGAAAGGAATTCGCCATGCTTCGACTCATTCGATTTTTCGTCAGTGCGGCCCTGTTGACCGTATTGGCCGCTGCGGGCTGTGCTCACCACAAGATGGGCTGCTGCTCCTCCGGGTCATGCGGTTCCCGCTGTGGCTCGGGGGGTTGTTCCACGGGAGCGTCGGCCAGCGCTGCTCCCCCGCGAGCCAACTACATGGACGCCCTTTTGGAGAGCGAAGGCTCCCGGTCCGGACAAGCTTCCAACGCTCCGACCTATCCGGTGATGGCACCTCCGACGATGAGCGGTTCCGGATCGCGCTGAGACATCGGTTGCGGCACCGAGCCCGCCGAGGTTTGGGTCTCTTCGTCCACGAAGGCTCTGCCCACGGAGGCGTGCTGTGAGTGCCCCCCCGGATGAGCCCCCCCGCGGGTCGCTTGATGACGTGTGGGTCGTGATTCCTGCGCGGAACGAGGAAGCATCGTTGCCGCTCGTCTTGGGCGATCTGCCGGCGGTCGGGCGTGTCATCCTTGTCGACAACGGCTCGACGGACCGCACGGCCGAAATCGCCAGGGAACTCGGGGCGACGCTCGTCCAGGAGAGCCGCGCGGGTTACGGACGGGCCTGTCTGGCCGGGCTCGCCGAGATCGAACGGGCCGTCGCGAGCGGGGAATCGCCGCCGGAAGTGGTGGTGTTTCTCGACGCGGATTACAGCGACCATCCGGACGATCTTCCCCATCTGGCCGCCGACATTCTCGCCGGAGAGCAGGATTTCGTCCTCGGCTCGCGGATTCAGGGAATTCGCGAGCAGGGGGCCATGCCTCCCCAAAGCCTGTATGGAAACCGTCTGGCGTGCTTTTTGATGCGCGTTCTCTGGAAAGTGACCTATACCGACTTGGGTCCGTTCCGCGCGATCCGCTATCGCTGCCTGCGTGAACTGCGGATGCAGGATGAGAGTTTCGGATGGACGGTCGAAATGCAGATCAAAGCGGCCCGCGAGGGCCTGCGGATTCAGGAGATTCCCGTTCCGTATCGGCGTCGCATCGGCAAAAGCAAGATCAGCGGAACGCTGAACGGAACCGTGCGGGCGGGCAGCAAGATCCTGTACACCATTGCCCGCTATGCATTGGCACCGCCCCCGCAGCCGATCGCCGGTTCCAACCGTCCCTGAGCAACTGTCGCACGCATGAGAATCACGGGAGCGTAATCAACACCAACGCGCGATCAACACCGACGGGTGGCCCAGCCGGCACGGCTGGCTGCCGCTGGCACAAGATGCCTCACATTCGGCTCACGACCCGTTTGAAGCGTCCGAACGCTGAGTGGGCGACATCCTGTCGCTTCGCGACCCAGCCGCGGCGGCTGGGCCACCCGCCGGAAGCAACGCCGGTCGGCAGATCCCAGCGGTTGCTGAATTGGCGATCGCGGGACAAAGGCATTCGTGGCATTCGCCCCATTCGCGGTTCCCTGTTTTCAACCGCGAATCACGCGAATGCGACGAATGAAATCCCACATCAACGCAACCGATGCCGCCTTCCTTCCGTGTGTTCCGTGGTTCGTGTTTTTTGGTTTTTGGTTGCGGCCCTGCCGCGCTGGGGCCATCTGTGAAATCCGTGGTCATGGGGAGACCACGGATGGGCACCGATGGGCACGGATCGGTTGTCCCGACATCCGCAGACGTCGGGAACTTGCGCACGAAACAAGACTTTTTACTGGGGACCATCACAGGTGGACGGGATTCCACGCGAACTGTACTCTGAGTCACAGAAGATGGTGTGCGGAAATGTCACAATGTTGGCGGAATCGGTCCGGCGTGCGGTCGACGGCAATGGCATCAGCTTGGGAACAGTGGGGATGCCCACCGACGTGGAGATCTCATGTCGACGGGATCGGCATCCAGCATAAGCGGTCTGAGCCTTCCATTCCCAGCCGAGGCCCGCTACTCAATCGTTGCTCGAACCACTGGATCACTCCGACCACCCAACTGAGGGGGACATCTTGCTGACATTGCTTCGACAGGGAAGTTCTCTTGCTGAGCCGCGCAAACAGGTGGCGTTCCTCGAAAGTGCGCGGGACGGGTCGATTCCTGCGTTCGGGACCACGCTGGCCGAACACAAGGCACCGCTGTTGCGGGCATCGAGCCTGCGCATTCTGCAAATCAATGTCGGCAAGCTGTGCAACCAGACCTGTAGCCACTGCCATGTGGACGCGGGGCCCGACCGCCGGGAGAGCATGTCCCGCGAAATCGCCGACGCCTGCCTGTCCGTCCTCCGTGCCGAGCCGGAGGTCAAGATTCTCGACATCACCGGCGGTGCGCCCGAGATGAACCCGCAGTTCCGTCATCTGGTGACCGAAGCACGGGCCCTTGGCAAGCACGTGATCGACCGCTGCAACTTGACGATCCTCACCGCACCCGGCTTCACCGATCTTCCGGAGTTTCTGGCGTCACATCAGGTCGAAGTGGTCGCCTCGCTTCCCTGCTATCTGGAAGAAAACTGCGACCGGCAGCGAGGCGACGGCGTCTTCAAGAAATCCATTCAAGCGCTGCAACGGCTCAACGAACTGGGCTACGGCCAACCGGAGACCAACCTTTCGCTCACGCTGGTTTACAACCCTGTCGGATCGGACCTGCCGCCCGCACAGGAGACTTTGGAGGCTGCCTACCGCGAGCAACTCCGGTCACGGTTCGGCGTCGAATTCAACCAACTGTTCACAATCACCAACATGCCGATCAGCCGCTTTCTCGACGACCTCATTGAAACTGGACAATACGACTCCTACATGCACAAGCTGTTGGACGCTTTCAACCCGGCAGCCGCACAGGATGTGATGTGCCGCAGCACCTTGTCGGTCGACTGGGAGGGCAACCTCTTTGATTGCGACTTCAACCAGATGCTGGATCTGCCGGTGGCGGACGGGTCGCCTCGTCACATTTCTGATTTTGACGGGGCTTCCTTAAGGGGCCGTGAGATCGTCACCGGGCGTCACTGCTACGGCTGCACAGCGGGAGCCGGCTCAAGCTGCCAGGGATCACTCGTCGTGCCGACCGAACTGTGAGAAACTCCCGACACCGTGGGACGCTTCTCATCGCGTGTCTCGGTGGGATTCGTCCTTGATTAGCCGCGGAGCTTGCTCACCGCGCCGCCGTTAACAAGTACCGACGGCAGAGCAAGCCCGTGGCTAACACGCCTCTCAACGGGCTGCCAGACGCCGTGGGGATGGCAACGCAAAAAGGCGGTGTTCCCGTGAGCCTTGGTCTCTCACGTGATCGTGATGATGCGAGGCTTGCCGCGGATTGGACGGCATCATGTCTCGCACGCACTGCTGACACGTCGGACACAACGCAAGGTGAGCGTTGATCCGCGCAGAGACGTCTTCGGGAACCGTTCCCTGCTGGAATTCCGGCAGCATTCGCCGAACCTCGCTGCACGTAATCCCACCGTCGTCGAACTCCACCGGCTGCCGAGCCTCGTGGAGGGCGAACCACCCGGTCGAAACGGCGATCAGCAGAGCCGCCGCGACGCCTCCTCGCCTTTGGAACTGTTGGCGACGTCGCCAACGTTTGAGTGCCGTGACGAGTTCCGCCAAGTCTCCGGAGGCACAGGGCGGCCAGGATTCCGAATGTTCGGTTTGCTCGATCATGGGCATGCCACCGTCGGCAACGCGCGGCGAGTGAACCGTCCGGTGCCACAGATTTAGCGTACCGAACCCTCGCAGAGCAGCCCCGTCCATGCTGCGCAACACGCACGCCGGCACCCATGCGAAAGGGCCTCACACACAACAGGAGGCTCCCGTGATGTTATCGACGATGGGCAGGAACGCTTCTGTAAGCTGCGATACATTCCGCCGGCATTTGACGGGGAAGGGCGGTCCGTCACAATCGTTGGTTGTTGAGGGCCGGCCTCTGAATAGCGATCCCGGTCACCTATTCGGTGTTCGGTCTTGCGACCAACCGGGACACGACGACTTGCCGCTGCGCCTTGTCGATGCCGTAGATGAGGTCGCGGTTCGTCGGATCCCAGGCAAACGCCTGTCCGGTGATATTGATGGGGACCACTTCGACGAGCCGCAGGACCGACCCGGATCGAGGAAGGGCCAGGCAGTAGAGTTCCGGCGCGTCATGTCCCGTGCAGTAGAGCTTGCCGTCGGGTCCCCACATTCCGCCGGAATTGCTTTTCGGCTCGAACCGCCCGGTCACCTCCTCCGGGAACACCCAAGACTGCACGGGGCACCAGTCCCTGTCGAACTTGACCAGCCGCGTCCAGCGTGTGCCCTTGGTCCGCCCCTGTTGCCCGACCTTGCTGGAATAGTGGGCGAAGACCGCCCACCAGACGCCCTGATGGCGGTCGATCCATGTGAGCGAGCCGTCGGTGATCCCGAAGCTGTGTGTGCCGATGTGCTCCAGCGATGCCGCGTCCCAAATCTCGACCGAACTGGTCTCAGGATAGTCCGGATAATTCGAGTGGGCACAGTAGAGTTTGCCGTCAATCACCAGACCCGCATTCAGATGGACCAACGGCAGTTCGTCCGACGCCGCCCAGCGTTTGACCAGCGTGCCGGCCGACTTGTCGTACTTGGCGACCGCCTGATTCGTGATCGCGAAGAAATGCCCCGCATCGACGGCGACCCCCTGTCGGGCCTCCGGCACGTCGAAGCGTTTCAGTTCGCGGAAAACCCGGCCTTGTGCGTTCACGGCGGCCGCTGCCAAGCTGAAAGAGCAGCCAACCACGGCAGTTATTGCGAAAAGAACGAATCGCGACAATCGCATCGTTTCACCGGCTAGTTGACATCATCGGTCGCAGGATCCGGCTCATCAGCGGCCGCGCCGGCCGCTCCTCTGCTCATTGCAGATCGGCCGTTGCCGACCGTCGGCAGTCGTGGCAGATCAACATGCCGGACCCACTCGTTGACGGGAACGCTCCACGGCGCGTCCCGGAGCGATTCGGTGAGCGGGATGATCCACGGCGGCCGGCCAAACGTGCGCGGCTCGGCGGCCAGATTCACTTGGGGATCGATGAAAAGTTGAGGTTTGCGCCCGTTGAGCGACGTGAGGACCAGCGCGCGGACTTCCACCTCACCGTGGCCCCGCTGTCGAAACTGGCCGGCGATAAAGTGGCTGAAGTCCTGAATCATCGAGGCGTCGTTCGACATCATCTTGAGCTGAAACGGCGTGATGGACTCCAGAGGGTCGATGCTCCCGCGCAGGCCCGTCTGCGGATGGGTCAAGTGAAATCTGACCAGCGACATCTTGTCGCGCAACATCATATGCCATGCGAAAAAGTGCCCCTGCTCGGTCCAGCTCGGATCACCCGCGTACGCAAAATGCCGCAGCGGCCAGAGGACTTGAAACGCGATCCAGACGCCCAGCAGCACCGCACCGGCGCGTCTCCGGCGGGACAGACGGCTCCAGGCCAGGCCGCGGCCCGTTGCCTCGGCCGCCGCCCGGGGAACCTGCAGCAACCTCCGCGGCCAATCGGGCGGGAAGAAAACCGCCGTCGCGAAAATCATGAACCACGGAAACACGCCAATGTAAAACAGCGTGTGATTCACCACATGAAACATCACCGCTGCGATGAAGGCGGCCGCCCTCGTCCTCCGCCAAAGCAGCGCCGGCACAACCAGCAAATCGAACCACAGCCCGCCCTGGACGAAAAGCTGCACGCACCATTCTTCAATGAAGAACCGGCCGATGAACGGATAGGACGTGCGACTCGCCAAGACACTCCGCATCGGCTCGCCAGCCAGCCAATCGTGGTTGATTTTGGCGATGCCGCCAAAGACATACGGGACGCCGATCTGAAATCGCAGCAGCCACAGCATCCACGCAGGCACGGTCCTTAACCGCAATCGCGGGCGGAGCAGCACGTCGATCGAGAACGCCCCGTGCGCCGACAGCAGCAGCAGCAGCCAGGCAACGATGCACAGCAGGTAGTAATGGTTTTGAAAGTAGGCCTTGTCGATCAGGAACAGGTGTGTCAGCCCGGCTGCGAACAGACCGGCAGCCGCCCGGTAACAAAACCCCAGCACGATGCATCCTGCGAGAAGGCCGAGCGCAATGAAGTGCCAGTGAATCCCATCACCCGGCCAGGGGCGGACCCACTCAAAACCGTGATACGTGAAGTGAAACCGCGGCAGGATGTACCGTTCTCGCACCGCGTCGACTTGATAGTAGAACAACACATTGGCCAACATGAGCACGCCGAACACGATGCGAAAGTAGACGAGGAAGCTGATATCGACCGGCGCAAACGCGCGATCCCAAAACGTCTCCCCGCTCCGGCTGCCGGCGGGCTCCCGGTACTCCCGCGATTCTTGATGTTGATGACTCTCAGGCATCCCGGTGACCAGGGTTTCTGAACATCCCAGCGATTCTCATGAACCGATCCCGGACGCTGTGGGTGCGTCACTTTCGGACGCTGAGCCGGCATCTTGCGTCTGTCCCGGCATCGGAGGAAGGTCCAGGTGCTCTTCCCACTCGGCGTAGGGAACATCCCAGGCCTGTTCTCGCAGCGGTTCCTCCAACGGGAGGATCCAGCCGGGACGCCGGAACGTGCGTGGTTCGGCGGCCAGATTCACGTTGGGATCGATGATCATCTGCGGCTTGCGGCCATTCAGCGAAACGAGCACCAGCGCGCGGATTTCAACATCGCCGTAGCCTCGGTCGCGAAGAACCCCGGCCAGGAAATGCACAAAATCCAGAACCATATCCGGAGAGCGCGACATGCGTGTGAGTTGGACGCGCGTCAGGAACGGACGGAGGCCAATCGTCCCGGTCCGTCCCGTCTTGGGATCGGTTACATAGAACCTCACAGCGGCTGTCTTGCCGCGGAGCATCATATGCCAGGCGAAGAAATGCCCACGCTCCGTCCAACTCGGATTATCGTCGGAGGCCAGGTGCCGCAGCGGCCAGACCACCTGAAACGCGACCCAACTTCCGAACAGCACGGTGCCGATTCTCTTCGGCCAGGGCAACGTCGCCCAGGCGACCTCCCGGGAGGCGGTCGCCACGGCGACGGGCCGCAGCCGCAAGAGCCGTCGCGGCCAGTCGGGAGGAAAGAACACCAGCGTCGCAAAGATCATGAACCACGGAAAGATCCCGATCTGAAACAGCGTGTGATTCATCAAATGAAAACAGACGGCCGTGACGTACGCGACGAGCCGGGTCCGCCGCCACAGCAGTGCCGGAACGATGAGCAGGTCGAACCACAGCCCGCCCAGGACGAAAAACTGGACACACCATTCTTCGGTGAAGTACCGGCCGATCAGCGGATACGACGTGCGCGTCGCCAAAAACGGGCGCAGCGGCGCACCGGCCAGCCAGTCGGCGTCGATCTTCGCGATGCCACCGAACACATAGGGGAGTCCAACGTGGAATCGCAGCAACCACAACATCCAGGCGGGCACTGTTTTGCATCGGATGTGCGGCCGTTGCAGCGCGTCGATCGAAAAGGCACGGTGCGCCGGCAGCAACGCCATCACCCAACTCACCATGACCAGCAGATAGTAGTGGTTTTGATACTGCGCCTTGTCGATCAGAAACAGATGCGTAAAACCGATCGCGAACAGCAACGAGCTAGCCCGGTAGAACAACCCCAGCACGATGCCAACCGCCAGAAACCCGAGCGCAACGAAATGCAGCGTCGCGCCGAAACTGGGCCAGGGGCGGACCCACTCAAATCCAAGATACGTGAAGTGGAAGCGCGTTGCGACGTAGTTCGCCTCGACAAACCCGGATACAAAATAGTACACAATGTTCGCCAGCACGAGCGTCCCGAAGGCGATGCGAAAATAGGCAAGGAAGGCGATGTCGGCCGGCGCAAACGCACGCGAGAGGAACGAGGTCCGCGCCGCTGGTGTGGCAAGACGATTGCGTTTCGTGGCAGGGATCTCCGGCATGGCATCACCCCGCGGCTGGGTGCGACAACGCCACCACTGCCGCATGGCCATTTTCGGTGGGCGACATCAAACTCGACGTGACGCTCACGGCGCAGCCCAAGGTCCTGTTTTCGCTCGGGGGTTCGAGAACTCCAAAGTAAACTCGTTGTCCTCCCCGCCGACGACCTCGAAGATTCGCTCCTCAGTCGTACCGGGAACGAAGACCTTCCCGCCGCACGGCGGGTTCGGCGGATCGTCTTCGTCGACAGAGGGCATGGAGACGCGGGCGGTGTGTTTGCCCACCACGGCGCCATCCTCGTTACCGTACGTGCTCAGCACGAAGTGTCCATCCTCATCAAATTTGCCGGTCGCCGGCTTGCCCGGCTTTTCGGTCACCGAGCCCGGATCATCGGGAATCGGGGAAAAGATGACGAACCCCGACGTCATCGGCTTGCCGTTGCAAAGCGCGGTTCCGTGAACGTCCGCAAGATCGTAGGGAGCTTTACTGCAACCAAACAGCGGCAGGCCGATGCAGACAACTGCGACGGCCACAATCAAACGACGCATCCGAGAATCCTCCTCTGCGGCTCTTCACTCCCAGCCGCAATGTCGAGCCAATGGAGACGGTCTGCTCCCACACCGAAGAACGGAGAATCCGGTTCCCGGCCGGACCCGAACACCGAATTCCCCCAATCGATTCCTCACTCAAGTGCGGATCATCGCTCTAGAACTCGCCGACGACCCTTCCGTCTCGGCGGGCACCCAGAAACGTGTACACCTGCGACGAGATGTTCTCGCTGAGAAAATGCACCGAACCGTCAGCGAAGGTGAATTGGCAGCCTCCCTGATGGAAGCTGAAGAACGCATCATCGTCCAGCGTGGTGTTGATGACCGAATCCGGACTCGCCTTGCGCAGCACGGATTCGTCGCATCCCACATCACCAATCCAAGCACCCTGGTCCTCATCCGAGTTGAAGTACGATCCCTCGCCGATGACGATCGTATTGCTCGTCCCGTCGGTGAAGTCTCGGAACCGCAGAGCCGGCTGAGGCCCTGCAGAGGCCCAGGGCTGGAGGTTCTGTTCGCTACTCGAAGTCACATGGTCCTCCAACTTGAAGAACACTCCGTCGCCCTGGTCGCTGTTGCCGCCATCCGTGTCTGTCAGGTCGGTCCCGTTGTTCCCGAAATAGTCGCTCGTGCCATAGCCGACACCTGAGTTGTCGCTGCTACTGCCGTCATCGTTTTTCGTCGTCGGACGAATCGTCGAGGAAGGACACCTGAACATCTTCAGTGGTGTTTCTCCGCCGGGAATGATCACGCCGGTCGCAGTGAAATAGCCACCAAAAGGTCCTTTCACTGCCAAATCCACGGAACCGATCGCCGTATTGATTTGATTGTAGAGATTACCCTGTTCGAGCATCGGCAGCAGCATAAAACCCCAGCCCAAGCCATCAAGTCTTTGACTGGTTGCAAAGCGAGTCAGCGCGGCGGCGGTTTTCCAAACACGACCATCTTTCCGCCGCACGGATCGCGCGGGAATTGGGCGTGAGTCCCTCCACGGTCCGCCAGGCGATGGAGCGCGCCATTGAGGCCGGCTGGGTGCAGCGATCGCCCAATGGACGTCCTGTGCTGAGTGCCTATCCTCCGCAACCATGCCAGCAGCCAGTCGAATTCGATCCGGGCGACGGCCACGTCAACATCGCCCTTGAGGCCATTCTCGAAAAGATTCTCGGGGGAGAATTGCGGCCCAATGAAACCGTCAACGCGAAACGGTTGTCTGAGGAACTCGATGTCAGTATGGCGTCGGTCCGCGAAGCATTGGAGTCCCTCTCGTCGCGTGGAGTGCTCAACCGGCAACCTCGCCGTGGCTGGCGCGTGACCATTCTGACTCGGCCGGAGGTCAAGGATGTGTTTCGGTTGCGTCTGTGCTTGGAGCCGTTAATCGTCCGTTATGCTGCTCGTCACGTTGGCGATGCGTTGCTCGACGAGTTGTCCGAGTGCAATGTGGAATGCGATCGGTCGGCCCCTCAATACAAGCGACGCCAAGCCGACTACTTTTTTCATCGCCGTCTGGCAGAAGTCGCCAATCGGCGAATCATGCTCGAGACGCTGGAACCGCTTCTGCAGCGACTCTTCATGAATCCCATCCAAAGCGACAAGGTCAACGACTCCATTCCCGAGCACCAAGCCTTGCTCGACGCGCTCCGCGAAGGCGACGGAGAGTTGGCCGCCGATCAGATGCGGCAACATCTGAAATTGGCTCGCAAGCGGTACCTTGAGTACAACTGCGCAGTCTCGTAACGTGCGTGGGCGTTGCTCAAGTTGGTGCGTCCGGTCGGTGTGGAGCGTCGAATGGCGGTCCGCGCTGAACACGCGATCCCAACGCACCATCATTCAGCGCCCACGCACCCTACGGCTGACTCCCCGAGCAGCAATTACTTCTTCCTGCAACGGATCAACAGGGAATCACGAATCGCTTCCTTGCGAAGATGGCTGACGGCTTGGTATCCGGGGTCCTGGATGAACTCGACAAACGCCTTTTGGTTGGGCCATTCGACAAAGAACACGAGATCGGCGTCGAACTCTCCAATGATGTTCGCCTGCGGCACAAAGGCACCGTCCGATTTTCCGCCATGTTTGGCCACAAACGGCCGTGCAGCTTTCAGGTAGCTGTCATACTTCGCCGCGCCTCCGTCCGGTTTGAACCACAGCACGTTCAACATAAAGAACCGCTCGTCGTGCCGAGCGTTGCTTCGCGGTTCGCCCTCCGCGGCATTGTCTGCGACAAGCGTGCGGCCGATCGGCGGTGCAGCCGCGCAGGCGAATGTGCCAGCCAGAATCATCAGTAGGTGTGAGCGTCGGACCATGATCATCCCAGTCTGCTGATTTGAATTGTGATCCCGTTTTTCCAGGAAGTCGCGACAAGCCCCCTGTCCGCGCCGGGGGCGGCACAGTTTTTGATGCGGTTCTGTGGGCGTTGCAGAGCGTTTCCGAAACGCCCCCCCAAGCCGACAGATCCCAGCGTCCGTGGCACGAACGGTGCTGAAACAGGTTACCGTGACTCAGCGCCAGGTTCGATCAATCCCGGCAGCGTTCCAATCGGGAGTGCCGAGGGATCGGCAGGCGTCCGGGATGCCTGGAGGAAGGCGAACAGGTCGGTCATTTCCTGTGGGGTGATCTTCTTTTCAAAGCCTTCGGGCATCAGCGATTTGCCGGTGCTGGACAACTCGTCGACGTTGGTTCGCAGGATGGTGACGGTCTTGTTTTCCTCACGCCGCAGTGTGATGCTGGTTGCCGTTTGAGCTGCGATGAGACCGGTGAAAACGCGGCCATCGGTGTCAACCACCACGTACGATTCGTAGTTCGGAAGGACGTAGCGGTTGGGGTCGAGGACGTGCGTGAGCAGGGCGGCAGCGTCACGCGACGGTGATGAGGCAAGGTCGGGGCCGATCTTGTGGCCCGTGTCGCCAATCTTGTGGCAGGCCATGCAGTCGCGCCGGAATACGGCTTCTCCCCGGGCGCGGTCTGCCTCGCCGGGGTCCGCCGTCCGTTCCAGCACCGGCCGATAGGCGGCGATGATTTCCGCGCGGCCTGTGGACGCGGCTTCGCCAAACAACTCGGTTGCCAGCCGTCGGATGTCGGGATCATCGTGCTGTAGGAACAGAGCTCGGCGTGTGGAGTCGACGAGAGCCGCGGATGCTTCGCCGTCGCGGGCGGCCTGCAAGAACTGAACCGTCCGCTGCGGCCTCGCGAGCAAGGCGTCAACAACCTCCTGACGAACAGCCGGGGATTGCTGTCGCCAACCGCCCAGCAGGCGACGTCCGACGATCGGTGCGGAAAACGACGACAAGGCCCTCACCGCCTCGATTTGGACCGGTTCCGGTTGTCGAACGTCGAGCAACTGCGCCAGCACACCACCGGAATCGTCGAACGTCGCACAGCCGAGCAGTTTGACGGCTTGTTGGCGTTGGCCCACGTCGGCGGACTCGTCAGAGGCGGTCCGGCGTGCAGCCTCCCTCTGTTGCTTGAGGAGCTTGGCGGCTGCGGGTGACGTGCCGTCGTTTGCGGCCAAGGACGCTCCTCGCTGTCGAAGGCCGGTCCCCATCGCCAGCAACAACTGGCGAACAAGCTCAGGCTGCGGTTCGCCGGTCGCCAGTGTGTCCAACACCCGATTCACATCGTCTGTTCGGCCGCGTGAGCCGACGATCGCCGCCAGTTGCCGCAATACGTCGGCGTCAGCGGACTGCTCCAGCAAGGTGTCGAGCAGCTGCACGGGATTGCCTCCGGCGGAACTCAGCACGGCTGTCCGCAACCAGGGATCGGATGCGGACGACCGGGCGAGTTTCGCCAGCGCCGCCGCCGCACGCGGGTCGCGAGATTCCCCCAGAGAGAACGCCGCCTGAACCCGCAATCGCGCGTTCTCATCATCCGCATGGCCGATCACCCGGTCGAGCAGCGCGGCGGACTCGTCCAATCGCGGCTCCGCCAGTGCGATCGCATGTTCACGAATACTCAAGTGGGAGTCGTCGAGTGCCGTCAGCAAATCGCCATCCGACGGGGCATCAAAGCCCTTCAAGGACCAGAGCGCGTGCAATCGGGCCTGAGGACGCGCGCTTTCCCTGAGCAACCTGCGCAGCGGATCAACGGCGTCCCGATTCTGCCGTTCGTACAATAGGCGATGAGCCGTGTCGCGCCACCAGCCGTGCGGACTCTCCAGCCCGGCGACGAGTTGTGATGTGTCCGCTTCACCCAGGTTGGGCGGCCCCGGATAGCGGAACCCCTGCGGGGCAATGCGGTAGACACGGCCATTTGTACGCCCGCTGGACAGGTCGAGATGCTTGACGACGTCGTCCGGGATGTGAATCGATTCCAACACCTCGCGGCTCATATCGAGAACGTAAAGCGTGCCATCCGGGGCGTTCACGAAGTTCACCGGGCGGAACCAGTTATCCGATGACCGGACGAACTCGGTGTTCGGATCGGCCCGCCGGGAGGTGAAGGTGATGCCGTCCGGCGACAGCAGCCGGCGGTGGATCACGTTGTTTTGAGCGCCCCCGATGAACACGTTTCCGGAGTACGATTCCGGATACGCGCCGCCGCGGTAGATCGTCACTCCGGCCGCGGCGTCGATCACATGGTGGCTGGCACCGGCCGAATCGGGCGAACGGGCCCCGGCGGCGACACGCCGGCTCGAACGGATGATCCGCCACCGCTCCAGAGGACTGATCCGAAAAATGGGGACCGGTCCGCCGGTCAGGTTCTGGATCGCTGACGGCACGGGCAGGTAGGGGTTGCGGGCCAGATAATGTTCGGGAAGCACGGCGTGCAGAAGAGGCCGCGACTCGCTGCACAGGAAGCGGTTGCCCCAGTCATCGAACGTGTTGCCGAACTGGATGGTGCCGGTGATCGCCTCGAACTTGCCGCTCACCGGGTCGAAACGGAAATCGTGCCCGCTGACTGAGACCGGTTCGGCCCCCTTGGCCGGCCCGCCCACCGTGGAGACCAGTCCCCCATTCCCGGCGGTCGATCCATAGATCTTGTGGTCGATCCCCCACGTGAGATTGTTGAGCATCGCCTGCTGGTTACCGGTGCCGAAGCCCGTGTAAATCTTCTCTCGCACATCCGCTTGGTGGTCGCCGTCAGTGTCTTTCATGTACCAGATGTCCGGCGGAGCGGCGACGAACACGCCCCCCTGCCACGGCGCGACTCCCCCCGCCCACAGCAACTTGTCCGCGAACACGTGACTCTCATCGAACGTGCCGTCGCCATCGGTGTCCCGCAACAGTCGCAGCGTGCCGATCGGCTCCTTGCCTTCCTGGGGCTTGAAGGGGTAGTCGCGCATCTCGCAGACATACAGGTTGCCCACTTCATCGAAGGCGGCGGCGATCGGGTCGACGACCAACGGCTCGCGAGCGACCAGTTGCATCTCAAAGCCGTCGACTGTGTCAAAGGAGCGGAGCACGTCCTCGATCGGCTTGGGGGGAACCGGCTTGAGGAATTCCTTCAGCTCCGCTTCCGTGTGAAGTCGTTGGCCCGGATCGCTGAGCGTTGTCAGGCTTTTCGCAAGGTCGGAAGGATGTCCGTCTGCCGGTGCTCCGCCCGCATCCCGGACTGCCATCAAAATGTCGCGCGACTGCTCGAAGTAGGCGATTACGCGGGCCTGTTCGGGAAACGAACGTTTCTTGTGGCGGGCGATCTGGCCGTCGATCGCGGTGACAAGAGCATCCAGCGATTCGCGATCGTAGGGGGCCTTCCCGTCCACGGTGACATACACCGGGTTGGTGTGTGACTCTGCATCCGGCGTCCCCAGTGGCGACAGCGAAAACGCCCGTGCGGCGATCCAGGCGGATTCTTCCAGTTCGATCGGCACCTCGAACTGGAGCCAACTCCCCCGTCCCTCGCTTGGTGGCACTCGCAGTTCCTCCAACACGCGGCCGTTGGCAATCAGTTGGACGTTGGTGACCGGCGCAACTTCCGACCGCACCCGAACCCGTGCCGACACACGATGCGGCCCTTTTCCGGACTTGTCGATCCGGCTGCCGGGACGCCGGCCGTCGACTTCGAGCAACAACAACGGCCCGCTGGTGATGAAGCTGCGGCCCTCCGCCATGCCACGCAACCAACCTTGCATGTCGGGCGGGCCGTCGCTCCAGACGTACGTCTTGCAATCGCCCAGCTTGCGGCAGGCGGGATAGTCGCAGGCACCGCTGGCAGGCACGCGGAAGCCCGCGTTCAGCATGTGATACCAGTCGATCAGCCCGATGCCTCGATAGACACCGAATTGCAAAAGCTCGACGCCGTCCACGTTGTCCTGCACGACGTCGGCGTAAATCTCTTGTGCGTACCCCCCGTGGGCGTAAAAGGCGACGCCCCCCTCGTTGCGCACAGCACGGGCCACATGGCCGAACGGCGGCCAGTCGTCGGCGTTATGCGACGAGCCGCCCAGCACCAACTGGTCGATCCCGAAGAAGTTGATATGCCCGTAGGTGCTGCTGCGGTACTCCTGCCCGGACAGGATCGAATAGCCGTCTCGTGACACGATCGACGGTTCGCCCAGCCCCCGAAACTGCGGAGACTCCATCCGCTCCATGAAGCCCGCGTATGGACCGGCCGGTTCGTTGTAGGCGAGAATCGTGCCGAAGTGGATGTCCTCCGCCTGCATCAGGTCCAGGATGCGGCCTTCGTCTGCCTCGTCCCGACGCTGGATGTGAATGTGCGGATCGCCCGACCAATAGCCCTGTGCGGCGACGGGGACCGCGTGCTCGAGTGTGAGTTCGACTCGGCTGGTACCGCCCGGTGAGACGCGCGTCGTCAGCGTTGCCGGCCGATACTCGAAGCCTTTCCAGACCTCCACACGCACCGTCCCCGCAGGCACTCGGACGGTTGCTTCGCCGCTGGAATAGAAGAATCGCCCCAGGTACCGGACCGGCGCCTTGCCCTGCCTATTGCCCCAGCCGGACTTCGGCCAGACGCCCGTCAGGCTGAACGCCTTGAGCGGATGCTCGGCCGGTTCATAGTAGTGGCCGTCGGGACCGACGACGTTGACCCGGCACGGCGTCGGCTTCCCGGAATCCGTGTCCCGAACGACGATCTCCAGACTCCCGGTTTCGGCACCAGAGGCCACGCGCGGCTCACCCACATGCGGCTTACCGACGCTGTCGAAACCGGGCGGCGTAAACAACAGCGCCTCGTCTTCCGGACCGGCTGGCTGGAACGCATACGCGGCTTGGGGCGATTCGCTGACGCGGACCGTACTCCCAGCGGCCCGGTCCGCGTGTCGTAACTCGGCCAGAGACCGCTCGAACGTGGCGGCAATCGCCTCGCTGCCGCGCAGCGCACCGTCGGGAAGCGGATGGGCCTCGTTCCACACCGCCATCTGCTCCGGCGGCTCAATCGTAATCCGGCTCAGGTCTTCTGGCAGCGCCTCGATACCGGCTCCCGCCCCCGCCAGGAAACGGTTGGGCGTCATCCGCAGATGTTCGCCGAAAAATTCGTAGACCAGCTTTCTCTTGGACGGACCGAAGTCATGTGTTTCGTCGGCCAAATGCACGTTCCGGACCTGCTCGCCGGCACCGGCCACTTCATACATGTGCTTGATAAAGGGAAAGCCTACGTCGGGGAAGTTTTGTGTGGGGTCGTTGCCGACGGAGATCAGCAACTGCGGCCGCGGGGCGGTCGCGGCGGCCAGTTCGATGGCATTTGTGTCCGCAGCCTGCATGACCGGCAGCCCCCCTTCACACAGACAGCCCTCCGGGGCCGACCACGGGTACACAATCACCAGGGGCGCAGACGCTTTGATCCGTTTGTCCACCAGCGACAGGTAGAATGTCTGCGTGCCCCCGCCGGAAGCACCGGTGACGCCCACGCGATCGGGGTCCACGCGGTCCAGCCCGGTCAGGAAGTCGACGGCACGGATGCTGTTCCACGTTTGCAGCGCGAGGACGAGCGGGTCGTCATGGGTCGTTTGCTGTGAGTCCTGCCAGCCGACCATGCTGTAGGAAAACACCGTCGCCCCCATGCGGGCCAGGTGGGCGCAGCGAATCTGCTGGCTCTCGCGAAACCGTCCCAGCGGTCGGAAATGGCCGTGCGGGCAGAGAATCGCCGGTCCGAGGTCCTTGCGTCCCACCGGCCGATACAGGTTGCCCGTGCAGTAGAAGCCGGGCAGCGTCTCGAGTGCGACGTTTTCAACTGTGTAGTCTTTGTACTCCCGCAGACGATTACGAATCGCCTTCACCGGCGGCCGTTGCGGCAGCGGCCACAGTCCGGCTCCCTCCAGAAAACCGCGACGCAACTCCTCCCGCCGTGCCGCCCACTTGTCGGTCGTGTCGTAGTCGGCCCGTGATTGCCGGAGCTGCTTGAGGACCGCTGTTTCGTCGGCGGCCAGATGGCTCGCCGACAGGCCGGCGAAAAACAGGAACAGCAACCCGATTGGCAAGTGGAATCGTGTGTTCATGATAAATGGAACATCTGTCACGAGGCGGTGGTTGATGGATACTCTTATGTGGCGGTATCAATCACTTCGTGTCAACCCGGAGAGCTTGTGAGTTTTTCGGTGGAAACACCCGGTGTCTCATCATTTCGGGAAACGCTGAGGACCATCACCGTTGAAATCCGGCATCTCACGTCCACGGTCATTCGAGGCACCGGGTGTTTGGGCACACGTTGGGAAAGAATCACACCCTCCGAGCAACCGAGCCGAAAACCGCAGGGCGAATCCGTCCGATCGTGGGGCTCGCTTGTTTCCGGGTGGCTGGGGCGTTGTTGAGGCAAGGAATACGTTTCCTCAGACCGAACACTGGGGCCGTGGCGCGGTTCGTTCATCGTCCACAGACCCAGAATTCCGAGCGGCTGATCAATCATCGGGCTAGCCCGGATATTTCATCCGCCCTTTGAAGGTGGTTGGGATGGTTGGCTGGGGTCGTGGTGGGCAGGGGGCCCCCTTTCCCCCACAGGGTTCGGTGAGTGTTGGCGGACGGGGTCGGAGATGAACAGGACGGGAGGG
>JAJDEI010000238.1 GCA_029259845.1 Planctomycetaceae bacterium | reverse complement strand
GGCCAGCCGGGTGATCGCTGAAGCCCCCGGTCTGTCACCGGCAGGCCTCCGGTTTGCAAACTGGGGCCCCGAAAGCCGCCAATCCAACCCGCGTGACCCAATCGCGCAATCCATGCCAAGTACGCCCTCAAGCCCACAGGTGGCAAACCCGTGGGCTTGAGGACGGTGAATCACGCGCGCTCCAGCGCGGGCCACTCATGCCTGCACGCATTGCAATGAAACCCCACAACCGTCGCCGTCCCGGGAACAGTCGCGCCGTTCCGATTGACGACTGCATCCCCCAGTTCGATCGGTTGGACCGTGACCCGCTGACAGCTCGGGCACTGTGCGTTGGCCCGTTCGATCCGCGCCCGATTGACAATGTCGGCAAACCGCCGATCTCGCATGCGGAGGGCTACTCGATCGTAGGAAAGCACCTCAGGAGCTTCGTCCTCAACCTGCGTGGGAGGACGGTACACAGACAACTGGACCATTCGAACATCCTTGCTCGGTTCGTGGACGCGATCCATCGCGACCGGGAGTGAAACTTAGGATGCAACATACGCCACCAACGACACCCATGCAAGCGAAAACCGGTGAGCGGCGGCCCGTCGTGGCATTTTGTGGGGCCAACGATAAACTGGCTTCGGGCTCCCACAACGCACCTGATGAGGACTCGACCGATGGATATTCAAGGCGTCACGACGCTGCTCCAGGTTTTCGACATGCCTCGGTCGGTCGCTTTCTACTGTGACGTGCTGGGCTTCCATACCGTCATGACGTCTGAACCGGGGGACCGCTTCGACTGGGCCATGCTTACGCTCGGCGATGCCACGCTGATGCTAAACACAGCATACGAGGACACTACGCGGCCATCATCACCTGATTCGGCCCGCGTCGCCGCACACGCCGACACGATTCTCTATTTCGCATGCAAGAGCGTTGATAAGGTCTACGCACACCTCTGCGCCAAAGGATGGGAAACGCAAGCCCCCATGACAACGCATTACCGCATGAAACAGGTCTACATCAAGGATCCCGACGGATTCGAGCTCTGTTTTCAACACCCTGTTGATGAGCCAGAAGAGATGGCGACGCCATGATTTGCGCGTGTCGAGGAGCCGCAGTGTTGCGTTCCCGTGTTGAATCCCCCTGCAGAACCGGCAACCGAGGACTGTCCTGATGAGTGTTTTCCTGGGCATCGACGTTGGCACCAGCGGGACGAAAACCCTGGCAATGCAGGAAGATGGGGCCATCCTCGCCTCCTCGACCGTGGAGTATCCGCTGGACAGCCCGAGGCCGGGATGGTCAGAGCAGAATCCCGAGGACTGGTGGACCGCGACGCAGCAGGGAGTCGCCGCCGTGCTGCATCAGGGGAGACTCAAACCAAGAGACGTCAAGGGGATCGGTCTCTCCGGGCAGATGCACGGCAGCGTATTTCTCGACAAGAGTCACGAGGTGGTCCGCCCCGCTTTGCTCTGGAACGACCAACGGACCGCCGCGGAGTGCGCAGAGATCGAACAGCGGGCCGGCGGTCGGAAGGCGCTCATCAAGTTGGTCGCCAATCCGGCACTCACCGGGTTCACGGCTCCCAAGATTCTATGGCTCCGTAATCACGAGCCGCGCAACTTTGAAAGAACGGTGCAAGTCCTGCTCCCCAAAGACTTTGTCCGCCATCGACTGACGGGCGAATTTGCCACGGAGGTGAGTGACGCATCCGGCACACTGCTGCTTGACGTCAAAGGACGCCGCTGGTCGAGAAAGCTCCTCGACCGGCTCGATCTGGACCGCAGTTTGCTGCCCGCCGTCTACGAATCCGAAGAGGTGAGCGGCCAATTGTCCACCTCAGGAGCCGCCGCCCTGGGGCTCTGGGAAGGGTTGCCGATTGTGGGGGGCGGCGGCGATCAGGCAGCCGGAGCGGTCGGCAATGGAATCGTCTGCAAAGGAATCATCTCGGCCACGATGGGGACGAGCGGCGTCGTCTTCGCCCACAGCGATGACGTTCAGATCGACCCCGAAGGCCGCGTTCACACCTTTTGCCATGCAGTGCGAGGAAAGTGGCACGTGATGGGTGTCGTGCTTTCCGCGGGCGGGAGCTTGCAGTGGTATCGCAACCAATTCGGCCATGCCGAGGTCGCCGCGGCAGGTTCAATGGGGGTCGATCCCTACGAACTAATCACCGCCCAAGCCGCCCAAGCACCAGCCGGCAGCGAAGGGTTGTTCTTTCTCCCCTACCTGACCGGCGAACGGACGCCGCACGCCGACCCGTACGCCCGGGCCGCGTGGATCGGCCTCAGCCTGCGACACAGCAAAGCCCATATGGCCCGCTCAGTTATGGAGGGAGCAACCTATGCCATGCGAGACTGTCTGGAGATCATCAAAGGCATGGGCATCCCGGTGAAAGAGATTCGTCTTTCTGGCGGTGGTGCCAGAAGCGATTTTTGGCGACAAATGCAGGCGGACATCTATGGGCAGAGGGTCGTGACGATCAACGCGGAGGAGGGACCGGCATACGGCGTCGCCCTGCTGGCCGCCGCCGGCACGGGAGCGTACAAAAACGTCGTTCAGGCGTGTCAGGCGACCATTCGGGTTGTCTCCAAGACCGCCCCCAAGGCGGCTTCCCGACGCATCTACAAGGCACGCTTCCCGATTTACCGCAAGCTCTATCGTTCTTTACAGGATGACTTTCGGACGATCGCCGATCAGGTCGGCGGCTGATCGGCCGGCTGGGGCAGGGCGATCGTGTTTTTCACGATGGAGGGGGTTATCGGCGGTTCGCCATCGGCGTTGCCTCCGGGCTAACAGGCGTCTCGGATGGGAGTTAGCCCGGATCCAACGGCGACAGCCGGCGTTGGTGAAACGCTCCAACTGCGGCAAAATATTTGCTTAGGCGGGAGCATCGCCGCCTCAAGGTGTGCCTTTCCCGATTCGGGATGATTGTCGAAAAACCGAACGCTCCGACAAAGATTTGTTCAAGAATTTGCGACAAAATGCTGCCGGTTCGTGTCGGAATCCACAATCTAAGTTCCGTACGGGGCCGCTGCATCAGGGAATGGCCACGAAAACAGGACGCGGCGAACAGCAGTTGGCGTCACAGGAAACGGAATCAGGGTGGGACAGAGATGCTGATACTTTCACGGAAGCGGGGCGAGGCGATCGCAATCGATTCGGACATCGAAATCGAAGTCATTGAGATCAGAAAGGGCCGCGTTCGACTGGGAATCCGGGCCCCCAAGACTCGCAGAATCATTCGTTCGGAGATCATCGAACTTGAGCCGCCAACGCGCCCAGCGGCTCCTACAGCCCCTGCGAGGGACCGTCGGGCAGGTTCCGCTCGATCCCCGAGCCTTCCCGCTGTTTCCAATGTCACCCCATGCCGGTAGCGAGATGTCGTTGAGGGGGGGCAGACAGCCGTGGTGACGGTCGTTGACTCGGCGCAAACGCTTTGGGCTCTGGGAACGGGGGGCTCCGATCAGAAGTGGGGGTGGCTGGGGCGATCTGAATTGCCGATTGGCGGCCCGCGCGGAGCTCTGGGGCTGTGGACGGTGAACGAACCGCGTCACGGCCCCAGTGTTTGGTCCGGGGTCAAGCTTTCCGTGCCTGGACAGGGCCCCAGCCACGCGGACTCAAGCAAGCACCGCCAGCGAGCCAACGCGCCCTCGGGGGAGAGGGGGAGAGGGGAATCCTCCCCGAAACATTCCTGATCACGCCGAGTGCGTGGCGGCGACCATCTCGGTGGCCAGCTCGCCGACGGCTTGAAGCATCGCGTCCTGCGTCAACTCCCTCTGTGCCAACCGCTGGAGATGACGGACGATGCCCGATCCGACGATGACCCCGTCGGCAAGTTCCTTGAGCGGCGTGACGTGCTCCGGTTTGCTGATGCCGAAGCCGACGGCCAGCGGGAGGTCCGTTTCTTCACGGAGCCAGCGAAGTTGGCCGAGCAGCGCATCGGCGACTTGTTCGCGTTCGCCGGTCGTGCCGGACACGGCGATGCAGTAAACAAATCCCGAACAACACTTGAGGATTTCCCGCACCCGCGCGCGCGGCGTCGTCGGGGCGACGAGTTGCACGAGGTCCAATCCCTGGGCCCGCACAGTATCAAAGCACTCGGCCGCTTCATCCCCCGGCAAATCCGGGATAATGAACCCGGCAAACCCGGCCTGTTTGGCTTCGGCGACAAACCGCTCCACGCCGTGTCGAAAAATGATCGCATACGAAACCATCGCCAGCAGCGGCGGCGTTTGATCCCGATCGAGCGTGGAGACCGCTTCGAGAATCCCGGCGACGGTCACGCCCGCGTCCAACGCCCGCGTATAGGACGCCTGAATCACCGGCCCATCGGCAATCGGGTCGCTGTAGGGGAAGCCGACCTCAATCAGGTCGACCCCCTGTGTTGCCAACTCACCAATCATGGCGAGCGTCGTCGCCATGTCCGGATCGCCGGCGGTGATGAACGGCATGAAAGCGAGGTGCTGTTGCGATTTGATGTCAGCGAACGTGTGGGAGATGGGAGTGTTTGGACTCACGTTGTCTCGTTCTTGGAGTTACTGGGTGGCGTACGGTTCGGGCAACCCGATGCGGCTGTACGTGTCGGCGAAGTGCTTCGCCAGATGCTCCCGAAAAGGTGTCCGCAACCGTGCCTTGCGATGACCGTCGCGGCGCAGCGTTTCCAGAATATCCCGAGAAACCGTATGAAGCTGCCGGAAATCGACAATCAATTCCGTGACGTCAGCCGATTTGTCTGCCGGCAGGAAGTACCAACCGTATTTCCGTGCCATTTGAATCGGACCACGAATGCTCGCCTCCTTCAATTCTCCAGACGAAACCATTTCTTCCGCTTCCGTGACCAACGCGACGATGAGGCTCGTCTTGTTCTGCGCGAAATCACATGTCTGGGTGAGCACGAGCACCCGTTGGTATGAGATCACCCCCTCATGAGTCTGCTCACCGGTCTGCGTCTCAAGGAACAGCAGCGGGCAATCCTCCAGGACGTCACCCTGATCCAGTGAGACATCTGTAGGCGGAACTTCGTAAATCGTTCCGGTGCGATCTGATCGTCAGTGTGGTCAAGAACCATGGCCGTCATCGGCGGTCCTTTTTTCAGCTTGATCGTGAAGGCCGGCTTGGGCGCCGGCAACTCCACCCAGTCATCGTCCGGTGTGAGATCGCAGTCTCGTAACTCAACGGTCGCCGCGCCAGTGCCGTCTGCCAGTGCTGGGCGAATCTTCAACTCAGGGCGAACGGTCAGTTCGACAGTCATGCCCTGAACTTTGCAGAGGTACGTTTTGCCCGGCTCAAGATCGACTTGTTCGAGGGCTTCTGAAAGCGTCATGGCGATACACCGCGGTGAATGGGAGTGTGGGCACTCAAGACGTTCCTCAATTATAACTCTTGCCCGGTCAAACGGGCGACTTCGTTGACGTCTTTGTCGCCGCGGCCGGAGAGGCAGACGAGGATCACGTCGTCGGGATCGCTGTCGGCGGCGGCCTTCATGGCTTGGGAGACGGCGTGGGAGCTTTCGATGGCGGGGAGGATGCCTTCCAGGCGGGCCATCTTCTGGAAGGTGGCGAGGGCGTCGGCGTCGTTGCAGGTGGTGTACTGCACGCGACCGGTGTCTTTCCAATAGCTGTGTTCGGGGCCGACGCCGGGGTAATCGAGGCCGGCGGAGATGGAATGCACGTCGAGCGTTTGCCCGTCGTCGTCCTGCAGCACGTAACTGAAGGAGCCGTGCAGGACGCCGGGCTGTCCGTAGGTGAGGGGGCTCGCATGGTCGCCCGGCTGATTGCTGCGTCCGCCCGCTTCGACGCCGGTGAGTAACACGCCTTCGTCCTCGATAAAGGGGTAAAACATGCCGGCCGAGTTGGAGCCGCCGCCGACGCAAGCGATGATCTCGTCGGGGAGCCGTCCGACCGTATCGAGGCACTGCTGCCGCGCCTCGCGGCCGATGACCGATTGGAAGTCGCGGACGATCATGGGAAACGGATGCGGCCCGACGACCGAGCCGATGATGTAGTGCGTGTCGCCGACGCTGGCCATCCAGTCCCGCATCGCCTCGTTGATGGCGTCGCGGAGGGTGCGAGAGCCGCTGGTCACCGGGCGGACCTCAGCCCCCATCGTCCGCATATTGAACACGTTGAGCTGTTGCCGGCGGATGTCCTCCTCGCCCATGTAGACGACGCATTCCAACCCGAAGCGGGCGCAAGCCGTCGCCGTCGCCACGCCGTGCTGACCGGCTCCCGTTTCGGCGATGACCCGCTTCTTTCCCATCCGCAACGTGAGCAGCGCCTGTCCGATGGTGTTGTTGATTTTGTGGGCGCCGGTGTGATTGAGGTCCTCGCGTTTGAGATAGATGCGGGCTCCACCGGCCTGCGCGGTCAGCCGCTCCGCGAAGTACAACGGACTGGGCCGTCCGACGTATGTCTTCAACAACCCCTGCAATTGCTCCTGGAAGGCGACATCCGCCTTCGCTCGGGCATATTCTTCGTCGAGCTGCTGGAGGGCGGGCATCAGTGTCTCCGGGACGAACCGGCGACCATACGGGCCGAACCGGCCTCCTTGATCGGGGACGTGAGCAGTGGCCGTCGGCATCGTTTTGACTTTCCGTTGAGAGGTTCGACAGGCCTCGATTATTGGAGCACACCGGGTGGGCGTCAATCCGAGGGTGAGTGCTGGCAGGGCCATTCAAAGTTTCACTTGGGAGAAGACCGACCGGGACAAGCTCAATGGTAACCCGAAGCGTAAGCGAGGAAGCGAACGTGAGTTAGCGATTCGTCCCTCGCTTACGCTTCGGGTTACGAGGTTCCCCAGCTTCAATCTTTAAACGGCCCTGTGAGTGCTGGTTGTTCGCGGTTTGTCGGCTCTCGCTGATGAAGGTGGTGGCGTGGCTGGGTGGTCGCGTGATTGGGTGATTGGGTGATTGGGTGATTGGGTGATTGGGTGATTGGGTGATTGGGTGATTGGGTGACAAGGTGACAAGGTGACAAGGTGACAAGGTGACAAGGTGACAAGGTGACAAGGTGACAAGGTGACAAGGTGACAGGGTGACAGGGTGACAGGGTGACAGGGTGACAGGGTGATTCGGCGATCGGATTCCCAATCGTTCAAACACGGTGCGTTTGTCGGGCTTGCGGCGAAGACACCCAATCATCCCGCTGGGTTCTGCGACGCTCCCGGAACGTCATCCGAAACCGATCGCATCCGTGGCTCAGAGCCCGGAGCCTGAGCGACGGGTCTGACAGGCACGCTGTCCTGTCGAAGTTCGTCAAGAGGCAAGAACGGAAACGCGGATGAAGCGGATGTGGGCGGATTGTCGCGGATCTCGGCAGGCCAGAAAACCGATCCGCAGAAATCCGTCGGGCAAGCATGATGCGACGGCTCTCGTTCTCAATCTTCTGCCTGCGAACGACGGACATGCCCCCGTTATCGCAGCAGGCCACGGGCGACGATCGGCCATGTTGTCTCGACACGACCGTCCCGAATGAGGACGAATTCGTCGTGCAGAACTGTTGTGTGGTCGCTGTAGCCTGGGATCAGCAGCAGTTTGTCGCCGATGGCGATGTCGCGTGATTGCGGTCCCAGTTCGAGGACGCCGTGTTCCGCACTCAGGCTTTGCACCACCGCGTCGGGCAGAGGCCGCCCGTCGGCCGTGCCTTCGACCTGCGGGGGATAGATGCCCCAGTGAACCGTCTTACGGCCCGAATCGATGACGGCCCGCTCCAGTGACGGGCGGCTGACGACGGTGACCACGACCCGCAGCGCCGGTTCGAGGCCCACAACGCCGCAACAGTCGCGATAAAACGGATCGGCGAACACTCCGCCGCCCGCCTGCAGTTCGGTGACTGCCTCACAGTTGGAGGTGATCTGGTACGACCCGGTCCCGCCGGCACTGACGATGTCGCAGCACAGTCCCTGTTCGAGCATGGCGTCCCGCGCGGCGGCTAACAACCCGATCGCCGCGTCGATCTGCTGACGCTTCTCATCGGGGTCCTCGACAGTTAACAGGTGTCCCTCGTAACCCATGATGCCGACGAGCGAGACCCCCGGCAGCCGGTTGATCGCCTGCGCCAGTTCCAGTGTTTCTTTGCCCGGCCGCACGCCGACACGTTGCAATCCGATATCGACTTCGATGATGGCGCGGCAGGTCACGCCCGCCTGCTGACAAGCGGCTGAGATTGCCTCCGCCTGGGCGAAGTGGTCGCAGCAGACGATCGGGTCGGCTTTCTGACACAGCGCGGCGAGCCGTTCGAGTTTGGGCGCACCGACCACAAGGTTGGCGATCAGAATGTCGCGAATCCCGGCGTTCGCATAGACCTCGGCTTCGGAAACTTTGGCCACCGTGACGCCGATCGCCCCCGCCGCCACCTGCCGTTTGGCGACCTCGGGAGTCTTGTGGCACTTCGCGTGCGGCCGCCACTGCTTCCCGCGCTCCGCCAGCAGTGACGCCATTTTGGCGATGTTCCCATCGAGGGTCGCGACGTCGAGGCAGTAGGCGGGCGTGTCGAGTTCGGACAGACGCTGTCCCGGTTTCGGTTGCTCAGGCATGGGAGGACATCTTCGCGGGAGTTGAATACAAATTGTGGAAGACACCCGGTGTCTCAAGGGGCGAATCCGCGCCGGTTCGCTGATCCGCGTCCTCTCCGTCAGGACCGCTTGTTTCTGGTTCGAGACACCGGGTGTCGGCGGTTGCGGTCGCTCAAATCGTTGGATACGCCTCATTGGCTGCGGCGACGCCTGCGCCGGCGGGGGAGATGTGTCCCTGTGATTTCAGGCAGGCTTCCAGGGCGGTGAGAAACAGGATGACGTTGCGGCGAGTCGAGGCTTCGCCCATCAGGCCGATCCGCCAGGTTTTTCCGGCGAGCGGGCCGAGACCGCCGCCGATCTCGATGCCGTAATCCGTCAGCAACTGGGACCGCACCGCTTTGTCGTCGACGCGCTCCGGAATACGGACCGCATTCAGCATGGGCAGACGGTGGGCTGCGGCGACGGCGAATTCGACGCCCATCGCCTCCAACCCGGCCCGCAGGGCGAGATGGTTTTGACGATGTCGCGCGTGACGGGCCTCCAGTCCCTCTTCGAGCACGATTCGCAGCGCCTCGTGGAGGCCGTAGTTCATGTTGATGGGGGCGGTGTGATGATACGCCCGCGATTGGTCGCTCCAGTAGTTTCGCACCATCGTGATGTCGAGGTACCAACTGGCCACTTTGTGCGTTCGTTGCTCGATGGCCGCGACTGCCCGCGGGCTGAACGTGACCGGTGCCAGTCCCGGCGGACAACTGAGACATTTTTGCGTGCCGGAGTACGCCGCGTCGATCTGCCAATCATCGATCTCGACTGGACAGCCGCCGAGCGATGTCACACAGTCCGTCAGCAACAAGGCGCCGGCGTCGTGCACGATCCGTGAGACGTCCTCCAGCGGCTGCAGCGCCCCGGTCGATGTCTCCGCATGCACGATGCCCACGGCCTTCGGAGAGACCCGCTTGACGACGTCTTCGATTTCCTCCGGTGTAAACACTTCGCCGAACGGCCGTTCGATGGTCGTCACCTCGGCCCCGCAGCGGGTGGCGACGTCGCTCATTCGTCCGCCGAAAACTCCGTTGACGCAGACAACAACGCGGTCCCCCGGCTCGACGAGATTGACGACACACGCCTCCATCCCCGCGCTGCCGGTGCCGCTGACGGACATCGTCAGGGCATTGTCGGTCCGGAACACCTGCCGCAGCAT
The DNA here is from genome assembly GCA_029259845.1 of Planctomycetaceae bacterium. Taxonomy (GTDB): domain Bacteria; phylum Planctomycetota; class Planctomycetia; order Planctomycetales; family Planctomycetaceae; genus JAHBXU01. The sequence goes on along the minus strand of JAJDEI010000238.1, from coordinate 20,938 downwards.
CGTCTGCGTTTCGTCCATGATCCGCAGGAAGTAGGGGTCCAGATGGCCGACCGTCGGCGCGGCCATCGCCGACAGGACGCGCGGAGAAATGTCACTGGGACCGGGGCCCATCAGAATACGGTCGGGGGGCGTCACCGGCGGGGGGGCATCGGACATGGGAGTCCTCGTATCGGATTGGGAAGTCGGCACCTTAGATGCAGACACCCGGTGTTTCAATTGATCAAATCACGCGGCTCGAAGATTCAGCGATTGTTCAGGGGGTAACGCTCTCGTTGATTCGAAACACCGGGTGTCTTGGTCCCGATCAGTTCTTGGTGCGGTTCTTGACGAGTTGGCTAATCTGTTTGAATTCGGGAGTGTCGGAGGTTTCACACCATTCGAACAGGACCGACTCTGTGGTGGTGATGACCGCTCCGCCCCCCGCCATGCGGTCAAGGGCAATCCGCCAGTCGAGTTCGCTGCGGCTGCCGACTGCATCTGCCGGGATGAATACCTGAAACCCCGCAGCGAGCAGATCGAACGTCGTCTGCAGCACGCAAACGTGGGCCTCAATCCCGGCGACGACGACTTGACGATGTGTGCAAAGCGATGACTCTTCCCAGCCGAGCACCTCCGCACAACTGAAGCGGGTTTTTTCGGGGCAGTCATCGAGGAGCGCGGCCAGCGCGGGGGTCGTGCCACCGAGTCCTTTGGGGTACTGCTCGGTGGCAAACACCGGAGGGCCGAGCAGCCGCGCCGCTTGGACGAGCGCAATGCAATTGGCGATGACTGTCTGCGCGGTGGCAATGAACGGCAGCAGCTTCTCCTGCATGTCGACGATCAGCAACCGGCTGTCATCGCGCGACATCAGGTCGACGTTGCGCACGTAGGAAGGCGGGGAATCGGTCATGGACCGATGCTATTGCCCGCCCGGCGAGAGTGCAATCAACAAAAGAGAACGTGCTGCTCATGGAAAAAGCCCACGGGGGCAACCCGTGGGCTTTGAACAAATCTGTCTCAGGACTCATCCATTGCGTACAACTCCAGCGAACCACAAGTCGAGCAACGATAACCTGTGATTCGGTAGAGTCTCGTGTTTTGTTCGTCCGTCAGTCCTTGCTGAAACGCCCGAGCCGGATTGAGTGATGTTGGCACACCAGGAATTGCGAAGAGTAACCGCGGTTCGCTTGTTACTTCTGGATCATGACCAACGAGTCCGAAGGCCGTCGTCGACCCCGATTCGAGTGAACCGCCGCACTTTCCGCAAGTCTTGCCCATCTCAGGACCCAAGGTTCAGCGGGCGTCCCACCACCAGCGGCCGGCGGGAAGTGCGGGGGCGCGGGATGAGTCGGCGACGCCGGAGAGGCGCGGCGACGACTGATTCAGCGTTTCGTCGTTGACGACCGCCATCAGGTCGGCGCGGACACCGCCGGCGACCTGCACGATGACGTCCTTGCCATTAAAGACGCGGTGATTGACGACCGAATCGCATTCCATTGGGACCTCGTAACGGACCGGCTCGTACAGCCCGTCGTTGGCGAATGCCCCCCGGTCCCAGTCGATCCGTTCATCGATCCCTTCGTGACGGATGAGAGCGGCGACCAAAGCGAGGTCAAACACGTTCTGCATGTCGGCGAAGATCGCATCGGCAGCCGCCAGTTCCGCATAGTGCTGCGTAAAGTTGGCGGCGAACAGCCGGTTGGTCGGCTCGGATTGGCCGGTCAGCACCCGTTCTCCCTGATCGGTCAGGAACTGGTTCTCCGACTGGCAAAGGACCGACGATCCGCGAATCTCAAACGCGTTGTGGTCCTCGGCATGCAACACCTGTTCGTACTTCATCGTGAGCCACCAACGAAGGGCGTCGATCGCTCCGGTGGCGTGCTGCGGGTTCTGGGCGACGAGGTCGAAGTAGTCGGGAATGCTGGCGACCGGAACGAGTTTGCCGATGCCGATGAGTTTCATGCGGTAGTCGGCTTCGACGATCACGCGAGCCGCGCGGGAGTCGGCCGGCACACCGTAGATCTCGACATCCTGGCGACCGAGCGTTTCGCCCAGTTTCCGGGCCCAGGAGCGGGTTCTGCGAGAGTCGAGCGGTCCGCGGGCCTGTGAGGCTTCGACGAACTGCTTGAGATCCTTGAGTCCCTGCTGGCGGGGGTTGATCGAGCAGCCGAAGATGTTTTGTCCTTCGGGGGAGAAGGTGCGGAGGACGGTGACCAGATCGTCCAGTTGCAGCGTCGGTTGGTCGGTTTCGATGCCGACGGTCTCACCGGCTTGCGTGTATTTCCAACCTTCGGCCGGCCCGGCGATGACGATCTCGCCCAGTTCGGGATAGACGAAGATGTAACGGATTTCCGTGAGACCGGCGAGCTTGAGCATCGACTCGACAACCGGCTGGCCCGCCTCTAACCGGTTGGCCACGGCACGTTCGAGACGCGTGATGGAAACCATCCGCAACTCGGACGGCCGGGCCATGTCTTCGTTCAGGTCTGCCTGGCGGGACTGCGTGCCCAGCGCTTTCAGCCGACCAGTCAATTCCCGCCGGGAGAGATGGGCCAGCAGTCCGTTCGGGTTGACCCGCACTCCGGTTTCGTACGAGGTGATCGTTCCGCCGATGCCGTCGATGTCTTCCCAGGGCCCCTCGGTCTGCTCCTGGATGAGTTGGATGAGCGTGTCGAAGTCCGCACCCGTTCCGCCGTTGAGGGCCTGTTGTTTTGCCCGCTGGGCGTGCCGCTGGGACCGGGCGGCAGATTCGGGAATGCTGCGGATCGTGCCCAGCGCCGCGTCGAAGTCGCCCGCCTGCAGTTGTGCATCGGCGACGGCACCAAGCAACTCAGATTGCTCGGCTACATCGGCCGCTTGTTTGGCCGTATGCAACGCGGGACCGAATTCGCCGGCGGCAATCTGCTGTTCGACGAGATCATGACGTGCGGCGGGCGTGTCGGCTCCGGGTTCGCCGGCGGCCACCACGGCACCGACCAGCAGCAACAGGACGGCTGGTCCGGAGAGAAATCGTTTCATCAGCATGTTGGTCCCCTGATAGTCTGCTCAGGCTCGGGAAGGCGGCGAGTGGTTGAACGAAAGATCACGCCCCGGTCTCCCCCAATCGGGACAACCGGCACGATCCCCAGCACCCGCCCTGCGGAAGGGAAGACACTATCTCTAGGATCGTCGTCCGGAGGAAGCTCGTCAAGAACTTTCCGGCAAAACCTGCGTATCGGCCCAAACGAGTCGGGAGGCGTCGAAAGAACGGTCACAGCCGCTAGAATGTCGTCTCGCGTGTAAAACGCTGACGCTGATGCCGCCTCTGTGGTCTTTTCCGAATGCCCGAACTCCCTGAAGTCGAGACGATGGTCCGCGGCATCCGCCCGCATGCCGAGGGGCGGACACTCACCGCCGTGTGCCGCTGCCGCTGCCGGTTCCGGCCGATCGATTTTTCCCCAGGCATGCGATCGATGACGTCCCGAACTTGCGGGCAGGTGATCACCGCCGTCCGCCGGTTGGCCAAACGGATCGTGCTGGATCTGAATTCGGGGGATTCGTTTGTGATCGAACCCCGCATGACCGGGCTGATGTTAGTCAGCGACCCGCCGGACCGGGGGCATCTGCGGTTTGAGTGGCGGTTGGGGGGGAGAGTGGCAGAGGGGCACGGTGGCCGAGGGGCAAAGGGGAGGGAGGGGGACGCTCTTGGCTCGTCGCTTTGGTTTTGGGACCGGCGCGGTCTGGGAACGGTGCGGCTGTATTCCTCGGAGGAGTTGGCGGAGGCACTTGGACCGGCCAGGTTGGGGCCCGATGCGCTGGCGATTACGCTCGACGATTGGCGAGAGCGACTCGCCCGGACACAGCGCGCGGTCAAAGTGGCCCTGCTGGATCAAAAACTCGTCGCCGGAATCGGCAATCTGTATGCGAGTGAGATCCTGCACCTCGCCCGAATTCACCCCGAACACCCGTCGCACCGGCTGAAGACCACGCAGTTCAAACGCCTGCACGCCGCGACTCGAACCGTGCTGGAAACCGCGATCCGCTGCGAGGGTTCGACCCTCAGCGATGGCACGTACCGCAACGCCCTCAACCAGACCGGCAGTTACCAAAACCAACACCGCGTCTACGCCCGGACCGACGAACTCTGCCCCACCTGTGGCCGGTCGACGATTCAGCGCATCGTCCAGGCGCAACGTTCGACGTTTTACTGTGCCAGATGCCAGCAACCGCCTTCACGATGAATCGAATCAGAGCCCGGAGCGTTAGCGACGGGTCGGTCGCTCAGCGGACTGATGCAGTTGCCGGATGGTATCCGGGGATCTTCAACGGGATGCGGAACAGGCCGCCGCCGGCGGTGATGTAGAGCGTGCTTGCCTCCTTGCCGCGGCCGAAGCAACAGTTCGACGGGAGAACGCTGGTGGGAATGTGGGTGATCTTTTTCCCCTGCGGCGTGTACACAACGATGCCCGCATGGCTCGAATCGCGGAGAGCTGCGTAGATGTGCCCCTGTTGATCGACCGTCATCCCGTCGATGCCCGCCTTCTCGCCCAGATCGACCAGCACACGACGTTTTCCAAGCGACCGGTCGGAAGCGCGGGGATAGGCGGCGAGTTTCATCTGCGACGGCCGGACCGCAGGCGACGAGTCGTCGAGCTTCTCTTTGCCGTTATCCGTCTGGGCGATGTACAGCGTCCGGCCATCAGGAGCGCACACGATCCCGTTCGGCTTGGTGTTGTCACTGGTCACCCGGGTGAGTTGGCCAGTCGCGGGGACAAAGCAGTACACGCTCATATGATCGAGTTCGAGTGGTTCGTCGCCGACGTAGCGGGGATCAGTGAAGTAGATGCTGCCGTCTGGATGGATGACCAGGTCGTTGGGCGAGTTGAACGCCTTGCCCTGATACTTGTCCACGAGGATACGGACTTCGCCCGCAGGGGTGATCTCGCACAGCGCGCGTTGCCCAACGTTCGCCCCGCAGGCGGCGATGAGGTGGCCGCCGCGGTCGAACATCAGTCCGTTGCTTTTGCGGCTGTCGGCACAATGGACGCTCGTTTCGCCGGTCGCCGGATCGAACTTCAGCACGCGTCCGGGGGTGGCGGACGAGGGGATGTCGCTGAAGTAGATCGTGCCATCGGGAGCGACAGCGACACCCTCGGTGAATTCCCCGCCGTTCCACAACTCCTCGACTATCGCGCTCGCGGGAACAATGGTCTCCTGGCCAGCCGGAGGGGCCGCCGCTGACTGTCCGGGGACGGTGATGGCGGCTGTCACGATTGTCGTGACAATCAACGTCAGCCGCCGCGCCGCAGTTCCGTTTGAACGGTTGTTCCGTGAGCCGCTGTCACACGATGGGTTCTTAGACATGTGTCGGGGTTCCGTGATGGGGCGGTTCATGGTGAGTTCGCGCTCCCTGGCGGTCGCCGCTAAACGGAGCGTCTTGGGTGAACGGGCGACCGTGGGTGAACGGGGAGATTGTCACATGGACCCCTGATACCAGCGGGAGATATCAAGGTACAGCACGAGGGCCATCAATGCGACGACGAACACCATGCCGGCGACGGTCGCCGCCACTACGACTTGCTCGTTGGGCCGCTTGCGGGAGACCGCCTCCCAGATCAAAAACACCATATGGCCGCCATCGAGCACGGGGATCGGCAGAAAGTTGAGCACCGCCAGGTTAATGCTGAGGAACCCCAGGAACAGCAGGAACGGGGCGATGCCGACTTCGGCGACATCGCTGGCGACGGAAAGGATCCCCAGAGGACCGTGTAACTCCTTGACGGACAAATGTCCCGTGACAAGGTTGCGCAGCGTAAGATAGATATTCACGATGGAGCTGCGTGTGTGGTCCCAGCCCATGGAAAAGGCCTGGGCGGCAGTTTCGGCCTTGCGGGGCTGAGACTGGGCGAAGAACCGTATTCCGCGCGCCGTCGGCAGGAACCAATCGTCTGCTTCGGCGGGGATGATATCGATTGTTCGCGTCTTGTCCGAGCCGGCACTTTGCACCGTCAAGCGAACCTGCCGGTTCGGAAACTGTTGCATCTGCCAGAAGGCGAATGCGAGATTGGTGTCGCCGATATCGATGCTGATATCGGACTCGCCGATGCCGTCTGGGACGGCGTCTTCCGGCAGGATGAGTTCCAGCTTGGTGATCGCGTCGAGCGGCCGAATGCCCGCCCGGTCGGCCGGACCGGCTTCGTCGACGGCCAGCACCGTGGACTGCACGTGGTAGGCGAGTCCGATGGACGGAATGGCGAGCGGTGTGTCTTCAAGAATCGGGGGAACGGACCAGCCGCCCAGGTCATCGGGGGTCAGCGTCACCTGCTCGATTTCCGCCTGCCCGCCCGGCGCCTCCCGCACGATGCCGACGACCACGGACTGGCCGTGCCGTTCGGCGAAGTAGTCCGGGAGATGAAAGGGATCGATTTCCTTGCCGATGTCCCGGTCATCCACGGAGGCGAGCTTATCGCCAATCCGGATGCCCGCGCGATCGGCCGGCGACCCTTTTTGAAGGGCAACGATCTTGCCAATGTCCATGCGGAGCCCGGGCGAGACGAACGGGGCCGCAGGAACCGAGACCGTGACCGGCTGTCCGGAGTTCGGTCCGTCCGGATCACTCTTACGAGTAACCGTTAGAGAGACCGTTTCCGACCGATGATCACTGAACAGTTCGCTCAGTTGGGCATAGGTTTCGACAGGTTCGTCGTTGAAGGCGGCGATGACGTCCCCCGGTTCGAGGGGTGGCTGTGCGCGGGCGGCGGCCGATTCCGGCACCACGGCGGGAATTTCACCCTCCTTCGGACTCTTCAGCAGTTTGAGGCCACGGGAGGGGGTGACACCGATTCTTCGCCGCGTCCCGGAAATGTCCGGGGTGAGCGTGACCGTGTAGACTTCGCCTTCGGGCCGGACGGCCTGGATCTTGAGCGTACCGGACGAAAGGGCCGTCGCCTGCATCAGGTCGTTGAAATCCTCGATGTCGCGGCCGTTGATCTCCGTGATGCGATCACCCATTCGCATGCCGGCGTTCCAGGCCGGCATGCCGACCTGAACATCGCCGACCACCGCCGGGGTCACCTCGATCCCCATGCGAAATGCGGTCATGAAGAACAACAGGCCGGTGACCACATTCATGATCACCCCCGCGGAGATAATCGCCATCCGCTGGAGAACTCCTTTGGCCGTGTAGGACCGGGGATCCTCAGCGATCTCTTCGCTCGTCAACTGGCTCGGATCGATGTCGTCCTGCCCCAGCATCTTGACGTACCCGCCGAACGGGATCGCCGAGAGAGCGTACTCCGTTTCTCCCCATTTTTTTCGCAACAGGACAGGCCCGAAGCCGATGCTGAACCGCTCGACCAGAACGTCGCACCATTTGGCGACGGCGAAGTGGCCCAGTTCATGGAAGAAAATCACAAACCCGAGCCCGACGGCAACCGTCAGAACGTTGACGAGCGTCGCGACGGACGGAACCAAAGCAAGCATCACGGTATCCACTGATATCACGGTTTCCACTGGGAAGTCTCCTGCCGCGCCCAACGGTCCTGACGAAACAGTTCGTCCAGCGTGGGGCTCGGATCATAGTCGTGGGAGTTGAGGACATCCCGGCAAACGCGAGGAATATCGACAAAGGAAAGGCTGCCGTCAAGGAAGCGGCCGACCGCCACCTCGTTGGCCGCATTGAGCACCGCGCCGCATGTGCCACCGCGACGGGCCACCTCGAAGCCAAGGTCCAGCGCGGGAAATGCCTCGCGGTCCGGCGGCGAGAACTCGAGCGTGCAGGTTTCGGTGAAATCCAAACGCGGCGTGATTCCCGCCTGCCGCTGCGGATAGGTCAAGGCGTACTGAATCGGCAGACGCATATCCGGCGGCGACATCTGGGCGATTACTGAGCCGTCGACGAACTCGACCATCGAATGCACGATCGACTGCGGGTGAATCACCACGTCAATCTGATCGACGTCGAGATCAAACAGCCAGCGGGCTTCGATGACTTCCAGGGCCTTGTTCATCATTGTGGCCGAGTCGATCGTGATTTTGGGGCCCATGTTCCATGTCGGATGGGCGAGTGCCCGCTCCGGCGTGACGTCCGCCAACCGGGAACGCGACTGTCCCCGGAACGGTCCCCCGCTCGCCGTCAGGATCACCCGTCGCACATCCGCACGCTCGCCACAGTGCAGGGCTTGAAACACCGCATTGTGTTCGCTGTCGATGGGGATCAACGTCGCACCGGTTTCCGGCAATTTCCGGGTGATGAGCGGCCCTGCGACCACCAGTGTCTCTTTGTTTGCCAGACCGACCGTCTTGCCACTCTCGACGGCCGCCCAGGTGCCTCGCAACCCCGCTGCTCCCACAATGCTGGAAACCACGAAGTCGACGTCCGGACTGGCGGCGATGTCTTCAATGCCTTTTTGCCCATAACCGAGGCTTGCGGAGCCGAAACCGTCCGGCGGGATTTTGTCCGACAAGGACGGGTCCCCCAGAGCGGCGCTTCGCGGCGAAAACTCGCGGCACTGCTCGGCCAATCGTTCCCAGTTGCGGTGGGCCGTCAAGCCCTCGATCGACATCGTCTCTCGGTGGGCGCGGACAACATCAAGGCAACTCGTGCCGATGGAGCCGGTCGAACCAAGGATCGCGATGTGCTTCATGAATAACGGGCCAGTCTGTGCGGTTACTTCAATCGTCCGGAGAGCCAGTGTCATTCGACACTGCCCGCCCTCCCGGAGACGCCCCTGCCCGGAGTCGCCCCAGAAACGACACCTGCCGCTGTGCGTATCCGACGTGAGCGAAGTTTGAGCGGCGGCAGTGGGAATCGGACGTAAGCTCAAATCCGACAAGGGATTCTAGGACCCGGCTCGAATCGCCGCAAGATGCGAACTTGGTGAGAATCAGCCGGACCGATGCCTCAGGTCGCAGTTGACCGGACCACGAGCGCGGCCTACAGTTGCTCACGCACGAGCGCCCTGTCCGGCTTTGATTTGGGGGTTGGAGTTCAAGCTTTAGCTTGTTTGCGCAGCCTTTAGCTTGTTTGCGCAGCCTAAAGGCTGAACTCCAACCCTAAGTTCTCGGTTTGACAGAGCACGAGAGGCTAAACGCCAACCTCCAGGCCCCAGTCTGACGGAGCCCGAGGAACCCCAACGATCATCACTCCGCCGGCACGATGTCGGCGCGTCACGATGACGAGCTGCCCGCCCCACAAGAAGGCTCGCGATGGCCGATTCTGAGACTCCTCCCCCGCCCGAGCGGCCCGGTCCGCAGCGGAACGATCGCGGTTCGGCACAGCCGATGTTCTGGTACATCGCCATCGGACTGCTCGTGTTTGTCACCGCCGCGACCTACTTTCAGTCGTCGCGGCAAAGGCAGCGTCTCGGTTTCAGCGAGTTCGTCGAGAAGGTCAAACGCGGTGAGTTCAACGCGACCAATGTCTTTGAACTGACCATCAGCCTGTCCGAAATCACCTTCCAGGACCGGCCGGCCCCCAAGGAAGGATTGACGTTTCCTCAGGACGAAACCACTGCAGCAGCCGATCACGCGACCGACGGGCAACAGTCCGCTGAAACGTCTGCTTCGGGAACGGATTCGGACTCCCTGAGGCGATACGCCGTGCCGATCATGGGCCTTCCAGAAGATGCCATCGAAGAGGCCCGGCAGTTGCTCGTCAGCAAGGGCATCGAGGTGAACGGCTCGCGACCGTCCTCGGATTGGCCGTCGCTCGTCGTCAGCTTCATGATGCTCACCCTGCTGCTGGTGCTGATTATTGCCATGTTTCGGCGATTCGGTGCCGGGGCGGCGATGAGTTTCGGTCGCAGCCGCGGACGGCTGATGTCGGAAGACGACGTCAAAGTCACGTTCGACGACGCCGCCGGCATCGAAGAAGCGGTCGACGAGTTGCGAGAAGTCGTCGAGTTTCTGCGCACTCCGGCCAAGTATCAGGCACTGGGCGGCCGGATTCCTCGCGGGGTGCTGCTCGTCGGGCCACCGGGAACCGGCAAGACTTTGCTGGCCAAGGCGGTCGCCGGTGAAGCGGGAGTGCCGTTCTTCAGCCTGTCGGGATCGGACTTCGTGGAGATGTTCGTCGGCGTTGGAGCGGCCCGCGTGCGGGACATGTTCGCGCAAGCGGCCGCCAAAGCGCCCAGCATCATCTTCATTGACGAACTTGATGCGCTCGGCAAGGTTCGCGGCAGCGGACTCCCCGGCGGTCAGGACGAACGGGAACAAACGCTCAATGCGCTGCTCGTCGAAATGGACGGCTTTTCGTCCGATCAGAGCGTGATCGTGATCGGAGCCACCAACCGGCCGGAGACACTCGATCCGGCGCTCATGCGTCCCGGGCGTTTCGACCGGCATGTGCTCGTCGACCGTCCCGACTACAAGGGCCGCGAGGCGATCCTCAAAGTCCACGCCGAGAAAATTAAAATGGACGGCGACGTCCACCTGGGCAGCATCGCCAAGCTGACGCCCGGATTTGTGGGGGCCGATCTTGCCAACCTCGTCAATGAGGCCGCCCTGCTTGCCGCCCGTAAGGACCGCAAAGCGGTCGCGATGGCCGACTTCGAGGAGGGCATCGAACGTGTCGTCGCCGGTCTCGAAAAGCCGACACGCATTATCGACGAAGACGAAAAACAACGGGTCGCCTATCACGAATGCGGACACGCCCTCGTCGCCTGCAGCTTGCCGAACACGGATCCGGTGCACAAGATTTCGATCATCCCCCGCGGTTTCGGGGCGCTGGGCTACACGCTGCAACGGCCGGAAGACGACCGGCATCTCGTCACCCAGACCGAGCTACAGAACCGTATTTGCACGCTGTTGGGCGGGATCGCTGCCGAGGAACTCATCTACCAGGAGACCTCAACCGGTGCTCAGAATGACCTCGAACGTGCCACCGACATCGCCCGTCGGATGGTCACGGAGTTCGGCATGAGCCCCAAGTTGGGCCGCGTCAACTATCGCGAGACAAACACCTCGCCGTTTCTCGGAACGGCCACGCCGCGGCCCTCCGGCGACACTCACAGCGAAGCCACCCGCCGGGACGTCGACCTCGAAATCAAACGCATCGTCGACGAAGCCATGGTCACTGCCAGTGACGTCCTCGCGCACCGCCGCGATGTCCTGGAGCACATGACCCGCGACCTCATCGATGCCGAAGTCATGGACGCCGAGCAACTCCAGCGGATTCTCGATGCCCACAAGACCGGTCCGCAGCTCAAACCGGGCACGTTCATCGACAAGTCGGAGTCCGCCGACGGCGACGCCGACAAGTCCGTCGGATCCAGCGAGTCGCCCGCAAAAAGCGACCGGGAGTCAGCCGGCGGTGCGTGAGACTGATTAGTGCAGTTTGCCCGACTGTGGGCGGCCCTTGTTGCTCGTCAACCGGGACGGCGCAGCCGCGAGAGAATTTCGGACTACTCGCTGCCGACCTCGTCGGTCCAAAGGTTGCACGCAACCGCGGCGACCCCGCTTGATTGCAAGGTTTCAGAAGTAATGCAGTGGATTCTCGCAATTGCAATTGCCTTGGGAGCAACCACGGCACTCTATGGGTCTGGACTGCTCTTGTATGGCTGGCAACCGGATGTAATCGAACAATATCGAATTTCATCGGCCATGTATCACCTCTTAGGCATCGGGTCATTACTGGCAACATCTGTTGCGTTGCTTCCTTCGGTTCTGCTTCCTGTTCGGAGCTGGCCAATTACCGGCCCGATTGTCGTTTCCCCTGTACTATTCTGCATTCTGTACGAGTGCCTGACACATCCGACGAGCCACAATTTGATTCCATTCGAGATCGCGTTTCTCGCTGTTTTTAGTTTTGCTGCGCACGTTCCCAGCATCCTGTATGCAAGTGTTCGAAGATATGTAAGACGCAAAGTGACGTAGGGCCGCCCGACAGCCGCTTGGACGCTCACTGCGACCACATGAGCATCGGGGCGTTTCGTCTCCCAAGCCGACGCCTGTGGCGTCGGCTTGGGAGTTCTGTGGATCCATCGGAACGTCTTGAACCCGTTGGTGAGTCGGAAAGTATCTTTGCGACGGGTGCCACGATCCCGTTCGCATGAAGGGTCACGAGATCTCCCACCGATGCCACCACCCGTCAACATCGCGACTCGTCTGCAAGAGGCTGCCCACTGTTCGCCGGAGGGGCCGGCGGTCGTTCAGCCGCGAGGGCGGGGCAAGGACGGCGCCTACCGGTACGACGTGTGGACATTCCGCGAGTTGGACGAGTTGAGCGACCGCCTGGCGGCCGGGCTCGTCGGGATGGGGGTGACTCCCGGTACGCGGTTGGTGCTGTTTGTGCCCTTCAGCCGCGAGTTTCTGGCGTTGACGTTCGCCCTCTTCAAGGTGGGTGCGACGATCGTGCTGATCGACCCGGGGATGGGCAGGGCCAACATCTTCCGCTGCCTGGAGGAGGTGCAGCCGGACGGGTTTGTCGCGGTTCCGCTCGTTCAGGCGGTCCGCTTTTTCAAACGTCGTTTGTTTCGTAACGCCCGCCTTCACGTCACCGTCGGACGTCGCTGGTTCTGGGGCGGACGGACGTACCGTCAACTCCTCGCTGACCGCCGACCCTTCGAGATGGTGCCGACGGAACCAACAGACGCGGCAGCAGTGATCTACACGAGCGGCAGTACCGGACCGCCGAAGGGAGTTGTTTACGAGCACGGCATGTTCGATGCCCAGGTGGAGATGATCCGCGACCATTACGGCATTGAAGCCGGGGAAACCGACCTTCCGGGGTTCCCGTTGTTCGGCCTGTTCAACGCGGCAATGGGAGTGACATCGGTCATCCCCGACATGGACCCCACGCGGCCGGCGGACGTCGATCCGCGCAACATTGTGCAACACATCCGCGACTGGAACGTCACCCAGGCGTTCGGGTCCCCCGCGTTCTGGAACCGGGTCGGCCGGCACTGCGATGAGCAGGGCAGCACCTTTCCCACACTGAAACGCGCACTCTCGGCAGGCGGCCCGGTTCCCCAGCATGTCCTCGAACGGATGAGCCGCGCGCTGACGAGAGAGGGGGCCGAACTGTACACGCCCTATGGTGCAACCGAATGCCTGCCGGTTGCATCGATCGGATCGCGGGAGGTGCTTCAGGAGACAGCCGCACGAACCCGGCAGGGGGCCGGAACGTGCGTCGGGCGGCCCTTTGCCGGTGTCGACGTGCGGATCATCCCGATCTCCGACGAGCCAATCCGAAGCATGGGCGACACGACCGCGTTGGGTCCGGGGGAGATCGGCGAGATCACCGTCCGCAGCCGGTCGGCAACACGCGAGTACGACCGGCGTCCCGACGCAACGCGGCTCGCCAAGATCGCCGACGACACCGCCAACGTCTCCTTCGATGTTTCCTCCAACGGAACCGCTGACTCGATTTCTGACGCGGCCCTCGTTTCGACCGAATCTTCGACCGCCAGCTCTTCAACCGCCGCCGCTTCGAGGCACGTCCCCAACGCGTCGGTCTGGCATCGGATGGGCGATGTCGGTTACTTCGACGAGGCGGGACGGCTGTGGTTCTGCGGTCGCAAAGCGCACATCGTGGAAACCGAGAACGGCTCCCTGTTCTCTGTTCGATGCGAGGGGATCTTCAACGAGCATCCCCGCGTCTACCGGTCGGCACTCGTCGGGCTGGGTGAGAAACCGCAGCAGCGCCCCGTCATCATCGTCGAACCCGAGAAGGGGGCCATGCCGTCCTCGCCTGCTGAGGGGTCGGCTTTCCGTGACGAAATCCTCGAACGGGGAGCGGCGTCCGAGCTGACGCGGCCGATACGCGATGTCCTGTTTCACCCGTCCCTGCCGGTCGATACCCGCCACAACGTGAAAATCGACCGCGAATGGCTCGCCGCATGGGCAGCCGATCGGCTGACGCCCTCCCCATGACGGGCGCGTCGTGCCGCGTTCGCCTCTCATGCCGTCGCCGGCCTGCCGCGAGTCGCCAGTCGAGACTCATCTCCGCGAACCGTCAGTCTCCCTGCACAGGCTCGAATATTTCAATCACGTAGCCATCAGGATCCGAGAAGTAAACCACCCGCCCACCCCGGTTGGGGCCGGCGGTGATCTCAACCGGCTCCGATTTGAAGGTCACGCCTCGGGACTTCAAATCCGCATAAGCCGCCATGAGATCGTCAACAATGAGGCACAGGTGCGTGCTCCCCGGTCTGTTGGTGGCTGTGTCGGCCGATGGACCCGTGTGATTGAGGTACTCAACGACCTCCAGCGATTGGCGACTCTCCGGCTGAACCCGAAAGGATGCGACGCTCAGTCGAACGCCTGCGTGCCCCGTCTGCCGGGACACGTACCCTTCCTCCACGAGAGGCCGGCGGCCGACCAGCGTCAATCCGAGCACATTCTGGTAGAACTCGATCGAGCGTTCGATATTCGACACGGTCATGCCGAGATGGTGGATGTCTGCAAACCGCCAGCCGCCCATGCAATCCCCCTTCGAAAACTTGACCGGTGGCGATGCTCCCCGATGGTGAATGTCCTCCCCGACGATCGCCCGCTTTCGGTGCTTTTTGAAAACGTAACGCCTATCACCGCAAATCGCCATCGGGGCCTCGTTTGTGCCGGTCGTCGGGCGGATGGCCGCTGTCCCAACAGTGCGGACACGCGAAACCGGCATACGACAATCGCACGTCACCCGCTTGCCGTGGCGGGATTGCGGGCGGTTCGTCCCCGACGGCGGCCGTCAGTCGTACAGGGCCCCGGCGACGTCGGTGCGGTAGGCGGTCATGCCGGGCACAATGCCGATCAAGGTGGCCATGGCGAGCAGCACGGGGAGGATCAGCAGTTCGACCGTCTCGAAGTGCAGCGGGTCGATCAACAGGCCGCTGCGAGTGGCGACGATGGGGGAGGCAATGAACACCAGACCATGCCCCAGCAGCAGGCCCAGCAGTCCGCCGCCGACAGTGAGCAGAATCGACTCCAGCAGGATGATCGAAAACACCTGCTGCCGCCGTGCCCCCAGCGCCCGCATAACGGCGATCTCCCGCTTCCGGTCGGACATCGAGTTGTAGATGCTCACAAAGATGCCGATTCCCGACACGACAATAATCAGCCCGGTCAGCACCATCAGGGCGTAGCGGATGTTGCCGACCAGATTGTCCATCAGCGTCCGCATCACCTGGATCGGATTGACCGCCTGGGCCTGCACGCCTTCCTTGAGTTTGTTCTGCAGCATGATGCCGGCCAGCGGTTTGTCCGGAGGGCAGAGCACGAGAATCGACGTCACCTCTTTCTGGGCGTCCGGCACGGCATGGTGGGCGTGATGGTCATGCCCGTGATCGTGGTGGCCATGGTCGTGGCCGTGATGGTCGTGCGCCTCCGCGGCCTCTTTGGCTTCACGGGCCAAGTCCTCTTGGTACCGTTCGCGGACCTTCTCGACCGGTTCGGCGAAAAACTCCGCCTCGCGGGCGATTGCTTCTTCCAGCGGCTTTTCGTGGCCGGCGATCTGAAAGAACCCTTCGAGATGTATGAACACCGAACGGTCGTTCGGCGTGCCGGTCGGAGCGAGTACGCCGCGGACTGTGAACTTCTCGTCATGCACGTGAGCGTCTTCCGGGTCGCGGCCTCCGTGGATCATTCGGAATCGCGAACCGACGCCCCAGCCATTCACGCGGGCCACCTCGGCGCCGATGACCGCATCCCAGTCGCTGCTGAGGAAGTCCCCGTCAACCTCGAACGCATGGCCGGGGGAGTAGTCGATCGCGAAGTAGCGTGGCAACGTGCCGACAATCGGAAACCCGCCGTGTTCGGTAAAATCGCCCAGGGCGATCGGGACCGCCTCCTCGACTTCCCGCCGCTCAGTCAGCTCCTCGTAGAACCGCCAGGGAAGATTCTCGATCGGTTTGGCGATGCGGTAAATGGTGCTCAGCACCAGTTGCAGTTCGCTCCCTTTGGGGCCGACGATCAGGTTGTAGCCGCTGCCGGACTGGCTGAACATGCGGGCAATCACACCGTTGATCACCAGCACGGCGATCATCAGGGCGACGCCCAGCGCGACGCTCAGGGCCGTCAGGGACGACGCCAACGACCGCTGCCGAATGCTTTTCCAGGCGATGCTGAGGAGGGTCATGGAAGTTGGAATGCGGAATTCGGAATGGGGACAAACGAATGGGGAATTCGGAATTCGGATCGGGGAAGGAGAAGCAAAGACCGGGCCAACAAGCTGTTTGCCGAATTCCGCCTTCCGAATTCCGCCTTCATGCCGCCACCTGCGGCGTGTTGAAGGCGGCCAGTTCCTCGACGCGGTCAAACTGCGCCGACACTTCCTGCGAGTGAGTCACCAGCAGCAGCGCGACGCCATTCTCGGAACAGGCGTTTCGCAGCAGTGTGAGGATTGTCTCCTGGTGGGCCAAATCGACGCTGGCCGTCGGCTCGTCGGCCAGCATCAGCTTGGGCCGGTTCGCCAGGGCCCGGGCGACAGAAACACGTTGTTGCTCACCGACGGAAAGTTGCCCCGGCTTGTGATTCAACCGCTGTCCGAGTCCCACCTGCTCCAGCAGGCTGCTGGCGTATTTGCGGTCGACTTGGCCGGAGAACGTCATTCCCAGCAGCACATTCTCCATCGCGGTAAACGCCGGCAGCAGGTTGAACGTCTGAAAGACGATGCCGATCCGTTCGGCCCGAAATCGGTCTCGGGAGACCTCGTGCAGCCGCGTGATGTCGACGCCGTCGATCTGAACAAGCCCGGCATCGGCCGACGTAATGCCGGAGATGACGTTGAGCAGCGTTGTCTTGCCGCCCCCGCTCTGCCCCACGAGGGCGACCTGTTCGGCCGATTTGACTTCAAAATGGGCAATATTGAGCACCGGCAGCGGACTCCCGTCCGGCTCCCGGAAGCTCTTTTGGACATCCTTCAACAAGAGTGACACGTCTGTCGACACCTCACGAACCAATGTGGACCCGTCCTGGATTATTGTACGCAGCAAGGTAGCGAAACGTTGGATCGCGTGCAAACTGGCAGCCGCGTTGGGCCTCAAGAGGCTTCGCGGGTGCGAGCGGGGCGGCTTGCGAAACTTCTCACGTTCCGGTCAAACCAGAGGCTCAGATCGTCACCTGCTTGCGAACCACCGGCCGCCTCACCGAAATCGTCGAGCTTGCCGCCAAATTCCCTGCATGATCTCCCCGAGCGGTGTGGTCACAGTCGGAAACCGGGGTGTGGCTTCCCGGGTTCGCCAGGACGGCGGGAGCGTGCAGGCATCGCCATCGGCCTCAGCATGGGGATTTGGCTCTGTCGGAAAACCATGGTAGCCATCACGCTCCGCGTGATGGGCGAATGAAGTGAGTGCGTGGCCAGCCAGGGAAACGTCGCCATTGCACTGTCATCACGCGGAGCGTGACGGCCACTTTCAGGTTTTCCGACAGACCCTACGCCAGAATCCGCGTGCGGTGGGTCGCCAGCATTTTGGCGAACGGCATCAGGATGCGGACGCCGGACCATTCCGCTTCGTGGATCCAGAGGCCCGGATGAGCCGCGGCACAGGCCTTGTCCGGCTAATATCACAGTTCTCGAAGCTCTTCCTTGAGGGAGCCGGCGGCCGCCAGAGAGTCGTTCAGCTTCAAGGCCTCGCGCAGCCGTTGCGGTTCACGGCGCGTCGGGTCCAGTTTCTCGTTGAACAACTTGATGACGTGGAAGTGATCGAACACGATCGCCGCGCGGGAAAGATGGTTGGTGACCGTCTGGATGTCAGCCGGCGACATGTCGATGGCGACCGCTTCGACCTTCGCCCCCGAACAGCGCAGCCGCTTCCAGAACGGCTTGAGCGCGTCAGCTCTTTTGCCGTCTCCCACGAACGGCACCGTCCCGCTGTCGAGGTCCAGCACGACCGTCAGATAACGATGCCCCTTGCCAATCGAGATTTCGTCGATGACAATCCGCTTGGCTCGTTTCAGCTTGGGCCGCGAGAAGTGCTTCTGCAGATGCCGTTTCTGAATGTCTTTGACTGAGATGCCTCAAGAACCCGTCCCAACTGTTTCCCAGATGCGCGGCCGCGCCCCGGATGGTCATCGACCGCAGCAACTCCAGGGCATAGCGTTCGAAGGCGCGTGTGTCACTGCGGCGCGGGTCGGCAAAGCGGATGGTCACCTGGCGCACCACTCTGCAGGCCCGGCACGAAACGCGGGGAACGGCGAACCGAATGAATGTCGCTTTTCCGCCGATTGGCAGCGACCGGAGCTCTCGCACGACCCGGTATCCCCCAAGACCCTTTGCGAGCCGCAAGCCGAACAGCACAGCATCTCCCGAGGCTGCCGAATCGTGAAAATCACACAGCCCCCTCCCCCCTCGAAATTGGTCCGCTGGGATTGGCCGCCCCGAACGCCGAATCCGTGATCCAACAAACTCTGGGACATGCTGGTTTCTCCGTTTCTGAGGTCAGAATTGATCCAACCCCCGATGAGACCAGCATGTCCGCTTTCCTTCAAACCTCAGTAAACAAGAACCGGATGAACCTTTTTTCTTTGTACGATTCTTCGGTGTCATGCTGAGCGTCTGGCCGCAGAGTATGGAATCGCAGACACAATTGTATAATGGTTGCGGGCTGGCCGAATGTTGGAACGAAAACCACAAAGCTGGGCAACGACACAGGGCCGTTCAACGATTGAAGCTGGGGAATCTCGTAACCCGAAGCGTCAGCGAGGGACGAATCGCTAAGTCACGTTCGTTTCCTCGCTGACGCTTCGGGTTACCATCGAGCTTGTCCCGGTCGCTCTTCTCCAAAGTGAAACTTGAATGGCCCTGGGCAACGACACCACGTTGCGTAGGCACAAGTGTATGTCGAATGAGTCTCTATGAGCGCGACGAGACCAGCATCCGATTCGGCTGAGCGGCCTCCGTTGCCTCGCACGATGACCGATTGGCTTCGTGTTTTCGGCCCGGGCGCAATCATCGCTTCGCTCACCATCGGAACCGGCGAGCTGATTTTTTCAACGCGTGGCGGCGCACTGTTCGGTTATCACATTCTGTTCGTCTTCACGATCATATCGTTGCTGAAGTGGGGGCTTGTCGTTTCGACGAGCCGCCACATGATTCTGACCGGAGTGCATCCGTATGAGCGGATGATCGAGTTGCCTGGTCCACGCGGCTGGCTGCCGATCGCGCTGCTGCTGATGATGACCGTCTGCATGCCGATCTGGATCAGTTTTCATTCCGGAGTTCTCGGCAATTTGACATCATGGCTCACTGAGACGCGGGGCATGTTCAACGGAGGCATGGATTACGTCTGGGGAGCCGGGATTCTGACTGGCATCCTGATCCTGACATTCGCCGGCGGTTACACGGTTCTCGAACGCGTTCAGTTGTTCGTCGTGACGGCACTGATAATCTGCGCCGGGCTGACTCTGGTTCTCTACAACCCCGACTGGCTGCAATTGATCCTGGGCGTCGTCCCCAAACCGCTGTCGTATCCGGAATGGCTGCCGGAGAAGTATCCGGAGATTGCCCGGCATTCGGTGTGGGTCGAGACGACCCGCTATGTCGGGGTGATCGGCGGGGCGGGTTTCGATTATCTCGCGTATACGTCATGGCTGAGAGAAAAGAGTTGGGGAGTCCTGCCCGGAAGGGCGACCCCCGAGCAGCTGGAAGAGATTGCCGCGGATCCCCATCACGAAGTGCGAAAGTGGATCAACGCCCCACTGGTCGACTGTGCCATCAGCTTCACCCTGATCGTGGCCTTCAGCGCGGTCTTCGTTGCATCGGGGGCCATGATCCTGGGGCCGGAAGAAGTCGTGCCTGATGAGGACAGCCTGCTGAACCTGCAGGCTCGATTTGTCACGCGAATTCATCCGCTGCTGCTGCCGCTGTACGTGATCGGCGCATTCCTGACGATGCTGGGGACGCTGTACGGGACACTCGAGATTTCGTGCGCGATTGCGGACGAGATCGTGCGGTCCTTCTTCTCCCAATGGACCGATCGCTCGGCGATACGATTGCGGCGCATCGTTCTTGTCTGGTGTGCTTCGTTGGCGTTTGGCATTCTTGCGTGGCTGTTCGTACGTCAGGCGAGCCCTGTCGAGCCACGCGCCGCTGACGTCGCAACAGCCACCGTTGCCGATGCTTCGAGCCGGGAGTCTTCTGCTGCAGCGATTAAAGGATCACCTGATGAAGCACGAGGGTTTCGCACGTCCGCAGAACCTGCACGGAGGAACAAACCTCGCGTGTTGCTCGCGATCCTTACGCCGGTCAATCTTTTCACGGGCGTGCTCGCCTGCGGTCTGGTCTGCGTTGTCATTATCTGGATGGACCGCCGCTGGCTTCCTTCCAGGCTTCAGCCTCCCTTCTGGATGACCGCGTTGAATGTCGTTTCTGCCGCAGTCTTCTTCGGACTGGGTCTCAAGGGGTACTGGGACAACGAGAACCGAGTCGTCGTCGTCAGCGGTCTCGTCGGCATCTTCCTATTTGCCATGATTCTGGCTGCGGTGGCTGGTCCCAGGCTGCAGGCACGACAGTCTCATCAAACATTAACGACCGGAGATCAGGAAACATGACCACGTCTTCACGAACTGCGAGTTGGTGTCGGATCGTTCTGGGTGCCGTTGCCGGAGCTGCGCTTGTCAGCGCTGCAACGTGGGCGGCTGGCGAATCAAAGCCGGCGACAGATAGTCCGATCGGCGAGAGATTCTGGCCGTCCGAATTCGGAGCGGACGACCAGCGTGGCGCGACAAACCGCATCACGCCCCAAAAGGTCGTCAGCTCGGCGCGTCTTGTGAAGACCGGGCAGATTTTTCAGCTGGGGCGAGCGTACGAACACGGCATGCCGATCCCCGGCAAACGGCATTTCAGCCTGACGATCCCGGGATTGCCGACCGGACTGCCGAGTGGTTCCAACCAGATGGTTTCGAATGACGAACTGGTCAGTGGCGAGATCGGTCAGGTTGGAACTCAGTTCGACGGACTCGGCCACGTCGGTGTTCGCATTGATGGCGAAGACTATTTCTACAACGGCAACAAGCTGTCTGAGTTCGGTGACCCCTACGGATTGAAGAAGCT
>JAJDEI010000237.1 GCA_029259845.1 Planctomycetaceae bacterium | reverse complement strand
CGTCACTACAACGCGATCGGCCGTCATCCGACTCTCAGACCCTCAACGCCCGACCATCAATCAACGACTTACGACAAACTCCGGCTCGAAAAAACTTTCAGAAACACCGATTTCCCAAATCACTGGGGAACTTGGGCTAGGTCGTGTCGACATTCAAACGGTCCGTTTTGCAGGGAGTCTCGGGCAGCACCGGTTGTCCCAACCGGTGCCGCGCAGCGGCAGGAAGCTTGTCCTTCACCGGACGATTCGCGCAATGGCTTCTTGTCGCGGGGCGACACGGGTGGGGACAACCCGTGCTACCCATTCTTGAATCTCAACACGATTTAGTGGAGCCGTTTGACGTCTCGGTACCTGTACTTCCCCCCGTTTTGCTCCGCAAGCTTTTGCAGCGAGTTTCGTGGTGCCCCGACCTGAGTGAGATCGGGACCATTGCCGAACTCGATGCAATGAATGCGGGCTCCGCCATTGTTTCGACGGGTGATGCTCGCCAGTTCGTCGGCATTCAGATTCAATTCATCGGCGTCGGTGAGAAAAAAAATCACATCCGCGTTGTACTGCAGCGCCGCTTCGAGTGCAGCGAGGTGAGTCGTTCCTCCGTCGGCCTGGATCGAGCCGAGTTGGCGTTCCACATCCTGGCGATGCGGATCAATTCCGCGAAACATGTCCGAGTGATTCGACCGCGGCACAAGGGGAATGGCTTCGGTATTGTAAAAGATGACCTGAAACTCCTGTGTCGCGTCCAGATTCTCCAAGCTGGCCTTGAGTTCCGCCTTTGCGCTACGCAACGGGGCATCGCTCATACTGCCGGAGCGGTCGAGCACGTAGACGAAACGCCGGCCGGCATCCTGGATGCCGAACAGGGACGTGCTTTTGCCGAGAACGGCCGGAGTGGACGGCGGCGGCCCGGTCAGCGGTGTCGTCTGTAATGAGGGGACCGGATTGCTGCTGCCGGAAAGCTGCGGAGGGCCTCCGAGACCGAGAACCGATTCGGCCCGATCGGTCGGACGGACCAATGCGATCGGCGGTGCGTCGAGCAACGGTTCCTGTTCGAACGCAGCCGCCGGTTCGGCGGACGTTGGAGTCGATGCTTCGTCGGGAACGTCCGTTGGCTCCTCCTCGGTCTCGCCGGTCGTGAGATAGACGCCGACCTGGCGAAAGCCGTCGCCCGCGTCGCCCGCGTAGTCTGATCGGCAGCCGGGCGACTGTGAGAGCCAAATGAACATCGCCAGCGTCGCCGCATGAAAGAGCGCCGAAAGCAGCCAACTCGGCAGCGCCAGCCGCCGATGACGCGAACCGGCCCAGTCGCTCAGACCGTCACGTGATCGCGAAACTTGCATCGGGGGTGTCATGCCCCAAGTGTATGGCCGCCCGCTGAAACCGGTCAACGGGGGTCTTGTGGGGGGGAATCGTTCGAAAGGAACGTGCGAAACCGCAAGCGTGGATCGCGCTCCGAAGGATGGACGTCGCGGCAGAGCCTGCCGGTCAACCGGCTCGTTTGCGGCGTTTGCGTTCGTTCTCGGTGAGCCAGATTTTCCGCAGGCGGATTGCGACCGGGGTCACCTCGACGTATTCGTCCGACTCGATGTATTCCAACGCGATTTCGAGGGACATGTCGCGCGGCGGCTGCAACAGGATCGCATCGTCGGCACCGGACGAACGGACGTTGGTCAGTTTCTTCTCACGGACCGGGTTGACCACAAGGTCGTTCTCGCGCGAGTTCTCGGCGACAATCATTCCCTCGTACACCGCTGCACCGGGACCAACGAACAGTTCGGACCGTTCCTGAAGTTTCCACAAGGCGTATGCCGTCGTCTGACCGCCCACCTGCGAGATGAGGACACCGTTCTTGCGGTGCGGGACCTCGCCTTCGGCCCGTTTGTAGCTTTCGAAGCGGTGATGCACGATGGCCCGGCCCCGAGTTGCGTTGAGCATTCGAGTCCGCAAACCGATCAGGCCACGGGCCGGGATCGTGAATTCCAAATGGGACTGGCCTGACGTTCCGGACGACATCTCCTCCAACAGTCCGCGACGATTCGAAACCAACTCCATCGCCGCCCCCACATTTTCGGTCGGCACGTCGACTTCCAGCAGTTCGAACGGTTCGTGCCACTTGCCGTCGATTCGTTTGCGAATCACCTCCGGCTTGCCGACGGACAACTCGTAGCCTTCCCGCCGCATCTGCTCGATCAGGATTGACAGATGCAACAACCCGCGGCCGGAGACCTGAAACACCTCCTTGTGCTGGGTTTCCTCGACACGGAGGGCAACGTTGGATTCCAGTTCCCGTGCGAGCCGGTCACGCAGGTGCCGGCTCGTCAGGAACTTGCCGCTCTTGCCTGCCAGGGGAGACGAGTTGATCGTGAACACCATGGACAGTGTCGGCTCGTCGACGGTAATGCGTGGCAGCGCGGCCGGACGGATGGGCGAGGCGATCGTGTCGCCGATTTCGATGTTCGGCAGGCCGACCAATGCCGCAATGTCCCCGGCGGTCGCGACGTCCGCTTTCGTGCGTCCCAGTTTGTCAAATAATTCCACTGAGTCGATTCGCGCCGGGACCGGCTTGCCATCGGCAGTCATGATGACGACCGGGTCGTCGGGCCGGACGTTGCCCGCACTGATCCGGCCAATCGCGATGCGACCGACATACTCCGACCACTGGAGACTGGTGACCATCATCTGGAACGGCCCGTCGACCTCCGCCACGGGACCGGGCACATGTTTGATCACCGCATCCAGCAACGGGCGGATATCCCCGCCCCGGGCATGCGGGTCTTCGTTCGCGTACCCGTCGCGTCCACTGGCATACAACGTCGGAATATCGAGTGCGTCGTCGGCTCCCAGTTGGTGGATCAACTCGACGGTTTCCAGGTGCACATCCTCGGGGCGGCTGTCGGGCCGGTCGATTTTATTGACGACAATCAGCGGTCGCAGCCCCGCTTCGAGGGCCTTGGTGAGCACAAACCGCGTTTGTGGCCGCGGTCCTTCAAAGGCGTCCACGAGGATGATCGCCCCGTCCGCCATCCGCAGCACCCGCTCGACTTCGCCGCCAAAGTCGGCGTGCCCCGGCGTGTCGATGATGTTGATCTTCACGCCTTCGTACATCAGCGAGATGTTCTTGGCGAGGATGGTGATTCCCCGCTCCCGCTCCAACTCGTTGGAGTCGAGGATGCACTCTCCCTGCAATTGCGAGTCCCGGAACTGCCCGCTCTGGCGCAGAATCGCATCGACGAGGGTCGTTTTCCCGTGGTCCACGTGGGCAATAATGGCGATATTTCGAACGTCGTCGCGGCGCATGGGTTTCGCAGAAGAGCAGAAGGAAGACCGGGAAAAGCGGCGGGCACAATGCCTGGGCGGGAACCGGCGGGGCGAAGAAGTGTATCAGGTTCGGCCCTCTGGAGGAAGCATGTATTTTCCGGAGGAGACACGCGCGGGGCGTGAGCGGACTGTTGCACGCCGGGGCCGGGCAGCATTACAAGGGACCCGTGTCGAATTGGGAGACCGCGTCGTAGGGGAACGTCCGGCGTTGCCATCCCCGTGAAATTGGTGCCCGGCCCCGATGTGTCTGTCCCGGAGGACCGAACGTGACGAAAGAGGACCGATACAGCCTCCTCGGGGCTTTGTTTTGCGGAGCGGTGGCCTTCTTGGATGCCGGCTGGCGGCCATTCTGGATCGGCTGTGGGATCCTCCTGGCGGCGTGGACCGTCGTCTCGCTGTGGAGACGGATCCGCGCCAGATGACCGAACGAACGAGCACGGAGCGGTGGATCACAGTGGAATGACCGCCAGAGTTCAATCGAACGTGATGGCCAGCCAGCCGTCTTCCAGGATGACATCCCGAACGCTCAGCGTCGTTGCCCTCATGCCGGGAATCGTCAGAGGGACCGCATCCTTCAACACGAAGGTTCGCAGCCGTTGCTGGACCTGCTGTCGGACGACGGGCCGCGCCAATCCGGCGAGAGACCCGGCGAGAGACCCGGCGAGCGGCCCGCTGTCGTCCTCCGAGGCCGATTCGACAGTGACTGTTTGCGGCTCCAGTGTGACCTGATGTTCTTCCCGAGAGACCTCAAAGGGAATCTCCACCCGTTGGGTTGGGATCTCCCCGCCGACGACCGGTCGGAAGCCGGCACGCAGCGTGAGGACCGCGCGGCTCTCCCCAAACCGAATTGACAGCGGTCGGTCCTGGTCGAGC
Source organism: Planctomycetaceae bacterium (assembly GCA_029259845.1). Lineage (GTDB taxonomy): Bacteria > Planctomycetota > Planctomycetia > Planctomycetales > Planctomycetaceae > JAHBXU01. Next base: position 7,761 of record JAJDEI010000237.1, on the reverse strand, counting down.
AGAATGGTGGCGAACTCCGGATCGGGAATGTCACTCAGATCAGGCGACAGCTTCGTCAGCGATTTGCCGGCGATGACGTCGAGCAGGGTCTCGATGGCCCGGTCAATCAGCCGATCGGGAACTTCCTGTCCGGCGAGGGGCAAACGGCCGAGCAGATGGTTCACGAAATCCTCGTGAATCAGAATCGTCAGCGAGCGGCCCTCCGCTGTCGGCGGTGCGGCTGGCGTCGAGGAATGCGGTACGGACGACGGTGCGGGAACCTCGAAATGATGGGCAACCGCATCGACCGTCGAAACGTCTGTTCCTTTGGTTCTTTCGATGTCCCCTGTCTCGACCGGCAAGCTTTCAGCCGAATCGGCTTCGATGCTTTCCCGTTCGATGCTTTCCCGTTCGATGCGCTCCCGTTCGATGCGCTCCCGTTCGATGCGCTCCCGTTCGATGCTCTCCCGTTCGATGCTCTCCCGTTCGATGCTCTCCAGGAAAACGGGCCCCGGTGAGGCCGCTGAAGCGGATGGCTCCGGGAGCAAGGGCTGCCGGGGAGCCTCCAACTCTCCCGACAGGGTTCCCGACCCCTGATCCCCGGCCCCTGCTCCCTGTCTCGGCGCTTCTGACTCTCCCGGCAGCGCGAGAGGGTTCGACTGTTCGTCACGCGAATCTGCGGGGAGCCGCAGGCCGTAATACAGGCGATCGCTTCCGGAGCTGAGCCGCTGATCGGCCAACGTGAGGCCCAACTGCTCCAAGAGGGCGGGAACGTGACGGCTCAGCCGCCGATTAGCGTCGCTCAGTTTTTCATCAACCTCGTTGTTGAATCGTGGGGCAGCGGTGCGCGTGACCCGCCGGAGTGCGAATTGCTCGACAGCGGGCCGGCGTCGTTCGGCTTCGTTCAGTGCGATGGCCGTGCCGATTGGCCCGATCACCGGCACGCCGCTCACGACGGTCGATGCATCGCGATAGACGATCTGCGGCGTCACCCAAGCAGCCGGCGACCGTGTCGTAAACTGACCGCCGTCGAAGTTCACTTCTTTGGTCATTTCAAACCGATGGCTCCCCTCGGAGTGCACGCTTGCCGGTGCGGTTACGCCGACAGTGCGGTCGGTGACCAACCCTCGCAGTCGTAGCAGCAGCCGCGCATGCGTTGCGCACGGCTGACAATCAACGCCCAGACGTGTGATGGTGAACTGATCCCCATAGAGGTTCGCCCCCATAAGGCAATCGCGGACCGGCCCGGAATCAGTCACCTCCCGCGACAGCAGCGTCGAGAGCAGCGATCCGGTGACCGTGATTCGCAGGTGGACGTTCGCCGGAGGCTCCCCGGAGACGGTTTCAACAGGCACGGTTTCAACGGGCACGGCTCCGGGCGGCAATCCCGTGTCAGCTGGCGGGAAAAACGTCGTGACCTGCGGAGCGGGGACGGTCCACGCCGGTCGGGGAGTGGGATGTGGAGCGATCCGCACGGCCTGGGGAGAGGGTTGCGGCGCGATCCACACGGCCTGGGGAGAGGCCGCGTAGGGAGAGGCAATATACGGGGAGACCGGCTGCGGATAAGCCCACAGTGGATATGTTGGCTGCGATTCAGGTTGGGGAACAATCCAGACCGTGGTCGGAGCGGACCACGCCGGGCTCGCGGCCATCTGTGCCGAGACGCGACCCGCACCGGCAAGACAGAGCGAGGCAACGGCGGCGACGACGGCTGACGCCGCCCGGCTGGTTCGATTGTGAGAATGACAGTCCATCACGGAGTCCCGTTGTCAGTCTGCCAAATTCCAGCGACTTCTGCAGGAGGGGCCGTCCCGATCGACGAGAAATGAGGAAGATTGCCGTCGAAACCGTAACCTGGTTAATCTCTGACGGTTGTGAGGCTGCCGATCGGTCCTACAATCCGATCGCCGGCGGGATGTGGGCCTCGGTACTGCCCGTGCGAGCCGCTTTCCTCAGAGACCCGCAATCGCCGTTCCTATCCGTCTGCTCGCGACGGCCTTTGATTCCACCGCCCTCAGTCTCCACCGCCCTCAGTCTCCACCGCCCTCCGTCTCCACCGCCCTCAACGCAATCGCCGTGACCGATCAGGAAGATTTTGCAGGCGAGTATCCCTTCGCTGCCCACGCCCTGGAGTTGGACGGGCATCGCTATCACTACGTCGACGAGGGCGACGGACCGGTTCTGCTCTTCGTGCATGGGAACCCGACGTGGAGCTTTGCGTGGCGGCACTTCATCAAGGCGTTTTCGCCGGACTTTCGTTGCCTGGCGGTGGACCACATGGGCTGCGGCCGGTCGGACAAGCCGCAACAGTACGAATACACGCTCCGTCAGCACGTCTCCAATCTGTCCCGCTTCATTGCCGAACTGGGGCTGCGGGACATTGCGTTGGTCGGCCATGACTGGGGCGGCTGCATCGGCATGGGGGCGGCCGTTGCGGCCCCCGAGCGGTTCTCGCGATTCGTCCTTTGCAACACGGCCGCGTTTCGGTCGCAGCGAATCCCACTGCGGATTGCCGTCTGCCGCATCCCGGGATTCGGGGCGTTGGCGGTGCGTGGGCTGAACGGATTCGCCCGTGCCGCGCTCACCATGGCTGTCTGCGACCACCGCCGGATGACGCCTGCGGTCCGTGCCGGATACCTTGCCCCATACGACAGTTGGGGCCACCGCGTTGCGACCCACGAGTTCGTCCGCGACATCCCGCTGGCCCCGTCGGACCGGAGTTATCAAACGCTCACAGAGATTGAGAGCGGTTTGTCGCAATTCGGCAACTCGCCGCTGCTGCTGTTCTGGGGCGAGCGGGACTGGTGTTTCACGACCGAGTTTCTCGACGAATGGCGGCAGCGGTTTCCGGACGCCCAGGTCGTGCGCTATGCCCATGCCGGACACTACGTGTTTGAAGATGCCCGCGAGGAGATGATCGCCCGGCTGGGTGATTTTCTCCAGCATCGCCGGGAAACCTGAGAAAAGCGAAAATTCACAGACACCCGTTGGCGCAGGGGTGAAACCTTTTTTGTTTCACAGTAGTCTGTCTTCCGGACGCTCATAGAACCTTCATCAAGCCTGAAGGAACTCACCAATGCCACACGAATACGATGCGATTGTCCTGGGAGGTGGTCCGGCCGGGTCCACCGTCGCGACCTTGTTGGCCCAAGCCGGCCAGCGAGTTGTCGTCCTGGAGAAGGAACATTTCCCGCGGTATCACGTCGGCGAGTCGCTGTTGCCGGCATCGGTGGCCATCTTCGAACGGCTCGGCGTCCACGAGGCCATCCGCGAAACATCGGTCCGCAAGCCGGGCGGCAAGTGGCTGTATGGACCGAATGAGGTTCCCGGCGACTTTACGCAGTCGGACCATCGGGCCACCTTTAAGAGCCATCCGTATGCGTACCTCGTCGACCGCACGATTTTCGACAATATCCTCCTGGACCGCTCCGCCGAGTGTGGGGCAGAAATTCGCTGCGGACACGAAGTCGTCGGTCTCATCCAGGAGGAAGGCCGCGTTGTCGGCGTGCGGACCGTCGACGATTCGAGGCAGAAGGCTGAATTCCGCGGGCGGCTCGTGTTTGACGCCACCGGGCTCGCCGCCCTCATCGGCAAGCAACTACGGATACGGAAGCCGACCATTGAACAGCGGATGGGGATTTTTGCCCAATATCGGGCCGATCCGGTTCGTGAGGACGCGAAGAATGGCTGGTTCGTCGGCCAGATGTTTTACGACGGCTGGACCTGGCTGTTGAACCTGCCGGACGATTGCATCTCCGTCGGAGTCGTACTGCCGGTCGAACGGTTCCGTCGCATTAGGCAATCGCCCGAAGACCTGCTGGACCGCGTTGTTCGGGAGAATGACCTGCTGAAAAACGGAATGACCCCGAATCCGGAGCGTGTCTCTGAGGTGCATGTCACGGGAAACATGGGGAACTCATGCACCCATCTGGCCGGCGAAGGTTGGGTGATGGTCGGCGATTCCGGGTTCTTTATCGACCCGTGCTACTCCTCCGGAGTGCACGTGGCCATGCTTTCGGCGTGCATGGCGGCGGATATTTTTCTGGAGCAGCCCGCCGACGCGCCCATTTCGCCCGCCGTGTTCGAGCTGTATGAACGCAAACTCCGCCATCATGAGAAATACGTTACGCAGATGGTCGAGGCGTTCTACATGGCAAGCCGAAACACCACGCTGCAGAAAATCGTCGTATTCCTGCAGGGTTGCTGGGTCAAGTCGCTCCGTCGCAAGTTCGTCACGTTTGTCGGAGGCGACTTCTCCATTAACGCCGGCTACATCTCCCGTGTGTACCATTGGTCGAGGTTCGCAGCCTGGGCGTTCCCAAACACCCAAACCGCTCCCGAACACTCCCCGGATTACCTCGTTGACAACCGCGAATCGGATTCGAAACCACCCGTCGAATCGAAGACCGAGACAGCCAGCAGCAAGTAATCCGCGGGACGGCTGTGGGCGGAACGCGACCGATGACGCGGCGCCCGGCGGGTGCATCCGCTCACTGGTGGGGGGTGGCTGGGGCGATCTGACACCGATGATTCGTAAGCCGCTCGCAACTCTGGGGCTGTGGACAGTGCACGAGCCGCGTGACGGCCCCGGTGCTCCGTCTCAGGACACGTTTCCGCTGCCTCAACAGCGCCCCAGCCGCCTGAAATGGGCGAGCACCACCATCGAACGGAGACACCCGCGCCCGTCTCCCGTTGGCGGGCTATGTAAGCGTTCAGACTATTGGCTGACGGCGAGCCGAGCGTCGACGTCGACGGGTGTCCAGCGCGTGTTGGGGGAAACGTCGACTCGGGCGATGCGAGGGGCGTGGAACCGAACCGAGTACCGAACGCGGGTTCTTGCCGGAGTGATGCCGGCGGCGATCGGTGAGTCAATCCGGAGCGGCTGCACATCGGCAGCTGGTTGATCGTCCGAGTTTGGCTCGCTTTCGGTGTCTGGCGTGGCTTCCGGTTGCGGCGGGACGGGCGGGTTTTCCGAGGCTGCCTCGTCTGTCGGCTCTGCATCTGCGGGAGCAGCGTCCTTTCGCCGATGAATCGTCTCATCAGCCGGTTTGTTGGTTTCCTGGTCCAAGGGACCGCGGGGACCGCTCCCGCCGGGGAGAATCTCAGAGCCCCCGTCACCAGAGCCCCCGTCACTAGAGCCCCCGTCGCCCGTGTCTGACGGAGCTTTGGGACGAGTAAACGGACCCTCCGTCTCGCCGCCGGAAGCGTCTGGTTCGTATGTCTTCGGTCCTGACGATGAGCCACTGTACGGCGGCTCCTGAGGGGATGACTGAGGTGCGGGCGAGGAACTGATCCCCGTGCCGCAATCGCCCGTAGCACAATCACCCGTACCGCAGTTGCCGCTGGCGCAGGCGATTCCGCATCCGCCGCAGGACGACAGGCCGCAGGGATCACAGCTCGTCCCGCACCCCCCGTAGCTCGTCCCGCACCCCCCGTAGCTCACCCCGCACGAACCACAGTCGCCGCAAGGATTACAGCCGGAACTGCACCCGGACCCGCAGTCGCTCGACACGTGGTAGGCGGCGTAAGAGGCACTCCACGGCGTGTAGCCGGCATATCCGACGCGGTCGTACGAACGATACGGATAGCCGCGGTACGCCCGATAGCCGTAGTAGCGCGGAGCGTAGCCGACGTAGTACGGTCTCGGGCCGTACGCGGCGTAATAGGGCGTCGGCCCGTAACCTGTGTCGTAAGACGTCGCCCCGTAGCCGGCATAGTACGGTGTCGGCCCATAACCTGCGGAGTAGTAGAACTGGCCGGCGTCGGCCGAACTCGACACGGCCCATGTCATCAGCAGGGCACCGGTACAAATCAGCAGTCGTTTGACAATCGGCGGGTTCATGGGAAAGGTCCTCGTCGCGGAAACTCAGAGATGCCTGGCCACGTCCCTGCAGCGGCTTTGTGGTGGAAATCGCAACCGGAACGTCAGATGATCCGGGTTTTGACGGTCTCGTCGACTCTCCGTTCTAACCGGGCCAACCGGGGAAAGTCAATGACGGCGAGGGTCTCCCGCAGGGCGAACATGTTTTTCACAATCGGAGGATTGTCGGCGATTCCCCGCCGGCGTTGCTTCCGGGCTAGCAGGAATCACGGATTGGAGTTAGCCCGGAGCCAACGGCGACGGACGACGTCGGTGAGACGCCCCAACTTCTGCAAAACCGTTGCCTTGGGGGCTCCCACCGCTTCGGGAAGCCGATTGGCGGATTCGGCTCACCCGAAGGGAGCCTTCCCGAACGATTTGGGGAAACTCCGGCGGGTCTTCCGGTTATGGCGACTCAGAAAAACGGAATCATCTTTCACGGATCGTAGGGATTGTGCCGATGAAATAGCGAATGGAAGAAACTCATGCATTCTCCGCGATAACGGGGCCATCAGGAGTGAGTCGGATGTCTGTTTCCCTGCGTCGTCTCGTTTTAGTCGCATTGACGGTCCTCGTCCCTGCGGGGGCGGATGCCGGTTGCTTGTTCCACCCGTATGGTCCCTGTGGCGGGTGCAGGTCGCAGCCGTGGATCGGATTCTCCTTCGGACTGTCGTTTCCCTGCCTGTTTACGGCAGGCTGCGGACCATGCGTGCCGCCGCTGCGGATCCCCTGCGGGCCTATTTGTCCGCCGCCAGTCCCGTGCGGCCCAGTCTGTCCACCGCCGATCTCTTACCGTCCAGCTTTTCCGGCACCGTGCCCCTGCGGCCCGACGTTCGTACCACCAGTGGCGCCGGGGATCGGACCGTCACTCCCTGCACCGGCTTCGTCGGCTTACAACTGCGCAGTCCCGCCCGCCTGCGCGACTCTTCAGCCACGCCAAGTGACGACGTACCGGTCGGTCCCCACAATCCAATACCGACGTGAGGCTTACGTCGAGAACGTCCCGGTGACCACGTATCAGCAAGTCACCGTCCCTCGAACGGTGTATCAAACGCAAACCCGCTACCGGGATGTCGCCTACACCGTCAATCGGCAGGTCGCCGAGACTCACACCCAGTACGTCCCGCAGCCGGTGTTCGGTGCCCTACCGCCGCAGCCGATGGCCGCGGCCCCGTACGCAAACACCTATCAATCCACAGCCTTTGGATTGTCGCCTCAGTTTGCCTCGCCCATCGCCTCTCCGACGTACCCGGCGGCGATGCCCGCCAGTTCGTTTGCTGCCCCTCCGGTGAGCCGCGTGCCAAGCCCGATTGCCTTGCCGCCGACGCCTTCGTCGCAGGCAGCGACGCTGCAATCGCCGCAGCCGTACGTCGAATCGCAGTGGCAAACGGTCCCGAAACGGCAGGCCCGACAGAATACGGGCGTGCATCAAATGGGCGGACTTCAGCCGGCCTATGCTCCTCGTCCGGCGAGTTATCCGCAGTTGAGGCATTCCCGGCCGATGTTTCAGCCAGCTCCGACAGCCGCTACCGTCTGGCAATCCCGCTGGACGCGATAAACGGCTGATTCTCCCAGCGCGACCGAGCCACAACCAAGGGGGAGAGACCGCGGATGACGCTGATTCGGCGGATTCGCGCGGATCATCAAGGGGACCGGGCTGTCACCGTTTGCAGATGGGACGACGCTTTTCGGGAAGACCGGGGCCGGCCCCAACCGGTGAACGCTTCCGGCCCGTGAGCCGATCCGCAGCCATCCGCTTCACTCCTGACCCGGCCACCCCCTCGCTAACCCAAGTTCCCCAGTGATTGACGTAAGTGCTTGCCGTGTAACGGTCGGGCTGTGAAAGTCGTCACTACATTTCGGTTGGCTTGAGTTGGCTGGGCAGGGTCATGCGGAGGTGTCCGAGCAGGATCGCTTGATGA
>JAJDEI010000236.1 GCA_029259845.1 Planctomycetaceae bacterium | reverse complement strand
TCATCAAGCGATCCTGCTCGGACACCTCCGCATGACCCTGCCCAGCCAACTCAAGCCAACCGAAATGTAGTGACGACTTTCACAGCCCGACCGTTACACGGCAAGCACTTACGTCAATCACTGGGGAACTTGGGTTAGCGATTGGATTTGCAAAGCCCCCACGTCAGCACCCCCGCCAATACGGATTCCCCGGACGCTTACTCGCGATCGCGGTTGGTGGGACACGCTTCAGTTTACGAAGCACTTACTCCTCGTTCCCCGCTTCCAGCACGCTCAGGAACGCTTTCTGGGGGATCTCGACCTGGCCGAATTGCTTCATGCGTTTTTTGCCCTCTTTTTGTTTGGCGAGGAGCTTGCGTTTGCGGGTGATGTCGCCGCCGTAGCATTTGGCGGTGACGTTCTTGCGGAGGGCGGAGATGGTCTCCCGGGCGATGACGCGGGTGCCGATGGCGGCCTGGAGGGCGATTTCGAATTGGTGTTTGCTGATCTCTTTCTTGAGACGTTTGACCAGTTGGCGGCCGCGGCGTTCGGCGAAGTCGCGGTGCACGATCATGGCGAGGGCTTCGACCTTGACCCCTTTGACCATGATGTCCAGTTTGACGAGGTCCGCCGGGCGGAAGCCGATAATGTCGTAGTCCATCGTGCCGTAGCCGCGGGTGGCGGACTTGAGCTTGTCGTGCATGTCATAGATGATCTCGGCGAGCGGCAGTTCGTAGATGAGTTGGGCGCGGTCGGGGCCGAGGTATTCGGTCGCCTTGTAGGTGCCGCGGCGGTCCTCGCAAAGCTGCATGATGATGCCGATGTTCGACGAGGGGAGAATGAAGTTCACCCGGGCGATCGGCTCGCGGAACTCCTCGATGTCCCCGGATTCCGGGACATCGACCGGGTTGTCGATGTGCAGCACCTCGCCGGTGCGCTGTTTCTTGATCTCGTAAGTCACGTTGGGCGCGGTCTGGATGAGGCCGACGTCCGCTTCGTGTTCGAGCCGCTGCTGGATGATCTCCATGTGCAGCATGCCCAGGAACCCGCAGCGAAACCCGAAGCCGAGGGCGTCGCTCGTCTCCGGCGAAAACGAGAAGCTGGCGTCGTTGAGCGACATGCGTTCGAGTTCCTCGCGGAGCTTCTCGAAGTCGGTCGCGTCGGTGGGATACATGCCGCAAAAGACCATCTGCTGCGGCTGCTTGTAACCGGGCAGCGCAACAGCGGCTTGTTCTCCCTGCATCGTCAGCGTATCACCCACATGCACGTGGACGACCTCCTTGACGCCGGTGATGACGTATCCGGTCTGTCCTGGACCGAGGGAGTTGCACGGTTCCATGCCGGGACGGAAGCGACCGACTTCGAGCGCGTCGTGAACGGTCCCGCCCTTCATGAAACGGATTTTCTCCCCCTTTTTGAGCGTGCCTTCCATGATCCGCACGTACGTGATAACGCCGCGGAACGTGTCGTATTTGCTGTCGAAGACGAGTGCCCGCAGCGGTGCTTTGGGGTCCCCCTGAGGCGGCGGGATGCGAGTGATGATCGCCTCGAACACCTCCTCGATGCCGATGCCCTGCTTGGCGGAGACCATCAAAGCGTCGGTCGCGTCGAGGCCGATGACGGTTTCGATCTCGTCGAGGACTTCGTCGATGCGTGTGACCGGCAGGTCGATTTTGTTGATGACCGGGACGATTTCGAGCCCGGCTTCGACGGCGGCGTATGCATTGGCCACCGTCTGCGCTTGCACGCCCTGAAAGGCGTCGACGAGCAGCAGTGCCCCCTCACACGCGGCGAGGGACCGGGAGACTTCGTAATGAAAATCGACGTGCCCGGGGGTGTCGATCAGATTGAGTTCGAACGTGGGCGGCTTGCCCGGTTTAGCCGCACATTTCAAATGTGCGGCTAAACCGGGCCAGCGCTCCGCATCGGGGATGTAGTCAATCGCCACCGCCCGGGCTTTGACGGTGATGCCGCGTTCGCGTTCGACGTCGAGGTCATCGAGCAATTGCTCCTTGAACTCCCGTTCGGTGATGGCACCGGTCCGGAGCAGCAACTGGTCGGCCAGCGTGCTCTTGCCGTGGTCAATGTGGGCGACGATTGAGAAGTTACGGATGAACTCAGGAGACATGGATGGACACGGGGGGTTCGTTTCTCGGCGTGCGGGCAGACGGAGAGCCCAGGTTGCCATGCGGGCCGGGAATTATAGGGCCGCCCCCCCTCACGCGGCAATGTGGCTCTCGCCGCCGGACGAATCAGCCGCGGGAACCGCCACCGACCTCGAGTTTAAGATCTGAGAGACCAGAGTGGTGTCGGCCAGGATCAGCTTCGAGATTTCAGACTTCAGGGGGACCGGGCCAGGCGACGAAGTCTTTCCGCACCCAAAGCAGATAGCCGACGTTCAAGACAAGCCAGATGCCCATCTGGACCGGCATGTTCATGTTCTCGATGACTTTGGCCTGCTGAATGGCTTTCAGTTGTTCCTCAGGGAAATCCATGGCGCGGTACATTCCCATCATGTCGATGAGCGAGAACGTGATGACGGACGACGACAGAAAGATTGTGTAGACAATCAGTGTGATCCACCAGGCGGACATTTTGAGCTTGTACGTCCCCCATGCCAGGTAGGCGAACAGGATTCCGATGGCGAGACTGGTGACGATCGCGGGAGGTCCCGTCAGGAGCATTCCGAAAAACGGGAAAACACCGCCGTAGCTCAGGGTCATGGTCATCGACAGGGATCCGAACGCCAGCAGCAGGCTGAGCGCCAGGACCGGCAGCGGGCACTTGTCGGTCCAGCGGACGTGCGGATCGGCGGCATCGCACGTCGCCTTCACATGGGGACTGCGATAGAACAGCACGAATGCACCGGGCAATGTGACATACATGAAGCAAAAGACGGCAAACACGATCGCCTGCGCATACATCGCCCCGCTGGGCGGCAACTGCCGGCCGGCCAGTCCCTGATTGAACATCCGCAGCATCGGCGGGACAATCGTGACGAAGGACACCAGGCCGACCACCAGCCACATCCAGGACTCGATCAGGATCAACGCCCGCGCCCAGCGACGGGCCATGATCGAACCGATGCCCAGCCAGACCAGCGCAACCGCAAGCGGGGCATAGATTCCGATGATCGGGATGACCATCCGGACATTCACCGCTGCGGCCCCTCCGGCATTGGCACGAAGCCCCATGAGCATCAGCGGAATCAGCATCGCGCAGCACGCGCCCATCACGATCTGGACGATCCCGAAAATGATCAGACCCGCGCGGCGATCCTTGAACGGCGACTGACCGGTCGGTGAGTTGCCGACGTCTGAAGAGGGTTCCTCCTCACTTCGCTCCGGTGCCAGCAGATTCGCATCGTGACCCACGTCATTTGGCTCGCCCGCCTCGTTCGACTCGGGGCGGTGTTTCTGTTCGTCGGTCATGGCTCGCGACTCCCGATCTGGGATTTCGGATGTGAGATTCCAAACGCCTCACAAACCGAGCAGTTCGTCCATCACACGCGAAGTAAGTATTTCGAGCCGGTAACCGTGCCCGCCCCGCCGACGAACTGCAGCGTGGGAGATTGGCCGCTCTCGGCGTTCTTGGTCATCACTTACTTTATCGAACTTTGCTGTTGCTCATCAAACTGCTCTGCACAATGAAGTGAACAGAACACGAACCGTGTACCGTCTTTCGAGCGACGGGCGGCAGCCGCGCGCGGAGCGACCCACATTCCGCAAACCGGGTCTTGTTGGCTGCCTTCCGCGGGCGTCGATGTGGCATCTGAAGCGTCACGGCAGAATACGGATGGACGGCGAAAATGTTCCGTTCGATAGGCGTCCAGTAACCGCTGGACGAGTCGCGTCGGATCGCCGTCGTAGATGACACGTGCACCGGTGTCTTTGTTGCAAGTTGCCAAAATGTCCGCGACCATATCGCTGATGCCGCCGGTCGCTGTCAGCACGCCGATCAACTTCCCTTCGTCATAGGCAATGGCCAACTCACCGAGCGTGCCGCTGCTGCCACCCACAATCAGGACGACGTCGCTGCTACGAATGTTGACCACCTCCCGTCCCATCAACCCGCTCCCGGTGAAGATCAAGACGTCATGAGCCAAGGACGGCGATTCGTAGTGGAAAGCATGTTCGTCGAGACTCAACGCGGGCGAGATCCCTATGACCGTTCCGCCGCGGCGTTTTGCCCCCCGGGCGGCAGCCAATGGCAACCCTGGACAAGCTCCCGTAACAACGATGCAGCCGGCTTCGGCAATCGCTTCGCCAAGCCGTGCCGCCTTGTCCAGGTATTCGGGCGGTATGCCGTCTCCCGCTCCGCCCATGACGCCTAATTTCAGCAGCATTCCGGCGCGCGGCGATTCCCCGACATTCGGACGGCTGCCTTCTTGGGCAGATTCAGATCGATTACCGCCAGGCACAGCAGCTTCCCCTTGCATATCGACGATGGATGGGCACGAATGTGACCCATTCCTCTTTCTCTTGAGATGCCGCAGTGGATGAGATTCTTCACGAGGAGGCGAAGACGGATCGGAAGATGTCCCATCTGCCGCGGAAGGTTGAAGAGGTCGGTGGTGGACCTGGGAGGCCGGATGATGGGTAATCATCCCGGTGATTTATTCCTCCAACAAGGAGCCACGACCGTTGAGTGAACGCTACCAGATTGTTTCCCCGACCGACACCCTCCCGGATTCGCACGCCTTGGCCGGTCTGCTGGCCAAAGAGGGGCAGCTCATTTTGCCCTTCCCGGACCTCATCGAGCAGGCGCAAGTCGCCAATGATGAGATCGTAGACGTGATGGGCCGGGCGACGATCGAGACAGCGCTGAAGATGAGTGCGGCCCAACTCGCCGGGCCCAAGCAGGCCGTCGAGTGCGTGGGCGTTGAATGACGGTGCGTTCGGATCGCGCGCTCAATGCTGATTGTTGTTCAACGAGCCACACCGACCGAACGCACCAAATTGATCAACGACCACGCACCCTACTCCTGAGAGATGAGATTCCAAACGCTTCACAAATCGAGGAGTTCGTCCATCAACTGCGACGTGTCTTCCAACGAGTTGTCGGGGCCTTCGCGGGTGGCCCAGCCGGTGAAGTTGATCTCGGCGAGGGCCTTGCGAACTTCGGGCCAGTTGACGTCCCCTTCGCCCAGGCGGCAGAAGCCGTTGGACGGGCTCCAATCCTTGACGTCGAGCTTGACGATGCGGCTGCCGAGGGTGCGGATCCAGTCTTCGCTGGGGCCGAACTTGCGGACGTTACCGATGTCGAAGTAGACACCGGCCCAGGGGGAGTCGATCTCGTCGACGTAGTCGCGGAGTTCGTCCGGCGTTTCGCAGAAGCCGTTCCAGACGTTCTCGACGAGAATGTGGATGCCGAGCCGCGCAGCGACTGGCAGCACCTTGCGGATTTCGATGATCGACCGCTTCCAGACGTCGTCGTGCGTCTCATCGGGTCCGCTCACCTTGCCGACGACGATCAGCACACTGGAGCCGCCGATCGCATGGGAGTCCTTGACGGCTTGCTCCAGAGCCGCGCGGCCGACTTCGCGAATGGCCGCGTCGGGCGACGAGAGCCGCTGGTTCCAGTGGACGCCGTCGACCACGCCGTGCACCGGGACGCCGGTCTCGCGGATGGCGGCTTTGAGGGCGGGGATGTCTTTGATATCCGGGCTGCCGCCTTCGATGCCGTCGAAACCGAGACGTTTGTACTCTTCCAGCCGGGCGACCATGTCGGCGATGTCCTTGCCGATGCCGCCCCCCTTGTTGGCTTTGTAGATGCGACCAGCGTTGGAGCGCGGGCGTTTGTTGTTGGCGGGGGCGGCCGCCAAGTGGTTGCCACTCATCGCGACCGTCGCGCCGACGATGGCGGCGGAGGTTTGCAGGAACTCGCGGCGGGTGGAGTCGGGGGAGTCAGTCATGGGGGGGGCTCTGGGGAGAAACGGGTTTGTTGTTGACTCACGTTTAGCCGCGACCGTTAGGGAGCGCTCAACAAACGCGCTCGCGGCTAAACAGTGTTGATGCGGCTAAACAGTGTTGATGGGGCTAAACAGTGTTGATGGGGTCGAACGGGATCGTGCGGCGGATGAGTTCGTCGAGCACGGTGCGGAGTTCTTCGTGCTGACGGACCGCACCGAGCAACGTGTGCGGGTCGATGCGGTGCATGCGAAGGACGCCGTCCAGGAGCGGGCGAATTTCCCGACGGAACAGGCGGTGCTGGCGGAAGCGGATCCAACCGATGCACGCCGGCAACAGGAGCAATGCGAGCCCCGGCACGAGAAACCAGTTGCTCCAGGTCAGCACATCGGCCGTGGCGAGGGCGACGCAGCCCCAGAAGAATCCGATCGCCGTCACCCAGATGGGCATGGCCCCCTGGGCGTTCAGCCGCTCGTTGGCATGGATCAGCATGCCGTAGACTCGCGGGTCGGTGATGCCCTCGCGGAGAGAGGGGGGCTGGAACGGCTCGCAGGCGAGTTCCCCCGAATGGCGGCTGACGATCACGGCCTCGCCTTCTTCCGGGAGGAAGTCGGCGAGGAATTCCAACTCTTCAAACGGGCTGAGCATGATTCCACGCCTCGAACGGACCGTCGATTGCCTCATGCGGGAGCCCAGACACCCGGTGTCTCAATACGACAATGATCGTCCATCGCACATGCGACGCGAATCCTGGTGACACCACGTAAATTGCCGGGGAGACACCGAGTGTCTTGCTCCAATCGTGCCTCAGTCCCGATCCTAACCAAACTGCCGGATAATCTCCATAATCTGCTCAAAATCGTTGGGGACGACGATGGGCGCATTGGCGGCGCGGCACCCTCCCTGTGTGTGATAGTTGACTGTTGCCGTCGGATCTTTGAGTTGATGGCCGGTGAGGATGCAGACCACGCGGTCGCTGGGGGCGATCACCCCTTGCTGCCGGAGGAGTTTGGCCCCGGCGACACTCGCCCCACTGGCCGGTTCGCAGCCGAACCCGCCCGCTCCGACTTGGGCCTTCCCGTCGAGGATTTCTTCGTCCGACACCTCTCGCACCACGCCATCGCAGGCGTCCAGCGCGCGCAGGCATTTGGTGAGATTGACCGGCCGGTTGATCTCGATCGCACTGGCGAGGGTGTTCGCGCGGCGGTTCTTCGCCTGCATGTCTGCGTAGAACGTGTCGATCAGGGATTGCTCCGGGTGTCCGTCATTCCAGCGGAGTCCCTGCTGCTCATAGAGTTCGTAGAGCGTATTGGCACCCGCCGCGTTGATGACCGCCAGTCGCGGCAGACGGTCGATGAGGCCGAGGTGCTTGAGCTCGAGGAACGCCTTGCCGAAGGCGGACGAGTTGCCCAGGTTGCCGCCGGGGACGACGATCCAGTCCGGCACTTCCCAGCCGAGCCCTTCGAGGACGCGGTACATGATGGTTTTCTGGCCTTCGAGCCGGAACGGGTTGACGCTGTTGCACAGGTAGATGCCCGCCTGTTCGCAAACCGCCCGGACCTGCATGAGCGCGTCGTCGAAGTCGCCTTCGATCTGCAGCGTTGTCGCGCCGTAGTCGAGCGCCTGCGACAACTTGCCGTAGGCGATTTTTCCGCTGCCGACGAACACAATGCAGCGAAACTGCTGCGAGACGCCCGCATAGATGGCGAGCGACGCCGACGTGTTGCCGGTCGACGCACAGGCGGCCAGCTTGGCCCCCACCATCCGCGCGTGGGTCGAGGCGGCGGTCATGCCGTTGTCTTTGAAGCTGCCGGACGGGTTCAGGCCCTCGTACTGCAAATGCAGGCAGCCGTCGTTCACCCCCACGTAACGGCCGACATGATCCGACTGTTGCAGGATCGTCTGTCCCTCGCCGATGGTGACAATTTGCTCCGGCGGTGCGAACGGCAGCAACTCCCGAAACCGCCACACGCCGCTGAAATCGAGCGGCTCCCGGCGGCTGCCCCATCGCTGCTCGAACTCCCGCAGCGACGACGGCACCGGCAGCTTGTCCCACGCGTACTGCACGTCCAGCAGGCCGTGGCTGACCGGACACATCGTGAGCGTCTCGTCCACAGAGTATGTTGAGTCACACTCGGGCGAGATACTGGTCTGAAAAACATGGTCGGCGGCGGCGGGGATGGCGTGTCTCCTCTTGCTGTTGTTTAACCGTTGATCAATCGTTCGTGCTCGTCGTGCGGGCCGATCCAGCACCAGACACAATCATTGTCTCGAACGACGGCGACCGCACGATAACTGCGTCCGACGCGAGCCGACCGAAACCGTCCCACTTTCTTAAACTGGAGGGAAGGGTGCGTCGAATCCGCTTCCAACGTCCGAAAATTCTTCCGGGCAAGTGCCTGGACGTCTATCGCTAACTCATCGAAGCAGGTCCAGAACCGGCTCGTCGCGCGATGCCTCATGGGAGTGGCCTGCAGTGGCCGCTGTCCAACTCCGCCAAGGCTTCATCCGCAAGGGTGTCGAGCTTTCCGGCATTGATGTCCTCGTCGATTTTTCCGTCCCAGGCGTCGGCTTCAAACTGGGTCATCCAGACGCGGAGCTTCTTGAACTCCTCCGGCGGCAGCGTCTCGATGGCGGCTTCGATTTCTTCCAACGTCGACATGGGCAATCCTCGGTTCCGGTCTCTGCTGACCACGGATCACATGGATGGGCGCAGATTGCCGGGATGATTCGCACCGCCTGATCCGTGCCCATTCGTGAAATCCGTGATGCATCCCCCCATTCTCGCAGGGACACGACGCCCACACAATCCTTTGTCGGCTTCGTTCCAGGACGAGGATGTTTCCGTTCGATGGTGGCGCTCGCTTATTTCAGGGTGGCTGGGGCGCTGTTGAGGCAGCGGAAACGTGTCCTGAGACCGAACACCGGGGCCGTCACGTGGCTCGTGCACTGTCCACAGCCCCAGAGTTCCGAGCGGCTGACTAGTGGTCTGTCAGGCGTGGATTGAGGGATGCGTGACGGTTCGGGAGCCCGACAACGGAGGGCGGCTTCTGTCCGGACGATCCCTCAAACGAAGCCTGACAAGGCACTCGGTCGTGTTGACATACGAACTGGGTCGCACGGGTTCTCCCAACCCGTGTCGCAACGCGACAAGAAGCCTCTGGGGAAATCGTCCGGCCAAGCACAGGCTTCCTGCCGCTGCGCGGCACCGGTGGGGACAACCGGTGCGACCCCATTTCCTGCGGACAAACCGACGGATTGAATGTCAACACGGCCTAATCATTGGCGCCAGATCGCCCCCCCCACAAATGAGCGGATGCACCCCACGGACGAACGTGTTCTTCACAATGGCGGAATTGTTGGCGTTTCGCCGTCGGCGATGCCTCCCGGCGAACAGGTGTCACGGATGGGAGTTAGCCCGGAGCCAACGCCGACGGCCGACGTCGGTGAGACACCCCAACTTCAACAAAACGTTTGCCTTGGCCTTCGTTCTCTCCTGTAAGGCACGGGAGGAAACGAACGCCCAACGCCGCGGAAACCGCGTTTCGCCGGCCCAGCCGTTGCAATCGCTGCGGTCGGAAGTCCGGTTGGGGCAATCGGCGGGAATTCGCAGGCCTGTCCGAAAACAACGGGCTAGGATTTAAGTGCTTGAGGACTCGGCGGGCCTTCGCGAGCTTCAGATCAAAAAAGCCCGTTCTTCCGTCATTTCTCGGAGGTCCTCCGATGGCTGATGTCCTTTCCGGCAGGCAGGCTGCGCGAAACCCGACTCCGGCTGCCTGGCAACTGCAGTTCTCACCCGAGCGCGAAGAAACCACGATTTGCGTCGACATCGACGCCATCCGCTTCCGCGTCGGGCGTCGCGAGAGTGCGGACCTGAGACCGTCGTCGCCGCAGATTTCAGGCTTGCACGCCGAGTTCGTCACCGTCGGCATGCGGTTGTTCGTTCGCGACCTCAGCAGCACGAACGGAACGTATGTGAACGGGAAGCGGATCGGCTATCGCGACGTCGCTCTCCGTCACAGAGACCGCGTGCGGATGGCGAACGTCGAGTTCGTCGTCCATCGGCGGCGACCGGGGCAGGTCCCTTCCGACACGACCATTGTGCCGAGCGAGGACCTCGCTCCCGAGTCGGACGGGTCGCTGTCGCATGACCCCGCCTCGGTTCTCGACTGAAATCGCCGAATTGCGGTGCTTCGGCCGGCTCATCTCTCGAAAATCTTGCCGGCAACCGGTACGCACTGTTGAACCGCCCGGCGGGAATCGCTAACCTTCTGAGCTTCCACTGTTTTCGAGAATTCACTGCCCGGCTGCATGCAGCCGGGGCATTGTGCGAGGAGTGCGACCGTGAGCAGATCGTTCATGGCGAAAAAAGAAGCGGTTCGTCCGGACTGGTTCGTCGTCGATGGGGACAATCAGATCGTCGGTCGCCTGGCGACCCGGCTCGCCACCGTCCTGATGGGCAAGCATAAACCGACCTACACGCCCCACGTCGACACGGGCGACTTCGTGATTGTGGTTAATGCCGAGCGGGTCCGATTCACCGGCCAACCGCTTGCTCACACGTCGCATCCATACTTCACGAAGAAGATGCTGACCAGCACGTACGAGCGATACAGCGGGTATCCAAGTGGCCGCAAGATCGAGACGGCTGCCGATTTGCTGGCGAAGCGACCGGAAAGAATCCTCCGCGAAGCGGTCCGCCGCATGCTGCCGAAGAACAAGCTCGGTCGTCAGATGCTCAAGAAACTCAAACTGTATGCCGGTCCCGACCATCCGCATCAGGCCCAACTTCCCGAAGACATGCCGGCTCACCTGCTGGCGTAATGTTGGAGTTCAAGCTTTCGCTTGTTTTTCGCAACCTAAAAGCCGAGCTCCAATCCTCAGAATCAAAGCCGGACAAATCACTTGTCGTTTGTCACAGATCGTGGTTTCAAGGGATCGTGCGATCACCTGTCTTTGACTCGACTGGCGACCCGCAATCCCACAACGACGGCCACGGAACGTCAAGAACGTAAAAAAGCGAGAACGACCGATGACGGACGAAACTCCCGAAACTGAACAGCAGCCCGAACCGGCGACCGAAACCGAAGCCGCGGCGCCCGCCGAAACCGAAGCCGCGGCACCGGTCGAAGACGCTGCCGTTGCCAAAGTCACGGGGACGACTGACGAGGCGGCAACGGCCGAGACCACCGAGGCGGCTGCCGACGAGGGAGCCCCCGTGGAAGAAGCGTCAGCAGAAGAAGCGGCGACGGGGGAAGCGGCGACGGGGGAAGCGGTAGACGCGGAAGTCGCCGGCGAAGAGCCTGTTGCCGAGGGAGCCACCGAGCCTGTTGCTTCCGACGAGCCCCTGCTCGACATCGGATCGGAAGCGGATCCTGTCGACAGCGGTCCCCGCACGGCGGCGGTCGTCCGCGGGCGGGTCGACAGACATGGCGTCGCCATGGGAACCGGTCGAAGAAAGACGGCCGTCGCGCGGGTGCGCATCTCGGATGGCGACGGCAAACTGACCGTCAATGGCCGCGAATTTGCCGAGTACTTTCCGCTGGAGCGGGACCAACAGATGATTCAGGCGCCGCTGCAAGCAACCGATGCGTTGGGCAAAGTGGATGTCTGGGTCCGGGTCAAGGGGGGAGGCCCGACAGGGCAAACCGGAGCGGTGGTCCTGGGAATCGCTCGCGCCCTGCAGGTCAAGAGCCCCGAACTACATGAAAAACTGAGTGAAGGGGGTTACCTGACTCGTGACGGCCGGATGGTCGAGCGGAAGAAGTACGGTCTTCGCAAAGCCCGCCGCGCCTTCCAGTTCTCGAAGCGTTGATCCGGCTGGAGAAGCCTGGCTTCTCAGCCATGACAAGACATCGCCCCGACAGGTGGAGACCGGTCGGGGTGTGTTTTTGGGAGCACTTCAGCCGGCTGAAGTGAGAGAAGCACAACTTGTTCCCGCGCAGCTGTGCTGTGCGCGAAACGGAGTTTCCGTCGTTCCCGGTTTGGCGATCGAGTTTCGTGTGACGCAAATTCCTTACGCCGCAGGCGGTCAACCTCACAGCCCAGGGCCGCGAACGAAGTGAGCGCACCTTGGGGGACTGTTGTGGCATGCTCTCCCGACGCAGACTGCGCTGACGGCCGTGGAGTCCTGGAGACGATGGTGAAGTGAACCCTGCGGTCGGTTACTTGGGACGGTCCGCAAACCGGCCCATCCCAGAGTGGTCAGCTTCCGCCTGACCGACATCACTTTGAGCTTGTTGCCCGTGCGGCGTCTGTTGATGGGGAGGCCGTCATGGAACGGTCAATGTTCAATTCGCTGCTGCTGCCCGACCTGCGGTTCATGCTCGATGAGAGCGACGGCCCGGGGTTGAAGGAATTCTGTGAGGCGCTGCATCCGGGCGTCGCCGCCGAAGTGCTGGAAGGCCTCGACGCACCCGTTGCGTGGCAGGTGCTCACCCACTGCGAGCCGCGGACGCAGGCGGAAATCTTTCAGTTCATTTCGCTGCCGTATCAGGTGCAGTTGGTGGAGTCGATCGACCCCAGCCAGTTGACGCGGCTGATCGAGCAGATGTCGCCCGACGACCGGGTCGACCTGCTCGAACGGATGGACACGGGCGAGGTCGATGCGCTGATGCCGTTGCTCGCGCAGGCGCAACGGAGCGACATCCGCAAGCTGCTGTCGTATCCGGACGACAGTGCCGGCTCGATCATGACGACCGAGTATGCCTCGCTGCCGGCGGATATCACCGTCGCCGAGGCCTTGCAACGGTTGCGGCTTCAGGCTCCGAGCCGCGAAACGATCTATTACATCTATATCACCGACGAGGACCGCCATCTGCGCGGGTTCCTCTCCCTCCGCGACCTGATTCTCGCCAAGCCGGAGGCGCGGCTCGAAGGGTTGATGGAGACCGATGTGATTTCCGTCCGGGTGGACGACGATCAGGAGCACGTGGCGCGTGAGATTTCCCGCTACGACTTCATTGCCATCCCAGTGGTCGACAACCAGAACCGCTTGGTAGGCATCGTCACCCACGACGACGCCGCCGACGTCCTGTCCGAAGAGGCGACCGAGGACCAACAGCGGCTGGGAGCTGTCGAACCGTTGGAGGACAGCTACTTGCAGACGGCTCTGTGGATCCTTGTTTGGAAGCGGGGCATCTGGCTGGTGATTCTGCTCGGGGCCTCTTTTCTCACAGCGTGGATCATCAGGATCTTTTTCGATGACGGGGGCGGTTCCCTGTGGATGATGAAGTTTCTCCCCCTCGTGCTCGCCAGCGGCGGCAATGCCGGTTCACAGTCGGCCACGCTGATCATCCGCGCCTTGGCGCTGCGGGAGACGAACCAGGGAGATGCCCGCCACATCTGTTTGCGGGAGTTGCTGCTGGGATCCCTGTTGGGAGCCGGACTTGCAGTTCTGTCGGCCGTCATTGCCTGGGGACTCGTCGATTACGCCTGGCAGGCGGGAGTCGTCGGCACGACGGTGTTCCTCGTGGTGACGCTCGGCACGACGGTGGGGGCCATGCTGCCGGTTTGGTTCAAATGGATCGGCGTCGACCCCGCCCTGATGTCCAATCCCCTGATCGCGGCACTCTCGGACATGATTGGGGTCATCATTTTCTTTAACGTCGCCCAACTCGCTGCGCCGCCCTCCTGATGCGCGGCGGGATGCTCCTCCTGATGCGCGGCGGGATGCTGCGGAGATCGCCAGCTGGTCTGGGGACGGTCCTCCGACGCGGCGGCGGACGGCGGTGTCCGGTTGAAAGGGGAGTTCCGGCCCCCAAAGAACGATCGCCGCCATCGTCCAGAGGGGGGAGGAGCGATGGCGGCGACGCGGATCTGTGGCAGCCGCATTCACCAGAAGCGAACACGAGCGAACCGGCAACCGAGGTGTCAGTGAAGGTTTCGCGGAGAAGGCAAGTCGGTCACCAAAGATGTTATCGACGGCCAATGCGGCCCCACATCAGAGGTCTCGACGGAATACCCATTGAGAGTGTTGGCGTCGTTCGTCGGATTATACGATGTTGAGTGAGTGCAGCCATCATCCGGTGGTCCGGCACCGGAGACGGATCGCGAGAGACACTGCGAATGACACCCGGTGTCTCGTTCCGGGCATCGGTTTTCAACGGAGTTTGGGCATCTTCTGTCGATCAGCGCCGACCCGCCAACGAAACACCGGGTGTCTGAGACAGAAATCATCAAAAACGGGGATCAATCGGTTCTGTGGAAGTTACCAATCGTGCCGAGTTTTTGAATCTCGCGGGTCTCGTGGAGGGCGGGACCATCCTCACGGCTCTGGCGGGTGCGTGGCTGACCGGAGTCTCACCGTGGGACGTGATGGTCTGGCGATGGGACGCCGCCGCGATCGCCGTTCTGGGGACGCTCCCTCTGTTGGTCCTGTTTTTTGTGGCGAAGGGGCCGCGCACCGTGGCGACCGAGATGCTGGGTGAAGCACTCAGCCGCTGCCATTGGTACGACTGGGTCATGCTGGCCGCTCTGGCGGGCGTTGGGGAAGAGCTGTTGTTTCGCGGCGTGCTTCAACTGTGGCTCGCCGAGTGGAACCCGGCGTTTGCGTTTATCGCCACAAACATTGCCTTTGGCCTGATGCATGCCGTGACGCCGTCCTATGCCCTGCTCACCGCGGGCGTGGGCATGTACCTGAGTTGGCTGGCCTACGGAATCGGCGAACCGAACCTGTGGCGCGCGATTCTCGCCCACGGCCTGTATGATGCCATCGCCTTCGGGCTGGTCGTCCGGGAGTACCGGCGGGGAAGTGACAGCCGAGAGGGAAGTGGTGGGGAGTGAGGAGTGAGTGACCCGAACGCCGAAGACCGAACGCCGAGCGCCGACGATGAGGCCTGCGCGTCGCTCCTCCGGCTCCGAAACACGCCCGAACTGCTGTCTCTGGTGAGCGCGGCCGACGAGGGCGAGTTGGCGTTGCAGAAGCGGTTGCGACAGGAGTATCCGGACGATGTCGTGCGGCTGGCGCTGGGCCTGACCGATCTGCGAAAGCGGGCGTCCGCCAAGTTCAGCCGGGCGGCAGACATGTGGTTCGACCGGGTGGGGCTTGAGCAGGCGACTTCGGAAGCGGTCGCCCGGCATAAGGCCGCGCGGTTCTCCGGTGAGGTGGATGACCTGTGCAGCGGAATCGGCGGGGACGCCATCGCCCTGGCCGAGCGATGCAAGGTGACCGCCATTGATGCCCGCCGGTCCGTCGGCCTGATGACGTCGTGGAATGCCGAGGCATACGGACTCGCCGACAAGATCACGACGCACACAGCCGATGTCGAGCGACAGTCGGGATCGTCCCCGTTGGTGCACATCGATCCCGACCGCCGCAGCGGGGTGAAGCGGTCGGTGCGAATCGAGGATTATCGCCCGGGTCTGCCATTTCTAGAGAAGCTGATCGACACTCGGAGCGGCGGGGCGATCAAACTCTCGCCGGCGAGCAACTTCGGCGGCAAGTTTCCGGGATGCGAAGTCGAGCTGATCAGCCTCAACGGCGAATGCAAGGAGGCGACCGTCTGGTTTGGCTCGCTGGCCGGGAACGGACAATGGCGAGCGAGCGTGTTGCCGTCGGGGGAAACGATCGCCGCGGACCCGCTCTCTGCCCGGGCGCGGATCGGACCGCTCGCCCAATACGTTTACGATCCCGACCCGGCGGTCGTTCGCTCCGGCCTGGTCGACGTTGTTGCGGTACAACTGGGGTTGGACCGGCTCGATGCGGACGAGGAGTATCTTACCGGCGACACGCTCGTCTCATCAGCGCTCGTGCGACCGTTCGCCGTGCTCGCCGACATGCCGAACAACGAACGGCAGATTCGGCGGTATTTCCGGGCCGCCGAGTTCGGACAGGTGGAGATCAAGTCGCGTCACGTGCCGATTGCTGCCGACGCTGTCCGCCGCAAGTTGACGCTGAGCGGGCAACAGGCGGGCGTGCTAATCTTCGCCCGCGTCGCCGGTCGGACCCGCGCGCTGGTCTGCCGGCGCGCTGACCCGGCGGGCGACCCTGTCGGCAGCTGAACTCATCCGGCAGCTGAACTCATCGTTCCCGGCAACCGGCATCACAGATCGCGGAACTTGAAATGCCCGACCACTTTCAGCCCTTGAATGGGGGTCGGGCGGGGGGCCGACTGATAGACGAAGCCGTACATCACGACCATCCCGGAGTTGACCTCGCCGATATAGATGGCCCCCAGTGCAGGTGAAGCGCGCCCGCCGCCAGCTCGGAATTCCGTGCTGGCGGGCACCATGACGTACTCCGCCTCAGCCCCGGCTTGAACACCGAAGTCGCCCGCAATCTCACGGAGATAAGACTCTGTAAATCCTCCCGATTGGGAATTGTAGGCGGCACCGACCAGCCGTCCGGTCGTGAAATCCAGCACGAAGATTGCCTCGCTCGTGCCGACTTGGGTGGGCACAGCACACATGGCGAGCTTGCCGGACTGGGAAGCGGAGATTGCATAGGCCGGTTCGCTGGGCCAGTACAAAGCGACCGCCAAACCGACGGCCACCCCGCCAACGAGCCACGCCATCCGGCTTTCTGTCATACGTTCGCGCACGGGACTTCTCCTCTTATTCGCTGACCAGGGGGAACTGACAGGAAGGGGGGACACTGCCAAGATATCCGAATCCGCCCAGACTGGCCAGAGGAGTCTTTGTGCTGACGCAAAACTGCAAGGGACCAGCGGTTCGCGAAGGAGAGCGACGATCGGAGAGAGCATTGTTGGGGGTTGTTCCTCTGCGTTTCTGCGTGGCGCCGTCGTTGTTTTCGTGATTCTGCGGGAGTATCCTGACCGTTCTTCGGCGGCATGCCTCGTTCTCGGCTCGCATGCCGTCCCGGCCCATGCGTCACGGCTCAAGACAGACTCGCATTCGAAGACACATCATCGAGACCGCTTACGGGAGAACCTGATGGACACAACGAACGGAGCACTGAATCGCAAGCTGCGGATGGCCCTGATCGGCGGCGGACAGGGGGCCTTCATCGGTCGCGTGCATGCCACGGCAGCGGTGATGGACAACCGGGCGGAGCTCGTCGCCGGGGCACTCTCGTCGAATCCCGAACGGGCCAAAGCGTCCGCGCCGTCCTATGACATCAAAGAGGACCGGGCTTACGGTTCGTATCAGGAGTTGCTCGACACCGAGGCAGCGCTGCCCGCAGACAAACGGGTCGATTTCGTCTCCGTCGCCACGCCGAACTTCACGCACTTTGAAATCGCCAGGGCGGCTGTCGAGAAAGGTTTTAACGTCGTCTGTGACAAACCGATGACGTTCGACTACGCGCAGGCCCTTGAACTCCAGGAGGTTGTGGAGTCCAGCGATGTGGTGTTCGCCGTCTCGCACAACTACACCGGCAATCCGCTCGTGCGTCAGGCGCGGCAGATGATCCTCTCCGGCGAACTGGGCGAAATCAACGCGTTTCGCTCCAACTACATGCAAGGCTGGCTGCGGACGCGGCTCGAAACCGAGGGGCAGAAACAGTCTGCCTGGCGGACCGACCCGTCGAAGTCTGGTGCCGCCGGTTCATTCGGCGACATCGGCACTCACGCCTACAACCTCGCCCGCTACATGACCGGCCTGCTGCCCGAAAAGGTCTCCTGTCATCTTAAGATTTTCGAAGAAGGCCGCCGCCTGGACGACTACGGGCATGCCGTCATTCAGCTTGAGAACGGAGCGCTCGGCACCGTCACCGCGAGCCAGATTTCACACGGCCGCGAGAACGATCTGTTCATCGAAATCGACGGCACCAAGGGGGCGATTCAATGGCGTCAGGAGACGCCCAATTCGATGACGTTCCGCCAGAACGGCAAGCCGCACCAAATCTACTTCCGCGATCCCAATGCCCCCTTCGCCAACGAACTGCATGCCGCGTCGTGCCGCATCCCGGCCGGCCATCCCGAGGGCTACCTCGAAGCGTTCGGCAACGTGTACCGCTCCGCCTTCGATGCGATGGTCCAGCGGGCAGCCGGGGAGACTGTCGAGAGGCGGGACACCGTGTACCCCAATGTCTACGACGGCGTCGAGGGGATGTACTTCATTCAGCAGTGCGTCGCGTCCAGCGAACAGAACGGCGAATGGCTCTCCCTGAAGTGCGACGCCGCGCGGCGGTGAGGAGATTGGGAGATTGAGTCGCCCGCGCACGGTCCGTTTCGCGGCACATTTGAAATGTGCCGCGAAACCGATTTGGGGCGAAACGGACGAGTGGACGAACCATTCCGCAACGGCCAACATTCGCAAGACGATTTCTCACGGAGTCGCATGAGCCAGCCTCACCAACAGCCGCATCTGACCCGTTGGATCATCGTCGCCATTTTGCTGGCGATCGCTGCGGCAATGGTCGCGCCGACGTTCGCGATGCAGTTTGAAATCGGCGGGGAAATCTTTCTGCGGGTGCTGAAGATGATCGTCGTCCCGTTGGTGGTGGCGTCGGTGATGACGGGCATCCTCGGCATGGGCGATGTCCGCAAACTAGGGCGGCCCGGCCTGTACACCGTGTTGTACTACCTCGCGACCACCTTCATGGCGGTGATCGTGGGACTTGTGATTGTGAACGTGATTCGCCCCGGTCTCTCGGTCGCCGAAGAACAAAAGGCGCGGCTCATCGAAGAAAAGCCGGCCCGGCAGCAGCTCTACGAGCACCTCGCGACACAGACGGATCTCTCCGACGAAGCCATCGCCAAGGCTTTCGGAGATGACGAATACATCGACGGCAAGAACCGCAGCATGACGCGCATTTTGCGCAATCTGGTGCTCATGCTGTTCACCGACAATTTGTTTCTGTCGGCTGTCGAAACGCAGTTGCTGCCACTGATCATGTTCTCGATCGCTTTCGCCGGCATGCTCACCACGATGGGTGAGCGGGCGAGTTTGCTGACGTCGTTCATCACGCAGCTGAACGACGCGCTGATGGCGTTCATTTTGCTGATCATGCGTGTTGCGCCGCTGGGGATCTTTTGTCTCGTCGCCGGGCGGTTTGGAATGGCGAACGCCCAGGGTGAGTTTCTGGCGGAACTCAGTAAGACGGCGTGGTATTCGGCGAGCGTTTTCATCGGCCTGGCGTTTCATGCCTTCGTCACGCTGCCGGCTGTGCTGTACTTCTTTACGAAGCGAAATCCCTACCGTTTTATGGTGCAGATGGGGCAGGCGCTGTTGACCGCATTCTCGACGTCCAGTTCATCGGCGACACTGCCGCTCACGATGGAAGCAGCCGTCGACGAAGCGGGGATCTCCAAGCAGTCCGTCGACTTCGTGCTCCCGCTGGGAGCCACGATTAACATGGACGGCACGGCCCTGTACGAAGCGGTCGCCGCCATCTTTATCGCCCAGGTCGTGGGGGCCGATTTGTCGTTTGCGCAGCAGGTGACGGTTGCCATCACGGCCACGCTCGCCGCCATCGGCGCTGCCGGCATCCCGGAAGCCGGTCTCGTCACGATGGTCATTGTCCTCACCGCCGTCGGCCTGCCGGTCGAGTACATTACCATCATCCTCTCGGTCGACTGGCTGCTCGACCGTTTCCGCACAACGGTCAACGTCTTCGGCGATGCGTGCGGCGCAGCGATTGTCGAGAAGTCGATGCCTGTGGTGGAATCGACCGGCTGATCTCCCCTCCTCCAGCGCCCGTCACGCATCGTCGCCGAGCAGCGACACCTGTTGGCCGCGAGTCGCGAGCTTTTCGACGAAAACGAGTCCGCCGAACAGCGCGGCCGAGAAAAAGAGGTCGCCGACAGCGGTGTTGAGAAAGAAGGTCGTTGCCTGGGTGTCTCCCAGAAACGGGATCGCGGCAACGTAGCACGCCACCAATCCGCCCAGCGTGTGAGGGTACCAGTCATACGAGATCCACGAACCGAAATTCGTGATCGTGAAGAACAGGAGGGACGCGGCAAGAGAGGCACCGCCAATCCGCAGAGCGCTTCGCCGGTGGCGCTGAAGCGTCTGTCCCAGCAAGGCGATGAGCGCGTAGGAACCATAGACGAACAGAAACGTGCTGTGCGATCCCAGCAGGAGGTCGCTGACGAACATGGCCGCGAGTGGCAGTAGAACGGCCAGCCGTCGGTCTCTGAGTGTCGCGCCGGCAAACAGCGCCATCGCTCCGATCGGGGTGAAGTTGGGCGGGTGTGGGATCACTCTGGCGGCGGCGGCGGCGAGAATCATGCCGGCGATGACCCAGAGACTTGCGGCGGTCGGGCGAGTCGTTGGGGTTGTCGGGCCTGTCATGGGGAATTCCTTGGTGGCGAGGGTGTTTTCAACGTTTGTTCACGGTTCGATTCGCCGCACATCTGAAATGTGCGGCTAAACGAGTGAACGACGATCAGCACTGTGCGGCGAATTGAGCGAACTGCGCTCAGCGGCGGTCGTACAGTTCGTCCTGGCGGGCGGGATCGTCGAGGTTGCCGTCGCTGACGTAGCCCAGACGGTGCTTTTCCATCAATTGGGCCTGGTCCGGTGAGATGAAGTTGTCTCCCGGCACATCAATTCGGAATTGTCGCCCGCGCGTCTCCACATGTCCATCGAGAAACGCGACGTTGGCCGATTCGCTGTGGCGGAAGTGAACGTTGGGGAAGTTGTTGCTGGGCGGTTCCAGCAGCCATGTCTCCTCAAAACTGAACTGGACGGGGGAGAACGAGACCAGTTTGACGTGGGCACTGTCGGCGAACACGACGGTTTGTGACATCGAGGCGACGTCGCGGAACTTGCGGGTCGCCGGGTCGCGGTGCGGCGTGGGGGCGAATGTGGGCGGCGGATAGGAGATGCCCGCTTCCCGCGAAAGATAATAACCGTTGAACCCGAACCCCGTTGCCGGCCGTCCGAACCGCACGGCATCCATCTGTGCCGGTCCGAAGTCCGGGCACTGAAACGCCCGGTCGTTGGTTTCCATAAACGGAGCGAGCGGGCCGGCGGTGAAATCGAGCTGCTGCGTGACGTCCGCCTGATCGAAGTCGACCACACCGAACCAGAACTGTGACGTCCCCTGCGGACCGGAAAATGTCTTTAGGAAATTGAGACGCTGCTGGTCTTCGATGACGTAGGGGATGATCGACTCGCGGTAGACGTCAGCATAGTTGTGCAGGGCGAGCGTGAGTTGTTTGAGCCGGTTGCGGCACTGCGTCCGCCGGGCAGCCGCCCGCGCCTGTTGGACCGCCGGGAGCAGCAGGGCGATCAACACGGCGATAATGCCGATCACGACCAGCAGTTCGATGAGCGTGAAGCCGGCGCGACGCCGGGACGAGGTGTGTGGTCTCATGGTTGTCTCCGCAATGGCTGCAGGATGAGGGAATCGACCGCTCTCAACAAGTGAAAGGCGGATCGTGTGGGAGCCGGCGGAGCATCGACGCGAGATGTGCATGGCCCGGCGGGGGCGTAATCACAGGCAGGCCTCAGGAGGCCGCACGCATTCCCTTGTCGACCGCTCCGGTCCTCGCCGGGCTGTCAAACATCATGACGCTGTCAATCGTCGTCGCTCGGGCAGGTCTTCTGGCTCCCGGATCATCCGACCGTCCGCCCCTTCCCGCCGATGAGGTTCATCGGCAGTGGCAGCGTGCGGCGGTCGTCCCCGGTTACAGCGGCGGGACCGCAACGGAATTACACCGTTTTCCCTCTTCGCCCCCCGCAGCGCAGACCACAGGAGGACCAGAGCGACACAATCAGCGTATCAGGAGCGGAGTGCGTGTCAATCATGCGAGCCGGGATCGCCGGTGCGAGCGATTGGCGGAAGGGGCGTGAGGGAGGTTTGAGATCTGTGACCTGAAATCTGAGATTTCAGAATCGAAGTCTCAACTTTGGATTTGGGATTTCCTTCGTCATTCGGGTTTCGACATTCGTCCTTCCTGCGCCGCCTTCGTCCGGCCCCCTGCCGACACGGTCATCAATGAGCGGCCAAGCTGCGCACTTGGTCTTGTCTCATCGGGGGGAATCGGCCTAATATCCGGCCATCTTACGCGCAGAAATTCCCACGATATCAGGACGACTGCGGTTGCGACCGTTTTGGGGGACGGGCTACTGAAGGACCGGAAATGACTTCCAGCCGGCTGACACAAGGACGTGTTCGTTTTGATGTTGCGCACGCTGATCTGGCGGCCTCTCATGCAGCCGCGCCGGCGGCGGTCACCCAGCAGGTCATGCGCGCGGTGCGTCGGACGCGGGACCTTCTGCTCGCGCAACAGCACGGCGACGGCTACTGGGTCGGCGAGTTGCAGGGGGACACGATTCTGGAGTCGGAGTACATCCTGCTGCTCGCGTGGATGGGGCGGGAAAACTCCGAGATCGCCCGACAGGCGGCCGAATACATCCGGCAGCAGCAGCGCCCCGAGGGAGGCTGGAGCCTGTTTCCGGGCGGTCCGCTGGAGATGAGCGCTTCGGTCAAGGCGTACTTCGGGCTCAAGTTGACCGGGCACGACCCGGCGACGGAGGAGATGTCCCGGGCGCGGCACGCCATCCTCGCCGCCGGCGGAGCAGAAAAGGTCAACAGTTTCACCCGCTATTACCTCGCGCTGTTGGGGGTCATTTCGTACCGGCGATGCCCGGTCGTACCGCCGGAGTTGCTGCTCATTCCCCGTTGGATGCCGCTGAACATCCATGAGATGTCGGCGTGGTCACGGACGATTCTTGTCCCGCTGAGCCTGCTGTGGGCCCATCAGCCGGTCCGCGTATTGCCGGAGAAACTGGGCATTCGGGAGTTGTTCCTCACATCGCCGGAAGAACTTCCCGTCACGATGCCCGAATCAGAACAGCTCGACGACCTGAAGCAGCGGACATTGGCCGACTGGGGCAAACTGTTCCGGTGGGGGGACCGCGTTTGGAAGCTGCTGGAGGCATGCCGCATCAAACCGTTTCGCAAACTGGCCGTGCGGCGGGCAACGGCGTGGATGCTCGAACGCTTCGCCGACAGCGACGGGCTCGGTGCCATTTTCCCGCCCATCATCTGGAGCATTGTCGCACTGAGATGCCTGGGGTACGACGAAGAGTCACCGGAAGTCGTTTCGCAACTGAAGGAGTTGGAGAAACTCACGATCCGCGAAGGGAACACGGCGCGGCTGGAACCGTGTCGGTCCCCCGTGTGGGACACGGCATTGGTGACGATCGCCCTCCGCGATGCCGGGGTGCCGAGCGATCATGCGGCCATCCGCAAGTCGGTCCACTGGCTGCTCTCTCAGGAAATCCGCAAGCGGGGCGACTGGTCCGTCCAGCATCCCGATGTTGAGCCGGGCGGTTGGTGCTTCGAGTTCAACAACGAGTTCTACCCGGACGTCGATGACACGATTATGGTGACGATGGCGCTGGCGCGGGCGATGCCGTCGTTTGCGGGAAAGGGGCGAAGCGGTTGGGTGGTGAATTTGCTTCCGACCGGTCCGCAGGGGGAGACGGCAAGGGCCGACCTGGCAGCGGTCATCGACGGACAGACGAAAATGGCCGAGGCGGCGGTCGTGGATGTGGAGCGGATGACGCCCATGCTGTCCGCCATGCAGCGGGCGATTCGCTGGGTGCTGGCCATGCAGTGTCGCAGCGGCGGATGGGGCGCGTTCGACGCCGACAACGACCGCGAACTGCTGACCCGCGTGCCGTTCGCCGATCACAACGCCATGATCGATCCGCCGACCTCCGACCTCACCGCTCGCGTGCTGGAGATGTTCGGCGTGCTGGGAGTCGACGCCGACCATCCGCTGATCGAACGGGCGATCGATTTCGTCTGGAGCGAACAGGAACGGGACCACTGCTGGTATGGGCGGTGGGGCGTGAATTACATCTACGGCACGTGGCAGGCGATCGTCGGACTGAGTGAGATCGGCGTGCCGACGGACGATCCGCGGATTCGCAAGGCGGCCCGGTGGCTCGTCATGTACCAACAAGCGAACGGCGGCTGGGGCGAAACGCCTGAGTCTTATGATGCCCCCGAGTTGCGGGGGCAGGGAGAGACGACCGCCTCGCAAACGGCATGGGCATTGATGGGGCTGATGGCTGCCGGCGAGGCGTCCTCGGAGCCGGTCCGTCGCGGCATCCAGTATCTTCTGCGAACTCAGCAGGAGGACGGCAGCTGGGACGAGGAGCCTTTCACTGGCACCGGATTCCCACGCGTGTTCTACTTGAAGTACCACATGTACCGTCTGTACTTCCCGCTGATGGCGCTCGCCCGTTATGCGCGGATTGGCTGAATCGCTCCGCGTGATGAGTGGCTGGGGCCGGCTTGGAGGCGGGGTGAACAACAGGCACGGATTAGGCTCATCGCGTTGCACGACCGGTCATGTTCACAGCCCCAGGTGTGTGAGTCGCCCGACTGGGGCTGTGAATGCGATTCGGTTCATGCTCGTCGGCAGCAAATGATGGGCTGGTTGTTTAACCGACGATTCTGAACGCCCCAGCCACCCGTCGGTCATCTTCACAACCCCAGGTGCGTGCGTCGCCCGACTGGGGCCATGGGGGGAGATTCGGTTGACGCAAGGTTTCAATGAATCAAGGGCGAGTCGTTTCATCGACGATCTCTTGAGTGCCCCCGCCACACGTCGCTTGTTGATTTTGGGCAACATCGCGAGACCCTCGCGGTCAGGAAATCCTCGCCGGTTGTTCGGTGATTCAGGGAGATCGATTGCCGCGTGTGACTTCTGCGGCGAAATGGGAACATTCGTCTTGAGTCTCGTCCGGGGGTACGGCAGATTGCAGAGATGCTTTGCATCGAACAACAACCGCTGACCGATTCCGACCTCGCCTACATTGCGTTCCGCCTCTCGTTCTTTGAAACGCTGGAACGGATCTCTCTCGCGGGGCAGATGGGGCTCGCTGCCGACGGGGCCTATGGCTATCTGTCGGAGGTTCCGTTCCTGAGAAACGTGGCCCCTCAGGTGCAGTTGGACCTGTTGCTGGAATGCTGGGGCAAGCTGCGATCGGCCGAATCGGTGGCGGCGACGTTGGTCGATGAAAGCGTCGTCTATGCGGCCTGTGAGGCGGCGGCCCGTATCGTGGACGGCGATACGACTTTCGCTCATCGGCACCTTGCGACCGGACTGCGGACGATCCCCGAAGAGATCGACAGCCGCATGGCCGACCAACTGCGGTTTCTGCATCTGCGGCAGCCGAACGAGGGCCACTTCCTGCTGCTCAGCCAGTTTCAGGACGCGGACCCGGAGGAGGGCCGCCGGCTGAAAAGCACGTTCGGCCTTGCTCCCGAAGCCTGTGAGCCGATGTTCGAAACGCTCGGTCGCTGGCATGTTTCGGTCGGTTTCCGTCAGAATGGTGACGGGTTGCTGATCGCAAGCGAGGCGGATCAAGCGGCCGAGATCCTGGGGCTGAATCGGACGGCCTCTCCCTGGTAACCGTTTAGTCGGCAGGGGAGCAGCATGGCGAAGAAGAAAACCGCGAAGGTTGTCAATATCTCTCGGTCTGCGAAGCCGTCGACGGCGGCCAAACGGGCGGTGAAGAAATCGTCCGCCAAGCGCGCAGCGAAATCGTCGACGGCCAAACGGACGGTCGCGAAGAAGAAGCCCGCGGCTCAGAAACGGCCGGCGAAGAAGGCGGCGGCCGCGGGGAAGCAGGCTGCGGCGGCCACTTCCTTTGCGAAACGCAAACGCGTCGCAGCCAAACCATCCGCCACACTCGGACGGCCGCGGGTTCCGGGGACGGCCGATCTTGATCAGATGTTTCTGAAGGATTACGAAGCGCGTCAGGTGTTCGAGTTCTTGGGCGTGAAGACGGTTAAGGAGTTGGAGGAGCATCCGCCGGCCGAGATTGTCCAGCAGCTGACCGCTCCGCTCGTGCGAACGGTCGATCGGATTCGTAAGGCGCTGGCCGTCAATCACCGTTGCCTGTCGGGCGACCAAGACTTTGCGGTCCAGTTTTGCAAGCAGATCCGGTGAATCGCACACGTGCCTTTCTGCGACCACTGTTGTTGATCAGTCTGGCGCTGCTGGTGCCGGTCGTTCCGTTTCTGGTTCTGGGCGACGCGTTCGAGGCTCGCCTGCAGAACTGGGTGCAGCAGGATTGGTCGCAGGAAGGCCGCTTCTGGCTGATCGTGTTGGTGCTTTCGGCGGACATCGTGCTGCCGGTCCCGTCGAGCGGGGTGAGCACGTACGCCGGCGGGACGTTGGGACTGGCGGGAGGAACGGCCGCGTCCTGGCTGGGGATGACGTTGGGAGCCACGCTCGGGTTTGCGTTGGCCCGCGCATTGGGCCGACCGTTCGCGGACCGTTTCGGCGGCAAGGACGTCGTGCGGCTGCAACGGGTCTCCGCCCGGTACGGAGACGCGGCGTTGGTGGTCACGCGGGCGCTGCCGATCCTGGCTGAAGCGTGCGTGCTGTTGGTGGGAGCGGTGCGGCTTCCGTGGCGGCGATTCCTCCCGCCGGTGATGATCAGCAATCTGGCGATTTCGCTGACGTATGCGGCGTTCGGTGCCTACTTTGGTGAACGGGACGCATTGCCGGCGGCTATCGTGGCCTCAGTCCTGCTTCCTCTGATTGTAGCCATCGGAGTGCGGCATCGATGGCGGTCCCAGGCCTGAAGCCCGGGCCGGCGGTTCCGTTGTTGTCGCCGGCTTCCTCATGCGTTACCTCGTTCCCAAACTCCGGTTTGGGAACGCGTGTTCTCGAAGCACTGCTTCGCGAGCCTTCACCCGTGCCTGTTGGTGTTGCGGCGGGGACGCGAAACGGAGTTTCGTAAAGGGGCGTTCCCAAACTGGAGTTTGGGAACGAGGTTGGTTCTTCGTCCGACGCTTTGTGGAAACGGGGGGAGCCGACGAGTTGGAGCCGGTGGGCGTAGAACTCGGCGAGGACGCCGAGGGTGCCGCAGCCGTAGGTGACGCAGCGGCGAAAAGGGATACTGGAGGCCTCTTCAAAGTAGCGGACCGGGACCGGGACGTCGCCGATACGGAAGCCGAAGTGCACCGCCTGGGCGAGGAACTGGCTGTCGAAAACGAAGTCGTCCGAGTTTTGCAGGAAGGGGATCGTCTCCAGCACTTTGCGGGAGTAAGCCCGGAAGCCGCTGTGAAAGTCGCCCAGATTTTGGCCCAGCGCCACGTTCTCGACCGTGGTGAGGATGCGGTTGGCGAGGTACTTCCAGGCCGGCATGCCGCCGTCGAGGGCTTCGCGGCGGGTGCGGATGCGAGAGCCGAGCACGACATCACAGATGCCCAGTTTGAGGAAATCGACCGCGATGCCGGCGACGCGGCTGTCGTATTGGAAGTCCGGATGCAGCATGACGACGAAGTCCGCGTCCCGCTCCAGAGCGTGCTGATAGCACGTCTTCTGATTGGCTCCGTAGCCGCCGTTCCGTTCGCGCTCGATGACGGTGATGCCCAACGAACGGGCGACTTCCGCGGTGCGGTCGCTGCTGCCGTCGTCGACGAGAATCACTTCGTCGACATGCCCGGCGGGGATGTCGTTGAGGGTCCGCTCGATGGTCGCCTCTGCGTTATAGGCCGGCATGACGGCGATCGTCCGCTTTCGCCGGCCGTCCGCCTGCGGGATGGTGTGCAGGAGCGGCTCGAAGCGACGGAGTTGCTCGTCGACGGAAGCCGTGTTGACGCCCGGAGCCTGCGCGGCAGAGAGTGAATCGGTTGTGATACTTGTCATGGAGGTTTTAGAGATTCATGGAAATCGATCGAGATTGTGTCGCGTTGCGAAACCGCAAGCGATGTTGCCCGGGGCGTTTTACTCTACCTTGCGGTTGGGCGTGGTCGCCGGTGAATTGAACTCCTGGGGGGAGTTTGATCCTCGGGAGACCGGAATGCGGGCTATGTTTGCGCGTTCCCCTCCCGATGGAAGCCGCGCCGGTTGTAGCGATCGTGCCGCCGGTTTCGATCGCATGCGATTTTCGGGCTGAGTGCCGTCATGGATTCCCCCTCTCCGGACACGCCGGCGTCGCGCGACGCGGACCGCCGTGCGCCGACAGACACCCGGTGTCTCGAATCAGAGGACACCGTGATTTCCGCGCGCGACGCGAAATCCAGATCGGCGGATCAGTCGCGACTTGAGACACCGGGTGTCTTGGACCGTTCATCTGCCGGACCGATCTCGTGGTGGGGGCTCGTCGGGTTGCTCGGACTGGTGGCGGTGGTCTATTGGCCCGTGATGCGGTTCGAGTTCGTCAACTGGGATGACCCGTGGTACGTGCTCAAGAACCCGCTGATTACGAGTTGGCATCCGACTAACCTGTGGCGGATTGCGACGGAGATTTCGGTCAAGAATTACGCGCCGCTGACGACGCTGTCGCTGCTAATTGATCACACATTGTTCGGACTCAATGCGGGGGGGTATCACCTCACGAATGTGCTTCTGCACGCAGCGAACGCGGTGCTGGTTTGTGTCCTCGTGTCGCGGGTGGCGGCGAGCCGGCCGATCGGACTGGTGACCGCCGTGTTGTTCGCCGTGCATCCGGTGCAGATTGAGACGGTCGCGTGGGTTTCGTCCCGGAAGACACTGTTGTGCGGGACATTCATGCTGGCGTCGGGGCTGTGCTGGTTGCGGTCCGGGCGGACAT
The DNA here is from genome assembly GCA_029259845.1 of Planctomycetaceae bacterium. GTDB lineage: Bacteria > Planctomycetota > Planctomycetia > Planctomycetales > Planctomycetaceae > JAHBXU01. The sequence continues at coordinate 18,310 of JAJDEI010000236.1, read as the reverse complement.
CGAAACAGGAACTGTGGGGTACGCTTTGGTTGGCGGCGGCGCTGTTGGCGAAGGCGGCTGCGATTGTGCTGCCGCCGATTGTGCTCGCGTACGACATGCTCGTGCGTCGCAAGACGTTGGCGGAAGCGTTGCCGCGGCAACTGGTGCCGGGATTTCTGTGCTTGATGCTGTTGAACGTCACGATGTCGGCCCAAGTCGTGGAGATGGGGGGCGTTCGCGGGCATCTGGGGCTGCACAAGCTGCATATTCTTGCTGTGGACGCGGTCATTCTGTGGGAGTACGTCGGCCTGTTGTTGTGGCCGTCGCAGCTCAGCGTGCTGTACGACCCGCCGACGCAGGGGATCCTCGTGGCGGTGCTGCTTTCGATCGCCGCGTGGGGCGCGGTGGCGATTGGCTGTTGGCGGATGCGCGGCCGCGCGCCGTTGCTTGCGTGGGCCGCTGTCACGTGGTTGCTGCTGTTGTTTCCCGTGCTGAATCTGTTTCCGATCACGACGTTGATGAACGACCGCTACTTGTACTTGCCCAGCTTGTGCGTATTCGGACTGGCGGCGGGAGCGATGGCCAAGCTGGCGTGCGTTATCCGGCGACCGCGAACGATCGCTGTTGGGACCGCGGCGTGCGTTTTTACAGCCGTGCTGGCTTATGCCGGGATGACGATGTCCCGGCTGCCGGTGTGGCATGACGACCTTGCTTTGTGGAGCGACACGGTCAGCAAATCGCCGCAGTTGCCGGTCGTTCAGATTCAATGGGCCGATGCGCTGCATCGCTCCGGCGAGACGGGACGCGCGATTGACGTCTTGCAGCGGACCCTGGCGGACGGTGCGGCGGACGAGGGAGATCGCGAGCGGATTGAGCGGAGACTCACCGAGTGGTCCTCGTGAGGCGGCGCGCCGGCGCCGTGGTGTGCGCGGCCGGCCGTTTGCCGTTTAGCCGCGCCCGTTAGGAAGCGCTCACCGCGGACCGGGACGGCGCGCTTCCTAGCGGGCGCGGCTAAACATGACGTCCCGGATACCGGCCGGGGTCCGGTTGTTCGGGTCATTCGTTTGGGGGTTCCCGGATTTTCGTTGCGGCCATCAATCTCGGGAAACCTGTCTTAACAAATTTGACTGCCGGGAAACCCGACCTACGGTTGGGAGCAAGGAGCGTTTCGGAGTTTTTCCCTACGAACGACTCCGGGAGACAACGGGGTGTCACCCACCGGGCCGTCGCGACTATGAGTCCGACAACACTTTTTTGGGGGTTACAAGCCGACGGTCGCAGGCGTGTGTCCGGCAGCAGGCGGCTTGAAGATTACGAAAGAATGAGGGGTTTTCGATGAAGAATGTCACCAACAGCGTTAAGACTTTCCTGAAGTCCGAAGATGGCCCGACCGCTGTCGAGTATGCCGTGATGCTCGCGCTGATCGTCGTGGTTTGCCTGACCGCCATCCAGGCGATCGGAACGAACGCCAACACGAAGTTCGGTGCCGTCCGTGACGCGCTGACCTAATCCGGCCTGACGCTGTTCGCCCTGGCGAACAGTTTGGCTCTGCCGTCCGGCCGCCGCGTGCGCCGACCGGACGGCGGGCCTTTCTGCACCGCCGGCAACCTGTCCGTTTGCCACATTGCCACTTGTCATCCGCGTTGAGGCCGAGCAATCGGATCGTTTGCTCCGCGATCGCAGTGGCCTGCAACGGACGCGTGAGACCAACATCCGTGCAGCCAATCGACGGCGAGAATCTCCCGTTTACGAATCAACGAAACCATGTTTCCATTTTGGATCGAACTCCCGGCCGTTTCTCTGATGCACTGGCTGCCGTTTGTGGCGGGCGGACTGGCGCTGTTGTTGGCGTCGGGTGCCGACCGGGGCACTTGTGCGTAGCCAAGGGACGTGATCCGCTTTCGACCTCCTCCGAACGCCCGACTCTCCTCGAATTCCCGTCGCCCCTGTCGGCGATAGAAAGGTGACCTCATGGATTGGCACGCTCTCCTCACTGACAACCTGCACGTGAAGTTCGTCTGTCTCGTGCTGATCGTCGCCGCCTGGATCGATGGCAAGGAACTCCGTGTTCCGAACTGGATCACGTTCCCGATGGTCCTCTCCGGCATTGCGTTCAATGTTTGGATGAGTGGCTTGACCGGCTTGGGGGCCGCCTTGCTGGGAACACTCGTCGGTTTGGCGACATTGTTGCCACTGTATTCCGTGGGTGGAATGGGGGCCGGCGACGTGAAGCTGATGGCCGGGATCGGTGCCTGGCTGGGACCGTTGGTGACCTGGTATGCGTTCTGCGTGTCAGTTGTCGTCGGTGCGGCCATCGCAATTGGAATGGTGCTTTGGCAACGTCGCTGGCAGCATCATTACGGCCAGTTTCTGGTGATTGCGGCTGAATGGCTGACGATCAAGAGTCCGGGTGAGCTGTCCCGGATCGCTGCAGAGCGGAAGCCCCGCATGATGCTTCTGCCTTACGGCATTCCTATCTGCATCGGCTCGATCGCGTACTTCTTTTACGCCGGGATGATTTGACTCTTCCGGTCAGCGAAGGCCGGGGCGAACGGTCGGCTGGGAAGCTTGGGAGACTGGGAAGCTGCGGAGGTATTGGCGGTCGTGCTGAGCCGGGTAGGATGACCCGAATGACCATTTCAACTCGTCAAACCGTTATAGGTTGAAGACCCAATCACGCCGGTGCCGATGATGGAAACGCGACATGGCGTTTCCGTTGCGACACCTCGGCCCACGCCCCTGCGGGGGCAGGCAAAGAAGGTGAACCAATGAGAATTAAGACTGTCGCGTTGCTTGCGGTTGCTGTGGGGTGCGGGCTGATCGCCATGTTGGGTGTCCGACAGGCGATGAACGGAAAGCAATCAGGGGACCAGGAAGAGAAGGTGTCGGTTTTGGTCGCGGTGACAGAAATCCCGGTGGGCACAGAGCTGACCCCTGAGAACGTCATGTTCAAGGACGTGGCAATTTCGTTGGTCCCGGAAGATGCCGTGCTAAGTGAAGAGGAATACGCAGAGCGGTCTGCCAACTTTCCGATTCGGCCGGACGACTTTGTCACGCTGTCCAAGCTCACCGAGCCGGGCGTGAAGGGAAGATCGGTGCAAATTGAAAAGGGCATGCGGGTCGTTTCCGTCAAGGTCAACGACACACAAACGCACAGCAACATGCTGGCGCCGGGAGACCGCGTCGATCTGCTGGTGACGTACTCGTCGCGGGCACAACGGGGCATGACCACCAAGACCAAGACGCTCCTGGAATACGTCGAAATCTTTGCGACGGGGAACAGGACGATCAACGACGGCAGCACAGAAGGCGAAGGCCAAGTGAAAAACGTTTCGCTCCTGGTCACGCCCGAACAGTCTAACTTCGTCTACCTGGCGGAGCGGAAAGGGGAGCTGTCTCTCGTGTGGCGGAACATTGCCGACGATGAGCACGTCCAGGTGGCTGCGGTCGACGAACGGCTGATGGAAGAACTTTCCGGCACGGTCGACAAGGACGCCCACTACGGGCACCGTTCCCCCTACGACCGCGACCCGGAAGACAACGAAACACCGGAACCAAACGTCAGCACATGGCTGACCGAGCAGGAGCCTGTGACAGCAGAGCCAGTCGCGGGACCCGTGGCGGAACCGGTCGCCATTGAAGTCGCGCTGGCCGAGCCTGAACTGGAACCGGCACCGACGTGGAAGCTGGTGATTTTCGCAGGTGAGGAAGAAGAGACCGTCGAATTCGAACTTCCCCGCGAAGAACTTCCTGAGGAGGGCGTGGGGACAACGTCCTTGGAAGACGCGGGAACGGCTTCCCTTGAGAACGGCGTGATCGCCGGGGGAACGGAACCGGTCAGTGCTCCGTCAGACGGAGCCAACCCATTGGGGTCGCTTCTGGAACAGTTCCAGAAACTGCCGTTTGCGAAGTAAGTTGAACGAAATGCGGGCGACACGGACCGATCTTGCGGGCAACACGATTGAGGCGTAACGACAAGGAAGTCTAACCAGAACCCGATCCAGGCCGCGGCGAACCAGATGGTGACTGACACCATCCGGTCCGGCGGGGCGTCGGGTTTCCTGACGAACGAAGGTGCACGGATGCAAACCTCAAACTCCCGCACAGGCCGCTTGGCCTGCTCCTGCTTACTGGCCGCCTGGACGCTCGCCGCACTGACCGCACAGGTCCCCGCGCAACCGCCCGCGGCTCCTGCGCCGGTCCCGGCTGCCGAACCGCCGATCCGGGCCAATGAAAACATCTTCGAGGTGCTCTCGCGTCGGAGCGAACTGCAAATCACCGAGCAGTTCTCACGGGTATTTGAATGCCCCAACCGCATCGTCCGTGTAGACGGATTCGACCCGGAGGTGATCACCGTCTCGGCACTCTCTCCCAACCGGATCCGGGTGCGGGGCGAGAAGCCCGGCGTGACGACCGTCGTCCTGACGGACGAACTCGACAATTCCTACAGCGTTGAAGTTTTCGTGACGGGTGACGTGCGGCACCTTGAGGCGTATCTCCGCAAGCTGTTCCCCGAAGCCTCTGTGAAGGCAGTCAAGATCAACGAAAGCGTCGTTCTCAAGGGCGTCGTGACGGAACCGCAGCACATCACGGAAATCGTCGATGTGGCGACGGAGTTCTTCCCGAAGGTGCTCAACCAGATGCACGTCGGCGGCGTCCATCAGGTCCTGTTGGATGTTCGCGTGATGGAAGTCGCCCGGACCAAGATTCGGTCGCTCGGTTTCAACTTCCTGCTCAACGGCGGCCACACCTACGCGGCCAGTACGCCGGGCAATGTCGTCACCATCGCCAATCTCACCACTCCGATCGGCGGACCGAGCAGCACGACATTCAGCGGACTGACCAACTCGGCCATTCAGTTTGCCATCATGGGGTCCAGCGAGGTCTTCAACGGCTTCGTCGACGCCCTGAGAAATGAGAGCCTGCTGAAGATTCTCGCTGAACCGAAACTGGTCACCACCAGCGGTCGGCCGGCGACCATCCTCTCCGGCGGTGAGTTTCCGATCCTTGTCCCGCAGAGCCTGGGCACGGTGTCGATTCAGTGGCGCGAGTTCGGCGTGCGGATGGAAGCGGTGCCCGTCGTGCTGGGCAACGGCCGGCTCCGGCTCGATCTGGCTCCCGAGGTCAGCGAGCGTGATTTCAGTAACGCCGTGAACATTCAGGGCATGGTCGTGCCCGGCATCACCACCCGGCGAGTCAACACACAGGTCGAGATGCGGTTCGGCGAGACACTGATGATCGGCGGTCTGATCTCGACACGGAAGTCGAGCGAGACGTCGAAGGTCCCCTTCCTCGGGGAATTGCCCCTCATTGGCGCTGCCTTTCGTTCCGTTTCGCACAACCAGTCCGAGACCGAGTTGCTTATCCTCGTGACCCCGCACATGGTCGCGCCGCTGGCACCGCATCAGGTTCCTCCCTTCGGACCGGGCGGATTCACCGATGATCCGACGGACCGGGAACTGTTCCTCGACGGCATGATCGAAGTGCCGAGCTACGGACCCGAATGCAGCGAATGCGGAATGGGCAGCGCGGGGACCGGATACGAGAGCGGTACCTGTGGGGCCTGTTCATCGTGCGGCTACGGGACCGGCGGCGGCTACGGTGACGGCGGATACGGTGATGCCGGCTACGGCAACGGACATCCGGGCGACTGCGGATGCGACTCGTGCCTCGCGCCGGTTTCCGCAGGCACGCTGATCACGCCTGAGGGAGGGGGGGACGTCCCTTCGCACAGTCCGGAGTTGCCGGCCGACGCAGTGGCTCCGCCGAGCGGACAGCCGGCCGAAGCACCGGCAGCACCCTCGGCTGCGTTCACCCCGTCCGTCGATCTGTCACCGTCAGCCGGTCTCTCACCGGCGGCTGATCTGTCATCGGCTCTGCCGCCGTTGCCGGAACTTGGCGATGCGGATCCCAACGTGACCACCGTTGCCTCGCCCAAGCGAGGACTCGGATTGATCAACCCGTTCCGTTCACGAATCCGGAAAGGTGAGGTTCCGGTCGAAGTGGAAACAAGGCCGATTCGTCTCACGTCGGAAGTCGCAGACCAATAGGCCTCGAATGTCGGTCCTCACAGGCGGCTTCGAGAGGGAAAGGGAACGACGATTATGAAGAGGCTCCGTTTCCTGCGGTCATGAATGGCGCTCACCGGGGCGGTCAGGAATCGTATCAGCGCTTCCCGGCGCCCTGGGACAAAAGTTCGATCAGCCGCGTCTGGCGGTCCTGAGAGTGAATCAACCATGAACAATGTCGTCCGACTGGCGATTGTCGATCCGAACGACGCCACCCGAGGATCACTGAAGTCGATGCTGCTTGGCATCGACGCAGTGTGGCTTGAGGCGGAGTGTTCGCGGTACGAATTCTTTAGCGACGTCCTCGAACAGACCCAACCGGAAATCGCATTGGTCGCGATTGATTCCGACCCGGATAAAGCGCTGCTGCTTCTCGCGGAAGTGAGCCAGCAGCTCCCCGGTTGCGCCCTGCTCGTCGTCAGCGCGTCTCAGGAAGGCAGCCTGATCCTGCAGGCGATGCGCAATGGGGCGAGAGAGTTTCTCAACTACCCGATTCAGCTCGACGACTTCATGGCCGCGCTGGATCGCATCCAGCAGACGCTCAACCGATCCGGGCGGGAAGGCGGCTCACGGTCCTCTCAGGTCATCACCATTGCCGGCGCTAGCGGAGGCGTCGGCTGCACGGCAGTCGCCATCAACCTCGCCTGCGTGCTCGCGCAGAACCCCAAAAACAGTGTCGCGGTGATGGACCTCGACCTCGCGTTGGGGGACGCTGACGTTTGGCTCGACATCATTCCCGACTACACCATCCTCGACGTGGCCGAGAACATCACGCGGCTCGACTACTCGCTGCTCAAACGGTCCCTCACGATGCACGATTGCGGGGCCTTTCTGTTGCCCCGGCCGGTCCAGATGGTGTCTGAGGACGTGGTCTCTCCCGAATCGCTCAAACGAGTCGTGACGCTGCTCAAGGCGACCTTCACACACCTCGTGATCGACATCAGCAAGTCCTTCTCGACGCTGGACTTGGCGGCGATGGAGTTTTCCGACCATGTGCTGTTGGTCTCGCAACTCGATCTGCCCTGCTTGCGGAATGTCGTCCGTCTCATCCAATTCCTGGAGGAACAGGACGACATTCGGGAAAAACTCAAGATCGTTGTCAATCGAATCGGCCTCGAAGAAACACAGATCAGCCTCAACAAGGCCCTGGAGACGATCGGCCGGGAAGTGTTTTGGCAGGTCCCCAACGACTATGCCAACATGGTCGAGTCGCGAAACAACGGCATCCCGCTGATCTCCGAGGCGCCCAAAGCCAAACTGACCCGCTCGTTCCAGCAACTGGCCGAAGCCATCGACGCCTCCTTCAAGGCTGGTCCCCTCGACGTGGCTGCCAAAGCCAAGAAAGGCAAGGGCCTGTTCAGCTTCCTCGGCAGCGGCTCCAAATAGCACAGCCGCCGATGAAAGACTTGAGGCCTCGGATTTGAACTCGCAAATCGCAAGCCTCAAATCTGAGATCTCAGATGGCGGATGTCATCTCTCGGGTGACGCTCGCACCTTGCCGCCCGCACTTCACGGCACCGCTCACTGCGACGCCTTCCACAGATTGAGCGTGATATGCGCCTGCCCCTGATGGTGGGTCTCATGCCAGGCGATCACTTGCAGAATCGTGCCGAGTGACCAGCCGCGCTCGCGGAGCATCTCCGGGACCATGTCGAGGTCGTCGTCGCTGAACTGGCTCATCGTCGCCAGCAGATGCCCGCGCCCTTCCTCCAGCGCGCGGCGAATCTCGTCGAGCGACGGAATGTCGTCATCCGGCGTGCTCCCTCCACGAAAGCGGCCGGACAGTTCGGTGGTGATGGACGTTTCGCTCACCGGCCGGATCGATGCGAACCGCTCTTCCGTAATTCCGATGTGCATCAATTGCCAGGCGATGTGAGCCCGCCCCGGTCCGGGCCGCCAACCGAGCACCGACTGCGGATCGCCCGCTTTCGCGATGTCGTCCAGTGTGGCCAGCGTCCGGTCCCGGTTAAACTTCCAGAGGTCAGTCGATACGGCAATGATGCTCACAGGGGAGTGCTCCCGTCTGGTGAAAAAGTGGTCTCGGAGAATTCGGTTTCGCGCGAATTGCCCGCTCAACGAACGGTTGTCTCCCGCAGCGGGGACAGGGCGGCTCAATCCGGCTAACATTCTGCGATGTCCGCTCCGTCCGATCAACCATACGCCGCCCCGGCCGCATCCGGCGTGAGCCCGAGTCTGTCGCCCGCGCTGCGAGTGATGGAGTTCGTCAACAGTCGCATTAACTTCGAACGGCTGCCCGTCGAGCAGTACGGCCTTCAGGACTTCAAACTCGGCCGTATGCAGGAGTTGCTCGCGCGGCTGGGCGACCCGCAGCAGTCACTGCCCGCCATCCACATCGCCGGGACGAAAGGCAAAGGGTCGACGGCAGCGATGACCGCAGCCATTCTGTCCGCGGCCGGCCATCGCGTCGGCCTGTTCACCTCGCCGCACCTCAACTCCCTCGGCGAGCGAATGACCGTCGATGGGCTGCCGCCAACAGAGGACCATCTCCACGAACTGTTGGACATCGTGCCACCGGTCGTCCGGGAAATGGACAAGCTGGGGCCCGCGATGCGGCCGACGTTCTTCGAGTGCATCACAGCGATGGCCTGGGTTCACTTTTTGCGCCAGCGGGCCGATCTTGTTGTCCTGGAAGTCGGACTGGGCGGGCGGTTGGATGCCACCAACGTTTGCTCGCCGCTGGTCACGGTGATCACCAGCATCAGCCGGGATCACGAACGATTGCTCGGCCACACGCTCGGCGAGATCGCAGCGGAGAAAGCGGGGATCATCAAGCCGGGCGTGCCGGTCCTCAGCGGTGCCAGGCAGCCCGGGCCACGGGATGTCGTCCGCGAAACCGCCGCTCGAAACGATGCCCCGCTGTTCGAGCTCGTCCGGGACCTCCGTTGGTCAGTCGCCGAGCCGCCCTCATCGGTCGGTTCGCGGAAACCGGAACAGGGCGGCCCGATCCCATCGGGCATTGAGCCAATGGCCATTCAAGTGGAGACTCCGTGGAGCAAGCGGACTGTTCGTGTCCCGCTGCCGGGCCGGCATCAGGCGAGAAACGCCGTTCTCGCGCTTTCCGCCTGCGACCTGCTTGCGACAAGTCACTTCTCGGTGTCTGATGACGCGATCAATCGCCGATGGGAACAACTGCAATGGCCGCTGCGGATCGAGGTGATTCGCCACCGTCCACTTGTCGTCGTTGACGCGGCGCACAATGACGACTCGGTTGACTGCCTGATCGAGACTCTGGGTCCGGTGCCCTGCCGCAGACGCCTGCTCGTCTTCGCCACGTCCAAGGACAAGGACACCGCCGGACTGCTCAGCCGGTTGAATGGGCACTTCGATGAAGTGATTCTGACGCAATATATCGGCAACCCCCGCAGCGTGCCGGCCGATGTGCTGCGTGCGATCGCCGCTCGAACTCTGACGATCCCCCACCGGACCGCCGCGACCCCTTCCCAAGCATGGCAACTCGCCCGTGACGGTGCCGATGACGACGACTTGATCTGTGCGACCGGCTCGTTCTTTCTCGCCGCCGAGATGCGAGACGTCATCCTCGCGGACGACGATGGCGAATCGGACGGCGACACACGCAACAGCTCCGCTCGGCCGATCCCAGATGTTCAACGTCCCGTGTGACCAATCAGCTTGTTTTTTGAAGATCATCAAGTTTTCCGCTAAGATGGCCACCAGCAGCGACGAATCACCCCCGATCACCCTAATTCGCTCCTCACCTTCCGGCTAAGGAACCAGGCATGCTTGATCAACTGGCCCGCTTGAACGAAGAGCAACTCGTGTTTCTCGGTCTGATGAGCGGCATGGTCCTTTTCGCAGTGACTGTCCTGGTGTCGGTCGTCGCCGTACAGATTCGCAAGATACGACAGCGAGAAATGGAGTTGGGATTCAAAGACGATCTGCTGCACCGGGGGTACACCGTCGACGAAACGATCCAGCTGATGACATCCCACAAACCGGGCTGGTCGCAGGGCCTGATCGACATCGGTGACTGGATCGATGGCAAACTCAGACCGGCTGCCCGCCGCATGCACGACGTGTTTCAGAGTGCGTCGGTTAACGGCGGTCGGCGTGTCGGCGATCTATGGCAACGGGCTTCGCCGCAAATCAAGCAGTTTTCGGCACGGACGGCTCCCTGGGTCCATTCGGCCGTCTCCCACGTTAACTGCGGCGTCCACTGGCTCGGCCAGCAGACCGAAGCACTCGTCCGACGCCTGGCGACGCCGCGGTCGTAATCGCCGACCCGTTGTGCCCTGTTGCCGAGCCGGACGTCCCGGCAAACAGGGCCGACGTCGCGGCACGGAGAGCGTGTGAGTTTTTCGGTGGAAACACCCGGTGTCTCATGATGTCGAGAATCGTTGAGGACCTGAGCCGCGAAAACGAGGCGATTCGCGTCCTTGCTGATTGGAGACACCGGGTGTTCGGTCGTGCGCTGGGAAAGAATCACACCCTCGGAGGGGGCGTTCTACGACAACCAGCGCCCGCTGTTTCATGAGAGTCGCCATGCGCACTCAAGGACCAACAGGTCCTGCAGACTTGAGAAGTCTCCGTCACCCATTTACGATCGGGAGAAACCCATACAGGAACCTCTCATGACCAACACGCGACGCGACTTCCTCAAGCAGTCAGCCGGTTTCGGTGCCATCATCGCCACGCCTTCGCTCTGGAGCGGATCGGTCCGTGCAGGAGACGTTAACAGCCGGCCAACGGTCGCCTCGATCGGTGTCGGAGGAAGCCGTGGCCGCTACAGCCAGGGAGGAGCGATTGCCCGGCGAGCCGCCAAATTGGGGCATACGATCGCTGTGTGCGACGTCGACGACTTGCACACCGCCGAATTCAACGCGGCGCTGGGCGGCAAGCTCAACATGTACCGCGACTACCGCGTGATGTTCGAGCAGGAGAAGCCGGACGTCGTGACGATCGGCACCCCCGACCACTGGCATGTGCCGATCGCCATCACTGCGTTGCAAGCCGGATGTGACGTCTACTGCGAAAAGCCGCTCACTTTGACCATCGAGGAGGGCATCCGCATCCGGCAGGTCGTCGAGGAGACCGGGCGCGTGTTCCAGGTGGGGACGCAACAGCGCAGCGAGAACGACTCGAAGTTCCTCAAAGCGATCGCCATCGTGCAGAGCGGGCGGCTGGGGAAATACGTGAATGCCTACGTGGCGATTGGTGACGCTCCGGAAGGCGGACCGTTCGAGATGGTCACTGCGCCCGCGGACCTCGCTTGGGACATGTGGGTCGGACCGGCACCGGCGGTCGGCTACTCCGAAGAGCGGCGCAAGATGTTCCGCTGGTTCTTCGAACATTCCGGCGGGAAAATGACCGACTGGGGGGCCCATCACATCGACATCGCCCAATGGGCCATCGGAGCCGATCATTCGGGACCCACGCACGTCAGTGCCAAGGGCCACTTCACACCTCTCGTTCCCGACGACCTGGATTGGAACGCCTTCCTTGACGGCGAAGTGACGTTGCCCAACGGCTTCAACACGGCTGTCAACTTCAGCATCGACCTGAAATACGACAACGGTTCGACCGTCAACGTGAATGATGTCTACAAGCGTGACGACGGCACCGAATTCGGAAACGGCATCCTGTTTGAAGGTGACGAAGGCCGCATCTTCGTCAACCGGGGCAAACTGACCGGCAAGCCGGTGGACGACCTCAGCCCCGCCGACAACGCGGAACTGAACGAGCGGATCATCGAGCTGTACAAAGGCAAGCAGCCGGGCAGCCACATGGGCAACTTCTTCGAATGCCTCGAAACCCGCGAGCAGCCGATCTCCGATGTGGCCACGCATCACCGCACGATGACGTCCTGTCACCTGTGTAACATCGCCCTGATGCTCGGTCGCGACCTGACGTGGGACCCGCAGAAGGAAGACTTCGTCGGCGACGAACAGGCTTCCGCCCTGACAACCCGCAAGAGCCGCCCCGGCTACGGACCGCACGCCTGAATCACCGAGCCACATTTTGGGGCGAGAGGTTGGAGTTCAAGCTTTAGGTCGTGTTGACATACGAACGGTCCGTTTTGCAGGGGATTTCGGGTCGCACGGGTTGTCGCAACCCGTGTCGCCCCGCGACAAGAAGCCTCTGGGGAAATCGTCCGGTCAAGCACAGGCTTCCTGCCGCTGCGCGGCACCGGTGGGGACAACCGGTGCGACCCCATTTCCTGCGGAAAAACCGACGGATTGAATGTCAACACGACCTAGTTTGTTTGCGCTGCCTAAAGGCTGAACTCCAACGAACAAGCCTCAAGCTTGGCACGCCACTAGCGGATTTCCTCATAGCGCGCGGCCAGAAGACTTGGCGAAACGCCGCAGTGTGAGAGTGCGAGGAACGACCAGTTGCGAAGCGTTTGCCGCAGCAGCCCCCGATGTTGCCAACGCCTCGGGCTGACATGTAGCCGATGATTGACCAGGCGAATCGCCCCCTCGCGTTTGAGCCGTTTCATCAGGTACAGGTCCTCCATCAATTCGATCTCCGGGAACCCGCCGACTCTTTCAAACACACTGCGGCGGACGAAGATGCCTTGATCGCCGTAGGCCCACTGCAACAGGCGGACACGCGAGGCGTTGCCCGCTTCGATCATGCGGTAACCGGGGCCGCGGGCGTCGATCTGCTGGCGGAAACAGCCCCCCACGGAACGACCGTCCCGGAGTGCCTGCCGAATCGCATCGAACCCTCCGGGCGTGAGCCAGCAGTCCGCGTGCAGAAACAGGAGCACGTCAGCCTGGCTCGCCGCAGCGCCGACGTTCTGTTGCTGCGCACGTCCCCGAGGTGAAGAAAAACGCAGGTCGGCGTGGGCGGCGGCATCAAGCGTGCCGTCGTCGCTGCCACCGTCAACCACGATGATCTCGCACGTTCCCAACGCCCGGGTGCGGGCGATTGTTTCGGCGATGCGGCCGGCCTCGTTGAGCGCTGGAATGATGACCGACAGTTTCATGGGCCGTTCGCCCCGCGTGGCGGAACTGCCATTGCTGCGTCAGAGGTTCGGACGATCGCCGCTGCTCCGCTCCAGGCCGAGCCATTCTCGGTCGAAACCGGCTCCACGACAGTGTGGGAGGCCCCGCTCGACAAAACGGGCGTCGTCAACAAAGCGGGCGTCACAATCGAAGTCGACAACATGTTGGGAGCAATGCCCTTTTTGCGGCCTACCGGGCCAACCATCCGCCATCGATCGCGATCACGCTGCCGTGCACATAGTTCGATGCATCGGAGGCGAGAAAGACTGCCAGACCACCAAGTTCATCCGGATCGCCCCAACGTCCGGCGGGAATCCGGTCCAGAATTTGAGGCCCCCGAACCGGGTCATCTTTGAGCGAGCCGGCAATCTGCGTGTCGAAATACCCCGGTGCGACGCAATTGACGTTGATGCCGCGACTGCTCCATGAGTTGGCCAGCGACTTGGTCAACCCCGCCAGCGCGTGCTTGGCGGCTGCATAGGCGGGGATGTTCAGCCCGCCTTCAAACGTCAGCACCGAGCCGATGTTGATGATCTTGCCGCGGCCTCGGGGCAGCATGTGAACGGCGGCCTGCTGCGACAGATCGAACGCCGCATGCAAATGGACCTGAAGCAGTTCGTCGAATTCCTTGAGGGGGTACTCCTCCGGCGGATGCCTCCCAAAGATCCCGGCATTATTCACCAGGATGTCGAGACGCCCTGTCTGTGAAACGATCCGATCCAGCAGTCCCAAACGCTGTTTGGGATCGGCGAGGTCACAGGCGACGTCGTGAAAGGTGCGTCCGCAGGCTTCGACGAGCCGCCGCGTTTCCTCCGACCGGGCGGTCCGCGTCACACTGACGACGTCCGCTCCGGCTTGCGCAAGTGCGCGGGCCATCGCCTGCCCGAGCCCGCGACCGGCACCGGTGACCACGGCCACCCGGCCATCCAGTTTGAACAGATCGAGTACCATGTGATTGCCTGTCCGAGTGGTGCGTCGTCCTGAATCCAACGGCTTGCTTGAGGTTCTTGCCTTATAGATGGCTGGCACGCAGAGTGCCAGCGTTGGTAGGATTGATCGGTCATGCCGTGTGCGTCCGCTCAATGGCGGGGGTGGCTGGGGCGGTCTCAAGTCAACAATCGGGCAACCGTTCTGACCTCTGGGGCCGTGGGCAGTGAACGAACTGCGCCGCCGCCCCAGTGTTTGGCCTGTGGTCGCGCGTCCGCTGCCACAACATCGCCCCAGCCATCCTGACGCAGGCAGAGGACTCCCCCGTGGTGGGCGAGGATCGTTTGGAACGGCTGCTTCACTGAGACTCTCAGGCAGCACCGGGATCGGGAGAACGCATGGCGACCGGCTCCGAATTCCCGAAACTTTTGGCGGCATCCGAGCCGGCTGACGGCCAAACGGCATCCGCTGCACGCATGGTTCCTCCCTCACCGGCTCATCGGGAGGCATTGAAAAGCCGGGAGTCACCGAGCGATCGAGAGCAACCAAACGACCGCATTCAGTCGCAGGGGCCTGAACGACAAACGGCCCCGCGTGCCGAGAGTGATCGCATTGAGCCAGCAAGCACCGAGCGGGTCTGCTGGGGCTTGAATGGAGGCGATCGGCGATTTCTCACAGTCATTTCGGCGGTCGCTCTGATTCTGACGGCTGTCCATTGGTTCCGGATCACGCAACAGTCGCCAGCACCCGTGGCGGTCGACCGGTCTCCGGGCGAGCGCTATCGGTTTGTGCTCGACGCCAATCGGGCGAATTGGGTCGAGTGGATGCAACTCGAAGGGATCGGCGAAACACTGGCGCGGCGGATCGTCGCCGACCGCGAGCAGAACGGGCCTTTCCCGGACGTCGGCGCACTTGATCGCGTGCCGGGAATCGGGCCGAAGACACTGGCGCGAATTCGGGCCGACGTTGTCGTGCGAGAGGTGGCGGCCCGAGACGTTTTGGTCCGGGAGGCGCACGTGCCGGAGCAGCGGCTTCCCGCGACTTCTGACGATGCCGACTGAGGCGGGGATCGTGAGACGAAACGACCGTTACATCGGGAGAGTGAAGCTCCTGCTTGGCCGATGTTCGACACACAGGGCGGGTGGCCCAGCCGGCAGGGCTGGGTACCGCAGGCGCAAGAGGACTGTCATTCCGCTGACGATCCGTTTGAAACGTGCGGGCGGCGAGTGTGTGGCATCCTGTCGCTTCGCGAACCAGCCGGGCCACCCGCCGACGTGGCGGAGCAGCGGGTTCCCATCCGAGGCCCAGGTCCTGGAATCTCGTTTCCTGTTCAGGAGTGCTGCCGCCGCGCGGTGGGGGCATGGTCTTCGCTGATCCGGCCGAAGATCATCCGTCCGGCACTGTTTTGCAGCACGCTGGTGACCACAAGATCGATCTGCTTGCTGATCTCATTTCCGCCGTTTTCGCAGACGACCATCGTGCCGTCGTCGAGATAGCCGACACCCTGGCCGGGGGATTCCCCTTCCTTGATCAGCTTGATGCGGATGTGCTCACCGGGGATATACCGAGGTTTGAGGGCGTTGGACACGTCGTTCAGGTTGACGACTTCGACCCCCTGCACGCTGGCGACTTTGTTGAGGTTGAAGTCGTTGGTGAGCACGCGGCCGTTGAGTTGCTTGGCGAGATCGACGATCCGCTGGTCGACCGAGCGGCCTTTGGCCGGCGCGGAGTCCGATTCGTGGACGTGGATGTCGACTTTGGGGTCCTGCTGCAGTGCCCGGAGGACGTCCAAGCCGCGGCGGCCGCGGCTGCGCCGCAGCTTGTCGTGGCTGTCGGCGATGTCCTGGACTTCCTGAATGATGAACTTGGGAACGACCATTTCCGCGTCGAGGATCCGCGTCTCGACGACGTCGGCAATCCGTCCGTCGATGAGGGCGCTGCTGTCAATGACGAGCGGCCGTCCGCCTTTGAGCTCGCGGGAAAACTCGACGTAAGGGATCACGAAACGAAAGTCATCTTTGGTTTGGAGCAGAAACGAAATGCAGAGGTACGGAAGGATCAACAAACTGAGCATGATGGCCCCCGTGCGGTATCCGCGCCCTTGTGACCCGAACAGTTCGTTCATCTCGAACAGCGGATTGAGCGCCTGCGTCAGCAGGTAGCTGAGCAACACGCCAACCAACAGCCCAAAGTAAATCGCCGAGACGACTTCGATGCGCTTCTTTCTCACCAGCAGGTCGACGATCACGACCGATTGGGAAACTGCGATCAAGATAATGAAGGCAGGGACCGGGTGATTGCTGACAATTTCGGGCGCGCCCGTATTCGCATTGAGGGTGAACGACGCGATCGCACCCGCGCAGATCAGCAGATAGGCGACGCGGATGATGAGCAGTAGCATAGGTGTTTTGTTACCTTGAAGGAGTTCTCAAGCCGGAACCGGCGTCATCGCCGATGCCTGTGTGATCTTGGCCGCCTCCCGTGCGCCGAAACAGTTGTGCACCAGACGACACTCATGCAACGTAACTCAGTTATGCGCCGCAAGTCAGCTGCGTCTCGCCGAGGTGGCAGATGAGCATTTAAAACTTCGTTCCTCCGATCCCACGCGCGGATCGCAAGTCGTCGCCTCGGGGAAGGGGGGGCCCAAAAGTGGGAGGCGACATTCATCAGGCAGGTCTTCGCATTTTCATGTTACGATTTGCCGACCGGCATTTCCAGTCCCCGCAGACCGTTTGAAGCCAGAAAGCCGATGGGTTCCATCAAATCGGCCGCCCCATCCCTAGCACCGGACAGACTTTGGCGAACTGCCGGAACGGTTGTCGGCAATTTGCCACGGAGGCACGGTTCGGCGAACGATCGCCAATCGACGGTCGTTTCCCCATTCAACGGCTGACCACAGGTTGTCGCCGCCAAGTCTTGAGTTTGGGGTTGGAACTCAAGCGATTGCTTGTCTTTGCAGCCTCAAAACGGAACTCCAACTCCAAGCCCCAAACCACCGCGCAAACCTGTGGGGCACTTCGATGAGGAAAAATGGGTCCGGGGGGCAGCGTCACGAACGACGGACGCGGTGATTCGCTATTGCCCGCCATTGTCGTCCGGGGACACCGGCGAACGCTTCTGCTCAAGGAGCCAGCCGTACAATTCGGGATTGTTGTAGGCCGAGATCCATGAGAAGTGGCCGGTCTGGGGAAGGACGGTGAGCCGGGCGTGGCCCCCCTTTTTTCGGAGCGCCTCGACCATCTCTTTCGAGCGGCGAAGGGGGACGCCCGTATCCTGCCCACCGTGAAAGACCCAGATCGGCAGGTTGGTCATTTGCTTGGTCCAGAAGGTTTCCCCGCCGCCGCAGATGGGGGCGATCGCCGCGAAACGGCCCGGCGTGTAGGCTGCCAGTTCCCAGGTTCCGAAGCCGCCCATACTGAGACCGGTAACGTAGACGCGGTCTTTGTCGATCTTGTAGCGACGTTCGACGTCGTCGAGCAAGGCGGTCAGTTCGGTCGGTTGCCACCACTGGTCCTTGGGACATTGCGGCGAAACGACGACAAACGGAAACGGCTGCCCCTGGGCGATCAGTTTGGGCGGCCCGTGAATCGTGAGCATGTCGAGGTTGTCACCCCGCTCGCCCGCACCGTGCAGAAACAGCAGCAGCGGCCACGACCCTCGTTGTTCGTAACCGGGGGGAAGATACAGCAGGTAGTCGAGAGTCACCGGAACCTGAACCGACAGGCGGACCGCCTGCTGATGCGGCTGATCGGCTGCCAACCGTTGAACGGTGGTGTTGGCAATGAGGACGGTGAGGAAAACAGGGAGACAGAAAGTCGTCAATGTCCGCATGGTTCGGTCCTTAATCCGGATGTTTCGTCGGCAATCTTGTCAATCGGCCACCCTTCAGCCCTTTGAAATGGTTTCGTCACCGCGGAGTCGCAGAGACTAGAGGTTCCGCGGAGGAGTCATCGGTCTTCCTTGCCTGTTGGCTGATGGCACGTGCGATATCTGGGACATGTCCAGAACACCGATCATACACCAACGAGCAGGTTTTCCAGCGAACCGGAGCCGATCTCCCCGTGCGCACGCTCTCTCTGTGCATCCTCTGAGTCTCTGCGACGCCGCGGTGAACTGACCTCTTGCTCTTCCGGGGAAGCTGGGGAGTAAGTCGCGTCCCTGCGACGTCAGGCGGCTGAAGTGATCCATGGAGTCGGTGCAGGGCCGTTCAAAGATTGAAGCTGGGGAACCTCGTAACCCGAAGCGTCAGCGAGGGACGAATCGCTCACTCACGTTCGCTTCCTCGCTGACGCTTCGGGTTACCATTGAGCTTGTCCCGGCCGGTCCTCTCCAAAGTGAAACTTTGAA